>NZ_CP063164.1:1200000-1536564 GCF_014931715.1 Sulfurovum indicum | reverse complement strand
GACTGACAGAGAAGAGTGCATCGACACCGCAGTCTGCTGCATGCTTTGCAATATCTATAGCTTCATGGGTTGCATTGCTCCCGGCACCGGCAAGTACTTTCGTATCGGTGCCTTTGCATACTTCAACTGCGATTTCGATACATCGTTTGTGCTCATCATGGCTGAGTGTGGCACTCTCCCCTGTTGTACCCACAGGGCAGACAGCATCGATGTTGTTATCTATCTGTCGCTGAATAAGTCTGGCATAGGTAGCTTCATCAAGCTGGCCGTTTTTCAATGGTGTGATGAGTGCAGTAGTTGCACCGGTAATGTAGTTGTTCATATCTGTTCCTACTTCTTTGTTTCTATAAATATTTTGTCAATGGTATTATTCTGGATCTGTTCAGAATAATATGTTACTTATTTTTCTTCTTCTTTCTTAAGAATGACGGTTGTAGAAAAATTATGGTCGAAATATTTCTTAGCCACTCGACTAATATCTTTGAGTGTTATTTTATCCAATTTCTCTTCATATTCAAGTAAAGGTTCAAGATTTCCTTTAGCCAGGTAGTCTCCGTAAAGGCTTGCAACAGAGTTTGAGCTCTCTAAAGAATAGATGAATTCAGCTTTTGTATTGATCTTGACTTTGTCAAGTTCTGCCTGGGTAACATTTCCCTTCTTGAGTTTTTCAAGTTCGGAGAGGATCTCTTTTTCAACATCTTCTATCTTCACACCCGGGTTAATCATCGCCATTATAAGAAAGACCCCCGGATCTTTCATTTCCATATTGTAGCCGTATATCTGATTGACCAGATGTTTTTCGTGTACCAGTTTCTTCTCAAAGCGTGAACTCTTGCCTGCACTGAGAATATGGCTGATTGCTGAAAGTACTACCTGGTCTTCATGTTCATAGTTTGGAATGGCATAGGCAATGGCAAGTGTATCGACCCGGTTGCTCTCTTTATGGAGAGTGACTCGTTTTGCACCATCTATTTTGGGCTCAACTGCTTTGACAACAGGTATTTTGTGTTCGTTTTTGATATTTCCGAACTGTTTTTGTGCCTCCTTAAAGACAGTTTCCGGGTCTATGTCTCCGGCAACGACTAAAATGGCATTTTCAGGCTGGTAATACTGGCGGTAGAAAGTTCTTATATCTTCGATCTTCCATTCTAGAATATCTTCCATAAAGCCGATGGGAAGCCAGTGATAAGGATGGTAGACATAATGGGTATTGAAGAGTCTGAAATAAAGATAGCCCATAGGGTTGTTATCTGTTCTTAACCTACGCTCCTCTGCAACCACATCACGTTCTTTCTGAAACTCTTCATCGGTAAGTTTGAGATTGTGCATCAGTTCTGCAAAGAGTTCGAATGTCATACCCAGGTTCTTGCTGGCAGTTTTGATAAAGTAGTGCGTCTTGTCAAAACCGGTTGAGGCATTGTTGACTCCGCCATGTCCTTTGACAATCACATCGAACTCCCCTTCTTTGAGCTTTTCTGTCGATTTGAAACTGAGATGTTCGAGCATATGTGCCATACCGCTTTTACCCAGTATTTCATTTCGGCTTCCTACTTTGTAGTAAATATCTGTTGTGATAACACCTGAGTCATTATCCATAGGGATTACGACTACTTCCAGTCCGTTATTAAGTGTTTTTGTAAAATGTTTTGGCAATGAATTGGCCATTGATACTCCTGAGATCAAAAATAGTGTCAGTACTATTTTTTTAGTGATAAGTGATGAGTAGTGAGTGATGAGTAGGGGTATGCAATGCTTTGCAATGCTTTTGCTTCCAAATAAGCGCTTTTTTAAAAAAAGCGTACTACAGTTCCTCATTCTCAACTCCTTGTTCCTCATTTGATTACCGATTACCGGTGATCAGCGCCTATCGCTTCACTGATGTGACTATACCCGTCTTTCTTTAACAGATCAATGAGTCCTTCATTGATCTCTTTAATAAGCGCAGGACCTCTGTAGATAAGCATACTGTAGATCTGTATGAGGGATGCACCGGCTTTGATTCGCTTATAGGCTTCTTCAGCCGAGTCGATGCCGCCTACAGAAATGAGCAGGGTTTTGCCGTAAAGCTCTTTTCCGATCGCCTTGAAGAGTTCATAGCTTTTTTGGGTCAGCAGTGCACCGGATATACCTCCAAAATCTTTTGCATTTGGGGTGAGAGAGTAGTCGACAGTAGTATTTGTTGCAATGATGCCGGCAGCACCGGCTTCAACGGCTGTATGACATAAAGCGATGGCATCCTCCGGTGTCATGTCAGGTGCGATCTTGAGCAGTACAGGCTGATCAGTGATACGTTTTGCCATTGCAAAGATATCTTTGATGAACTGTTCATTCTGAAGATCCCTTAGTCCTGGAGTGTTTGGGGAAGAGATGTTGATAACGATATAGTCACCATACGCTTTGAATGCGTTGAAGAGTATCTCATAATCATTCAGTGCCTCCTTTTCGGGAGTCATTTTGTTTTTTCCGATATTGATGCCAACAGGGTAGTCGAAGAAGTAGAGCTTGTCAAGCTGTTTGAGCATATACTCTTTGCCTTTGTTATTGAAGCCCATGGCATTTTGGATAGATTGTTCCTGGATAAGCCTGAAGAGTCTTGGTTTGGGGTTCCCGTCCTGCGGTTTTGGTGTGACCGTACCTATCTCGGTAAAACCAAAGCCCATGGTAGGCATGGCAGTGATATACTCTCCGTCTTTGTCAAATCCTGCTCCCAGTCCGACCGGATTTTTGAATCTGCGTCCAAAGAGTTTCTGTTCAAGCATCGGATCTGTAACAAAATTCTTTTTGGCAAAGTAGCGAAGCAGTACAGGAAAGTGCACAACACTTTTCAGACCAAAACCTGCCAGGGTATGCGCGGTTTCAGGATCAAGTTTGAAAAGCAGTTTTTTGAGGGTTTCATAAGAACAAAGTGACATGGGGTTCTCCATGGGGAATTAATGAGAGATTATACCTAAATCTCAATAAAAGTAGGGTCTGTATCAGCCCCTCTCCCATACTGTACCTTCAGGCGTGTCCATAATGACAATACCCATAGCGGTAAGTTCATCACGGATGGCATCGGAGGTAGTGAAATCTCTGCATTTTTTAGCTTCGGTACGTTTTGCGAGGAGTGCTTCGATCTTTTCTTTAAGCGCTTCATCAACACCGATTTGGAAATAGGAGAAAGGTTCTTTCCCGCCAAACCCCAATAGAGTATCGATGAATTCGATATTGGCAATGGTCTCTTTTTTGAGTGCCTTGTCCTTGGGATTGGCATCAAGTTTTTCATTGGCTGCTGCTACCATTTCATCGATGACAGAGAGTGCGACAGAGATATTCAGGTCATCTGCCATGGCATCGAGCAGTGCTTTTTTGAACTCCTTGTTGACAGCAGAGGCTTTCCCTGGGAGCACCCGTTTTTTAAGACGGTAGAGTTTGTCGAGGCGTTTTTTTGCCGTATGCAGGTCTTCTTCATTGAAATTGAAGTCGTTTCGGTAATGCACCGAATTGAGATAGTAGCGCAGTATTTCTCCATCATAGACCTTGAGCGCATCCTTGAGGAAAAAACTGTTACCAAGACTTTTGCTCATCTTCTCTCCGTCTATCTGTACAAAGCCGTTGTGCATCCAGTACTTGGCAAGTTCATGGCCCGTTGCACAGCGGCTCTGGGCTGCTTCATTTTCATGGTGCGGGAAGAGAAGATCCGCACCTCCGCCATGAATATCGATGCTGTACTGGCCGTTGCCTTTGAAATGTTTCTCTATCATCGCGGAACATTCAATGTGCCAGCCCGGACGGCCGGAGGAAAAGGGTGCTTCGAAACAGATATCCTCTTTACCTTTGCAGGCTTTCCACAGAGCAAAGTCTTTGGGGTTTCGTTTCTCTGAACTGTGTTCGACACGGCTTTGTGTGTCATCATCACTGACTTTGTGCGATATATCACCGTAATGGCTGTCTTTTGCCGTATCAAAATAGACATCACCGCTGGAGACGATATAGGCAAACCCTTTATCAATGAGTGTCTGTATCATATCTTCAATGGCCTGGAGTGATTCAGTTGCCTTTGGTTCGATATCTGCACGCTGTATACCAAGCTGACCCATCTCTTCAAGATAGCGTTCTATGTAGTAGGAAGTTATCTCCTGCATACTTTTGCCTGTCTCTTCAACCTTTTTGATGATCTTGTCATCGATGTCTGTAAAGTTTTTTCCCATTGTTACCTTGTATCCCAGTACTTTTAGGGTACGTGAAAGCAGGTCAAAGGCAAGGGAACTGCGTGCATGTCCAAGATGTGCATCATCATAGACAGTAGGACCGCAGACATAGATACTGGCTTCTCCCGGTTTGATGGGTTCAAAAGGGCGTTTTGTTTTGGTGACACTGTCGAAGATGAACATGGCTGTATTGACCTTGTGTGTAGAATTGGAAAAGTGATTATAGCCAAAAATTCGTTATAGCCAAAACCTTATTGGGTATCGGGTATCATAGCTGAGCTTTCCCCTGAATCCTGACAGCCGTTGTCAATTGCAAGATCATCTGTAGGCTTGAGCAAATACCGGGATGGTATTGATGATCTGTGAGATATAGCGTAAAATGTTTGACAATGGCAAAACTTACCGGATAAGTGTCAGCAGCCAGCGGTTAAGTTCATATATAAGTAGTGCAAAAGGCGGCATTACGGTAAGAAAATAGAGTGAACGTCTGTTTTTAAGGATACGTTTCAATGTGTTGAATCCAACCTCTTTAACTGTAAAGACAAACAGTACCCACCCCCCTATGCTTCCTGCCAGTGCCAGTCCGGAAGCTCCCATGGGATGCATCAGCAAGAGTGAAAAAGAGACGGATGTGAACAGTGAGTAGATAGCAACTTTTGCTGCTTTTCTGTGTCTGTGTGAAGCATAGAGAAAGAGTGAGAAGAGTTTTGCCATACCGAATGGGAGCAGTCCTATCATATACATTTGAAGTACGCGCATAGTTTCAAAGGTTTCAGCCTGTGTGAACTTTCCTCTCTCAAAGAGCAGCCAGATGATCGGTTCGGCAAGCAGTATACCGCCGATCATGGCTGCACCCAGAAGAAAGGCAAGCAGCCAGAATGCCTGGGTAAGATTTTGGTAGGCTTTCTCTTCCTGACCATTCTTCAGAGCTTTTGAAACTGTAGGAAAGAGTACGGTTGCCGTAGCGATGGCAATAATAGCAAGCGGTAGCTGAAAAATACGGTTTGCGTAAAAAAGAAAAGAGACAGAACCGGTCATCAGAAAAGTAGCCAGAATGGTATCGACAAAGGCAGATATCTGTGGGGTGGAGTTTCCAAGTATTCCGGGAAGAAAAAGGGATTTAAAGTGTTCTTCTTCTCTCTTGACCTCTTTTGTATTACGGTATTTCCACCCTCCAAGCAGCAGCCTGTCCAGTTTGAAATGTTTGAGGGTGACAAGGTGTACAGCTACCTGCAGTAATCCGCCGATGAGTACGGCAAAACTGAGTGCATAGGCAACTGTTTTGGGATCATCCTTCATGAAGATCCACAGTGCACAAATCATAGAGATGTTAAGCAGTGCGGTAGACATAGCGGTTGTGGCAAAGTGCTCTTTGTACTGTAAAAGGGTTGCCAAAAATGTGACGACAAAGATGAGGTCAAGGTACCAGAAGTTGATGGCAGTCAAAGGTGCGGTCTGCTCAATAAGCTCCCATTCCCATCCCCATGCAAGAAGTTTTGTTACAGGATCCGGGAAAATGGTAATAAGAAGCGAAAAAGAGATTAAAAAGAGTAAAAAGCGCAAAAAGATCGCTGTTGCGAAGACTCCTTTGTGTCTGGATGCAATGAAAGAGGGCATGAACGCCTGCGTGAAGGCCCCCTCGGCAAAGATACGTCTGAAAAGGTTGGGCAGTTTGAAGGCTACAAAGAACATATCCGACCATACTGAAGCCCCCAGTGCCGACGCCATAAGGATATCTCTTCCAAGACCGGTAATGCGTGAAAGCAGGATGCCAAAACTGTTGGTGAAGATCGATTTAAGTCGCATGATTCTCTTTGGATTATCAGATAGATGTATTTTAGCGTAATGTTGATTTGAAATAAAAACATAACAATTTGACATATTTTTACTCTTTGCTGTTGAAGAATTGTTATACTCTGGTAATTCAAACAGAGGACAGAAAAATGATCGTGGGAATTGAAGGGATCGTAGAGAAGAAAGATCCGACATATGTGCATATAAATGTTAACGGGCTTATCTATGAGGTGCAAGTCTCCATCAATACTTCCAATGCCATACAGGAGAGCAGGGTGAAACTCTATGTCACGCAGGTGATACGGGAAGATGCCAATCTACTTTTCGGATTTAAGGAGATGAATGAGAAGAAGATGTTCGATACACTCATCAAGATAAATGGTGTAGGGCCAAAAGTAGGATTGGCAGTCTGCTCGACCTTTACACCGGAAACCTTTGCCAGAGTAGTAACGGGCAAAGATGTCGGGATGCTTAAACGTGTACCCGGTATCGGCCCCAAGGCAGCCAGTCGCATTTTGGTGGAGCTGGCAGACTTTATTGTCGATGGCAGTGAAGAGGACAGCAGTTCAGGTGCGATGGGTGAAGCGGTGATGGCGTTGGAGAGTCTTGGCTTTAAAAAAGAGGCTATTCTGAAAGCACTTGCCGGATCTTCCGGTGATACGAGTACGTTGGTGAAGGAAGGATTAAAGAAATTACAGAGATTGTAGATGCAGTATTCTTGTTGTTAAACAGACCTTTTATGTTCAAAATAATTAAATATTTTTTAAGAAGATAATAGATATAATTTATTATCTTAAAGGTGAATAGGAGGAATTTAAGATGAAAAAGTTTACATTTTCTGTAGTAGCGAGTTTGGCAATGAGTACACTTGCAATAGCGGGTGGAAATATAGAACCGGTGGTTGAACCGGTAGTAGAAACAGTAGTACCGGCAGTCAAGAGCGGCTTCTACGTGGGAGGTGCCATCAGTGCTGTTCAAAATGATTTTAGAACCTATGGTGTATATAATGGTGAAGAAGATACATATGCAGTAGGAAATACAGACCATTTAGGCGGGATGCTTCAGGTCGGATACAAGTTCAACCAATACCTGGCAGTAGAGACACGTTATTGGATCGCAGGAGAGGAGGATTGGTCAGATCCGGTGAATTGGGGAGAAAACTCTTCTTTTACAACAGAGTTTGATGCAATGGGACTTTACCTTAAACCAATGTATCCTGTCATGGATGGACTTGATGTGTACGGATTGCTTGGGTTTGCTCTTATGAATTATGACCTGACTGAATATTATAATGGTGAACCGGATGCACATCGGAATTTTTCTGATACGGCTTTCTCTTACGGAGTGGGAGCATCCTATGCCATCAATGATTCGCTTGCTGTCTTTGTGGATTATGTGAGACTCTATGATGATACGATCCAGGTATGGTACAATGGAGATGTGTTTGCAGATATTACTTCCGATACATTTAACTTCGGTATCACATATAGTTTTTAAAAATGTTTTTGCCGCATGATTTGCGGCAAAGAAAGATATAAGTTTTTGCTTAAAGATTGGAAATACATTTAGTGCTGATAGAGGTTGTATCAGTCTGTTATGCTTTGTATTGATATGTTAATGTCGTATAAAGATCAGCTCTCCAACCTCTTGTCCAATGGCCTGTGAGACAACACTGCATTTGACGATAAAGAGGTAGTATAGTACACGGTCAGTGATGTCGTAAAGGCTTTCGTAGTTGCCCATTCCTTTTGCCAGCACAATATCGGCTTCCTTGAAAAGTATTTGAGATTCGGTATTGGCATAGCCAAGATCGTAGCCGGGCGTGGGAACACCGGTATCGACTATATCCGCGACACTGCGGAGGATATCTGCTTCTTTGGCAGTTACATCGTTAATGATTGGTTTGCCTCTGGTAAAGTAGTACACCTTTATGTTGTAGTGTACTTTGATGGTTTCTATAAGGAGTTTGTCAAAGATGTGTTCTCCGGTATTGTCACCGATATAGACCATTGTTTTGGCGCGGGAGAGCTCATCTTCAAAGCTCTTGAAATCATCGATACCAAAGGTTTTGTGAAAGTGTGTTTGTATGGTCTCTTCAAGATCGAGTGCTTTTTGTGATCCAAAGTCGATGACATTGCCTATGACGGCAAATTTTACCGCATCGTGCAGACTCTTGACAAAAGAGGTATCGACAGAGAGTGCCATTTTTGTAGCGCTCTCTTTGGCCTTTGCGACCGGATCATACTCTCCTGTCAGTTCAGCGATCTTCTCATAAGTCTCTTTTGCGATCTGTGGCGGTGTATGATCAAGATCATGCTCTAAGAGGATCTGTGCTGTAGAATCCAGAAGTTTTTTGCTGCTTTTGTCATCGAGCTCCAGCAGTTTGCACACTTTGAGTGTCTGGTTCATAATGCAGGTGATACAGTCTGGTTTGATATGCATGGTGTACGGCTTTCTGTTTTTGCGAATTATAGCACAGAACTACCCGTTTTGAGGGATGATCCTTCGTGCCGAAACAAAACAGTTTCTGTATTTTCCGTGTGTGATCGGGGAGATGATAATACCCTGTTTTCTGGAAGCGGCATGGATGAATTCACCGTTACCGACATAGATGCCCACATGGGTCACAGGGATGCCCCGTTTTCTGTCTGTCAGGAAAAAGAGAAGATCACCTTTTTGTAGTTCGTCAAGA
The DNA here is from genome assembly GCF_014931715.1 of Sulfurovum indicum. Classification (NCBI taxonomy): domain Bacteria; kingdom Pseudomonadati; phylum Campylobacterota; class Epsilonproteobacteria; order Campylobacterales; family Sulfurovaceae; genus Sulfurovum; species Sulfurovum indicum. The sequence continues at coordinate 1,527,888 of NZ_CP063164.1, read as the reverse complement.
GTGACAGTCCTTCCTTTCTTTGACTGTGACCATGCAGTGCGCGGTAGATCGATCCCCTGTTTTTTGTAAAGGTACTGCACATATCCTGAACAGTCAAAGCCTTCGGGAGTTGTACCACCCCATACATATTTCCCACCCTTGAAGTAGCGGGCGTACCTGAGCAGAGCTTCTCTGTCAGCTGTAGTCAGTTGATAGGTTGTTCCCTCTTTTTTCGCAGCGGTATCGGCCTGGGCAATACGCTCAGCCGCTTCTTTGGCTGCCTGGGCTGCACGGGCAAGATTCTCTTCTCTGTGCAGCTGGTCATACATAGCCTGCAGAGAGAACTCCCTGGCATCCTGGTTGAGGTACTCATTTTCCGAGTGTTCAAGTATTTTTTCCTGTACAATAACGCCTTTTTTGTCAGTGATGACAAAAAGATTTGCCGCATACACGGCAAACGGTATAAATAGGAGTGAGAGTCTATAGAACTTCATATCCTTATTTTATCATAAGGGCACCTCTAATAACCCCATATGCTCATAACATTGCCGGCTTTGTTCTAGGCAAGGCACACTTTACAGACCTAGCCGTAGCTAAGTCGAAAAAGTGTAACGCCGCATAGGGCAAAGCCGGCATTGCCCAAAGGGGTGGGCTTTGCAGACGCGATCTTTCACAAGATGCTTCCATCGTCTTAGCTTTGGCTAGGACTTGAAAGCCTCTTGCAAAATCTCACATCTGCAAAACCCATTATGGGCGTATGGGGTTATTAGAGGTGCCCATAAGACTATTGACAAAAAAAGAACAGAAACATATATTTTAGGTTTTGAGAAAGCAAAACTGCTCAGGCTTCATAACTCAGTGGTTTGTGCCGCAAAAGTTTGCATCACAACCGTTAACCTTGCCTGAGAATTTTGAGTTGTTGACAAAAAATTTGAGTATACGTTTTTTACGTTTTTGAAAGAGTGCGTTTTTGAGAGAGGAGAGTCCTTTGGGTTTACCTTTATGTATCTTTTCCAGCATACCGGGTGTTTCAAAAAAGAAATCCCAGTCATCTTCATCGATCTGTTTTGCCATATAGAATGGAGTACCATGACAGGGAGTACAGAGTTTGGTTACGGTTCTGAAGGCTTGTGTATCATATTTTTCTGCACTAAAAGAGAGTGTTGCTGTGCTATAGAAGAGCAGGGTGGTCACCAGTAGTTTTTTCATAGATATACCTTTGCATTTCTGTTTGGCTATATTATACATAAAAGTGTGTGGATTGTTCGTGTAGCATGTTTACGTTTTGTGAATTTACACTGCAGGAACCGAAGAGAAAGTCTGACAGGATCATAGATATGATCTTTTTGCTAAAAAAATATTTAACCAGAAAAAGCTAACAGACAGACTGAAAGAGGATCACTCTATAACTATACAGTTTGAATGGTATAAAAAAGATATAATACACGCATGGATCATCAACTTATTATTATTGGCTGTGGAGCAAGTGCATTAATGCTGGCTTCACTGCTTCCAAAAAACAGCGCTCTTCTCATCGATGTCAACCCCAGACCGGGTGCCAAGATACGCATTTCAGGCGGAGGGAAATGCAATATCACCAATGCAAGGATGGATGCATCATTCTATTTTGGAGAGTTTGATTTTGTCAAAGAAGTATTGAAACATTTTGACGAACAGGCACTGCTGCGATGGCTTGAACGACAAGGTTTGCATCCTGTACTGCGCAAAGAGAGCCAGTATTTTTGCCAAAACTCTTCAGAAGAGCTGCTCGATATTCTGCTCAAAGAGAGCCGCAGACAGAAGTTCCTGCTCAATGAACAGGTTCTTGGTGTACGTAAACGAGGAGAGATCTTCTATGTGAAAACCAATAAACGGACCGTTACGGCTCCTCGAGTAGTTGTCGCGTCCGGAGGTCTGAGTTTTCCCAGACTGGGTGCCAGCGGGATAGGTTATGAGATTGCAGAGCACTTTGGCCATACCATTAGAAAGACCGCTCCGGCACTGGTAGGTTTTACAGTACAGAAAGAGCAGTTTTTTTTTAAGGAGCTAAGCGGGGTTTCAACGGAGGTAACCATAAAAGCAGGGGAAAAAATATGTCAAGGTTCTCTGCTCTTTGCCCATAAAGGCATTAGCGGTCCTGCAGTACTTGATGCTTCTCTTTTCTGGGAAAAAGGGAAGATCGTGATTGATTTTCTTCCAGGGTTTGACTGGCGAATACTGCAGAGGAGTAAAAAACAGATCAGTTCTCTTTTTCCGATGCCAAAACGTGTAACTAAGGCATTTTTGCTACAATTTAACATTGAAGATAAAGCGGGGACTACACTTTTACCGGACGAACTCCAAAAACTTAAACACTTGAATGAATACACTTTTGCACCTGCAGGGACTTTCGGCTATAGCAAAGCCGAAGTAACCAAAGGGGGAGTGTCAACAGATGAGATTGATGAAAGAACGATGGGGAGCAAGAAGGTGAAGGGGCTTTATTTTATAGGGGAAGTACAGGATGTAACAGGCAGGCTTGGAGGCTACAACTTCCAGTGGGCATTTTCAAGTGCCTATGTCTGTGCACAAAGTTTAAAAACAAGGAAGTAAATAGATGAAGATAAGTGTTTTGGTTGTAATGGTGTCGGCTCTGCTTTTGAACGGGTGTGTGGATACACCCGACAGTGAAGGGTGGCACAGCTCTCAGAAAGATGAATTCCTGGATATCCTGGAGAATGATAGATATGCTTCGCTTTGTGATCAGAAAGCTTTGTATCAGAAAGTCAAGGAGAGTGAAGACTCGAAACTTATGAGTAAACTGCTTCTATCCTATACGAATAATCTTGCCAACAGCTGTATTGATATTCCTGCTTTCAAGAAAGCGCAGGAGGCAAGAAGATCAGAAAAGTTTAAAACACATTTTGAGATATATGAAGAGGAAGTTGATTCAAAGCGTATTAAAATGCAGCTTCAGGCAGGAGAGAGCATAGAGAAGATACTCCAGCCGTATGTGCCGACCTACAGGGAGTTTGAAAGACTCCTGATGATGTATAGAACATTACAGGCACAGGGGAATATGGAAGCATCTACGCTGCATAAGATACGGTTGAATATCGAAAGGGTCAAGTTGATGAAACCGGAAAGAAGCAGGAACTATGCTCTTGTAAATATTCCGGAATTCAGAGTCCGCATTATTGAAGACGGCAAGACAGTGGTTAATATGGGTGTTGTTGTCGGGAAAAAGCATATGCAGACTCCGGTCTTCGGAGAAGACTTGAAATATATTGTTGTAAACCCGCAGTGGAATGTCCCTGACTCTATTGCAAGAAATGAAGTGATACCAAAACTTCTGAAAGATCCGGACTATCTTAAAAAACAGCGTCTGGTAATTCGCAGAGATTACAACCTGGAGTCACCATTGCTCTGTGCCACAGATGTTAATCTCACTGCATACAACGGAGGGAAGGGACCGGTACCGTTCAAGTTTATTGAACCTCCTTCAACAAAAAATGGCCTTGGTCGTGTAAAATTCCTTTTCCCGAATGATCACTCTGTTTATATGCACGATACCCAGTCCAAGTATCTTTTCAAGCGTAAAGTGCGTACCTACAGTCATGGTTGTGTACGTCTTGAGAGACCACATAAGATGCTGAAGTATATTATTACACACTATACTTCTACATCATGGGAAGAGACACAGGAAATGTATGAGAGTTTTAAAACACACTATATTGCCATAACCAAAAGATTGCCGGTCCACACGGCCTATTTGACGACATATGTCGATGATGACGGAAAATTAAAGATCTTTAAGGATATCTATAGATATGACGAGATCCAGAAACTCAAATTCTAAGGTTTGAGAGATGATGACAAGGACGTGGCTGATAGTGGCTGACTTCTTTGTCATACTCTTTCTTCTTTTTTCCTTCATCCTTTTTTTTCTCTATCCTCCTGCTTATGCGCCACCGGTACAGCAACCGGCAGTAAAACAGCAAATGCATACCGTATCAATCCGTACTGAAAGTAACAAAAGCATACCTTTGCTCCGGGAAGAAAATGTAACGCTGACGTTACTCAATGAGTTCAATACAACAGAGGTGAACAGGAGTACGGTCATGAGTCTGGAAGAGGTCATGCGCTTATCACAGGAGGTAGCTATGAGAGAGTATCTGGAACGGAGTAAATATATCTACAGTACTTTGGAAGAACGTCTCAAAGCTGTGGATGCAAAACAGGGTGACCCGATATTTATCCGTATTTTCAAAAAAGAGTCTCTGCTTGAAGTGTGGATCAGAAAGGATGAAAAGTATGTCCATCTGAAAGACTATACTATCTGTGCCTATTCCGGCCGTTTAGGACCCAAACTTAAGGAGGGAGACAGGCAGGCACCTGAGGGGTTCTACCGTGTCTATCCAAAACAGCTCAATCCCCACAGTAAATTCCACCTTGCTTTCAACCTGGGCTATCCCAACGCCTATGACAGAGCACATAAGCGTAACGGATCATACCTGATGGTACACGGAAACTGTGTCTCTGTCGGGTGTTATGCAATGACAGATGAGAAGATAGAAGAGATATACGGCTTGGTAGAGTCAGCTCTCAAAAATGAACAGAAGTATGTGCCTGTTCATATTTTTCCTTTTAAAATGGAAGAGGAGACCATGGCAGAGTACAGTCACTACAGGTGGTATGACTTCTGGATGAAGCTCAAAGAGGGATATGACTACTTTGAAGCTGAAGAGGTACCGCCGTATGTTGATGTCATAAATGGTGAGTATATCATTTCTGAAGCGAGAGAATAGAGGCTTTATGCTAAAATAAACCTGATCAAATGAGAAAAGAGTAGAGACCAATGGCATCCAAAGAGATCATCTATAAAGAACAACCTTTTACACTCTCCTATGAGATGGTAAACCCTTCCCAAAAAGAGGTACTGCTGGTACTGCATGGGTGGGGCAGCAATAAAGAGATCATGAAGCAGGCATTTGGCACATACATGCCTGAGTATAGACATATCTATCTGGATATGCCCGGGTTTGGAAAAAGCAGTAATGATATGGTGCTGACGACCCGCGACTATGCCAATATCGTACAGCTTTTTCTTGAAAAGTCGTCACTCGATCCAAAGATAGTGATGGGGCACTCTTTTGGAGGGAAGGTCGCTACACTTTTGGATCCGCATTGTCTGGTGCTTCTTTCCTCTTCGGGTATTCTGGTACCAAAACCTTTCAGTGTACGGGTAAAGATCTCTCTTTTTAAACTGCTTAAACCCCTGAAACTCAATATGCTTAAAAGTCTTTTTGTCAGTGACGATGCCAAGGGAATGAGCCATGAGATGTATGAGACGTTCAAGAATGTTGTCAATGAGAGGTTTGAACATCACTTTTTCAATGTCACAGGAAAGGCACTGCTTTTTTGGGGGAAAGCCGATACGGCTACACCACTCTGGACTGCAGAGAAGATAGCGGAGATGATCCCCGATGCTACGCTCTATCCGCTTGAGGGTGACCACTATTTCTTTTTGAACCATGCACCGTTGATCACACAAAGTATAAAAGACCAATACAAGGAAACGAACTGATGCAAATCGTCAATCTTATTTTTTATTTTCTCTTTTTGATGGGGATGGGGTATTACGCCATCACCAATCTTCAGTGGTACAGCTACAAGCTTGAACGTGTCATATTTCATCATACGAAAGCATGGTGGCATTTTGTTTACTTTTTAATTCCTTACGGGCTCTATATGCTGGCGGATTTCTCCGGAGATTATGCATTTGTGGCAGCTATTGTCTATCTGGGACTTTTGTATCAGTGGTACAGAGGATTGGACAAACCGCTTGTATGGACAGGACGTGTCAAGCGTTTTTATGCTGCAATGCTTCTTTTTGCTGTTTTCATTGCATTGACATTCAATCATTTTACGGTGATCATCCCTATCTTCCTGGCATATTTCATCTCACTGTTTATTGAGAAGATGCTTTTTAACGGTTTCAAGCGTAAAGCAGAAGCAAAGATAGGATCGATGAAGGACCTGACCGTAGTAGGTGTTACCGCAAGCTACGGTAAGACAAGCATCAAGAACTTTGTTACCCATCTTCTGAAGGCAAAGTACAGTACCTATGCGACACCGCGCTCAGTCAATACGCTGGGCGGAGTAATGAAGGATATTAATGAAGATCTTCCTGATGATACACAGGTGTATGTTGTTGAGATGGGTGCGAGAGGGGAAGGAGATATTGCCGAGATCACCACGTTTGTCAATCCGCACTATGTGGTAGTAGGGAAGATAGGCCCGGCACACATCGAGTACTTCAAGAGTATGGAGAACATCCGCAATACCAAGATGGAGATCATGCAGAGCAAACGTCTCAAAGAGGCGTGGGTGCATGAGAGTGCAATGGTCAAGCCTGAAGCGCATATTCATGTCTATGGTACGGGAGAGATGGCGAAAAAGAACCCTGAGTTGCCTGCACCTGAGTTTCTCATTGAAGATATTGAAGCGACATTGGAGGGAACAAGCTTTACTCTCAACGGCATACGCTATACAGCAAACATTCTGGGTGCGTTCAATGCCATGAATCTTGCGGCAAGTGTTCTGACAGCCAAAGCTATGGGCCTGAGTGATGAAGAGATTCAAAAAGGACTTTCAACCCTCAAACCGGTCGAGCATAGACTTCAGCGTATCGATGCAGGGGGCAAAGTGATTCTTGATGACTCTTTTAACGGGAACATAGACGGTATGATGGCATCGTTTGATCTTGCATCCACTTACCAGGGCAGAAAGGTCATCATCACTCCGGGACTGGTTGAGGTAGATGATGCACTCAATGCGGAGGTAGCCAAGAGAGCCAATGAGGTCTTTGATGTAGTGGTGGTTACAGGAGATCTGAATTATGAGATATTTAAGAGGTTTGTAGATGCCAAGAAGCTTGTGAAGCTTGCATCCAAAGCTGAGATGGAAGCGATGTTGGTAGAACAAACAGCTCCGGGAGATTTGATTTTGTTCGCCAACGATGCTCCGTCATTTGTATAGAGGGGTAAGTGCTAAGGATTAAGGTCTAAGAAAGGGAGGCACAGATATTGTTCTTAACTCTTAACTCTTAACTCTACTTCCCCATTCTCTTAAAAAAAAGCTTATGTTTTTTACCTTTGAGGGTGATCCCGATGATCCCGTAACGCTTCCCTTTTTCAATGGTGAATCCCTCTCTGATGGTCTCATGAAGTCTGCTGCTTACATACTGGTGTATCGTTTCCCTACAGGCCATCCGGGTAGTCATGAGCTTGCTTTTGTAAGTACCGTTGCCAACAGCTATAAGCTTGCCTGAGATACGGTTGCACCCGTCAAATCCTTCAAGTAACATCTTTTCGGGTTTAAAGTCAAGAATTGCTCTGGCTTTGCGTACCTCCTTGCCATCCATCACACGCAGGTGCCAGTCACCTTCCAGCTGTTGAAGGTTGACACTTTCAGCCTGCAGGAGGGTTTGTGCTCCCAAAAGTAAGGAGAGCATGAAATCTCTTCTCTTTTGCATTGAAGTTTCCTCGTTTTAGTCTATAGAGTGTATAATCAATGCAACTATACATTTGGATAATTAATGGAGGATGTATGAACCGATTTTTTTTACTCTTCATACTGACAGGAATATTGATCTTGCAGGCTGGAGAGTTGAACATCACACAGAAGCAGGCGGACTATATTGCAAAAAAGGTGTGGCAGAATGAGGGGTTCGGTAAAGACAAATATCTTATCTGGTGGAACAAGGGAGAGGATTTTGCTTCCTTGGGCATAGGGCATTTTATCTGGTTTCCCAAAGAGCATACCGAGCGCTTTAGAGAAGTATTCCCTATGGTGGTAGCATATATGGAAAAGAAGGATGTCAGGATGCCGCACTGGCTTAACCATGACACCGATTTTCCATGGCAGACCAAAAAAGAGTTTTTTACTGCAAAAAAAGCCAAAACCAAGCGCTATATGGAGCTTTTTGCTTTTCTCAAGCGTACCATGTCCTATCAGGCTGAGTTCATGGCGGAGAGGATGATGAAGGCATTGCCGCAAATGCTTGAGAATATTAATGATGCAGAGAAGGCTGCAATGATTGAACGCCGTTTTAACCATATTCTTTATAAAAAGGACGGCAGTGTGGATGAGAGAGGACTTTACATTCTCATTGACTATACCAACTTCAAAGGCGAGGGGACACTTAAGAGTGAACGTTATCATGGCCAGGGATGGGGATTGATGCAGGTACTGGAACATATGGATGAGAAGAACCCGAACAAGTACAAAGCATTTTCGGATTCAGCTAAAGCGATGCTCTCCCGACGTATCAGGAACTCACCGCCTGCACGCGGGGAAGAGCGCTGGAGAAGAGGGTGGAACTCCAGACTCGATACCTATTGGAAGTAATCTTGACAATTTCTCTGTAAGTAGCTAAAATAGTACTAAATAAGATACTAAAAAGGATATAAAAAATGACACAAATTTTAGCAAACTATACAGCAAGTATCTCTGAACTGAAAAAAAGTCCCTCTTCTGTCATAGAAGAGGCAAATGGTGAGACGGTGGCTATTTTGAACCATAATAAGCCCAGTGCCTATTTGGTTCCCAGTGATGTATATGAGAATATGATGGATATTCTGGATGATTACTATCTAATGAAAGAGGTAGAAGAGAGATTAAATGATGGACAAAAGCCTATCAAGGTCAATATAGATGAGCTATGAGCTTCATTTTAAACCTAAAGCACTTAAAGAGTGGAAAAAACTTAATCATAGTGTAAAAGAGCAATTTAAAAAAAAGCTAAAAGAACGATTGGAACAACCAAAAGTTGTAAAAGACAGGCTTAAAGGGTATGAAAATATCTATAAAATAAAATTACGAAGTGTTGGCTATAGATTAGCCTATGAAGTAAAAGATGAAGAGGTAATCGTGTTGGTTCTGGTTTCAGGAAAAAGAGAGAACAATAGTATATATGATAATCTAAAAGCAAGAAGTGAGTAGATGGAGTTGCAATTTTCTTATTATTTGGACCGAATCTCAAAATACAGCGGATATACAGCAGCCATCCTGGTAGTCATCCTCTCACTTTTAGTAGCCTACGATGCAGGGATGCGTTACCTGTTCTCTGCCGGATCTATTGCTTTGCAGGAAGTAGAGTGGCATCTTTTTGATGTGATCTTTTTACTTGGGCTTACCTATGCGCTTAAACATGACAAACATGTAAGAGTAGATATTTTCTTTGAGCGTTACAGTCCTGATACAAGATCCATAGTACAGATACTCTCTATGCTTCTACTTGTTGTGCCTTTTTCGCTTTTGTTCCTGAATGATGCGTTTGACATGACCTATCAGAGTTATATGCAACATGAAGTCTCTTCTGATCCTGGGGGATTGACGCATCGTTGGCTCATTAAGGCTATGTTGGTGGTGGCTTTTGTGCTGTTGCTTCTTCAGGCTGTGAGTGAAGTGTTTAAAGCGTATCATAGAATAGAGAACAAAACAGCTCTCATCAAAACTCTTGTAGGGGTAGCCCTGGTGGCTGCCCTTGTTTACATAGCGTGGTTTAACCGTATGGCATTTTGGTTTGATCCGGTATTCCTCATGTTCGGCTTGGCTTTGGTTTTACTCATGGCAGGCTTCCAGGTAGCTTTTGTCTTTGCAGGAGTGGCACTCTTTTTTGCACTTATTACCGATGAGGTAGGGCTGGGAGTACTTGAGATGCTTCCTTACAGGACCTACGGCATCATGGGCAATGTCACACTCATGGCAGTCCCACTCTTTATCTTCATGGGGCTCATTCTTGAAAAGTCCAAGATGGCAGAGAACCTGCTTAGTTCTATGGGGAAACTTTTTGGGCAGGTAAGGGGCGGTTTGGCTGTCTCTGTGGTGCTTGTAGGGGCTATTTTGGCGGCGAGTACAGGTATAGTAGGGGCTTCAGTGGTGATGATGAGCCTTATCGCTCTACCTTTGATGCTGAAACACCATTACTCACCTGCATTGGCTTCAGGGAGTATTGCAGCGAGTGGAACACTCGGACAGCTTATCCCGCCGTCCATCGTCCTTATCGTTCTGGGTGACCAGATGCACCTGAGTGTGGGTGACCTTTTCAAAGCGGCAGTCGTACCGGGACTGCTGCTTATTATCCTCTACATTATTTATATTGTACTCATTGCATATTTCAATAAAGAAGTTGCACCGGCCATTGTCTCAGACGAGCCATACGCTAAAGTGGTCAAAGAAGCCGTTAAAGCCATTGTCCCGCCGCTGCTGCTTATCGGAGTGGTACTGGGGAGCATATTTGCCGGTATTGCTTCTCCAACCGAGTCCGCTGCCATAGGAGTACTTGGCGGAATGGTACTGGCGGTATACAACAGGGTATTCAGTTTTGAGCTTTTGCGTTATGCGGCGATAGAGACGGTAAAGCTTACGGCAATGATCTTCATGATCCTTATAGGTGCGACTGCATTTTCTCTGGTTTTCAACGAACTTGGTGGCGGCGATATGGCATTGCAGTTCTTTACCGGTGATCTGGGAGACAAGTGGACCTTCATTCTCATAGCAATGCTGGTTATCTTCCTGCTTGGATTCTTTATTGACTTTATTGAGATCGCTTTTGTGGTTGTACCCATCTTGGTGCCTATTGTGGCATCGTTCGGTATAGATCCTGTCTGGTTTGCTATTCTCATAGCAATGAACCTGCAAGCCTCCTTCCTCACCCCACCTTTTGGCTTTGCACTGTTCTATCTTAAAGGTGCAGCAGGGAACAAGGTGAGTACGGGAGCTATTTACAGGGGTGTAGTTCCGTTTATCCTGCTGCAAGTATTGGCATTGGGGATCATTGTGATGTTTCCTGAGCTGATCTATCTGTTTGGAGAATAACTTCATAATTTAATATTAATCATGTAGAATATTTTATGATAATAAGGGGGAGTAGATATAAAATGATACAAAAAATATTCTTTGTGGTTTGTATTTTTACTGCAATGTCATTTGCTAAAACCAATAGTGAAGTTAAGACTTTTGTGATTGAAGATAATGAAGTGGAAATTATAATTATATATCCTGATAAAATAGTTCAAGGTGAGAGTATTCATCTTATGGGGATAATGAAAAATAGATATAAAAATGCAGTTATGGGTGGTTTAACACTTTCTTTCCCTCAAATTAGATACACAAACGGAACTTATGCTAAAAACACATTTGATAGTATTTCAAGCTATAGCCCTCCTGATAAAATATATAGTGGTATAACAAAGAGAAATATTAAAAGTAAATACTATATGGTCGAAGGTTGGGAAAAAAAGTGGAATAGGGGAGTTGAAAAACAGTTTTTTATAGAATTAAAAGTTCCTTCAGGAATAAGTCATTTACTTGTAAATGTAAGGGGTGTACTAGTTTTCGGTAAGAAAAAATCTAATAGAAAAGAGTTAGCAATACCATCTGTAAGTTTTGCCAAAGATCAGCAAGGATATTCTGTTAGACAATTATCAATTCCTATATATAAAAAAAGAACTATAAAGAAGAATACTACTATTAAGAAGCCTGTAGAAGAAGATTATAAAAAGCAGACTGTGACTGGAACAGGTTTTTTTATTAATGATAATATTCTCATAACAAATCAACATGTTGTAGAAGAATGTAAAAATATAGAAATTGTTAGAAATGGATATCAAGCAAAAGCAAAAATAAAATCTTTTGATAAAACAAACGATTTAGCAGTACTTGTTTCAGATACACCGAATAAGTCTTTTCTAAAATTTAGAGGAGGTAAAGGAGTTAGGATAGGTGAAAGTATTATTGCAATGGGATATCCATTAGGGGATTTATTAGGTACAAATATTAAACTTACTTTAGGAAATATTAGCTCATTAAATGGTTTGTTAAATGACTCTACTAAATTACAACTAACAGCACCAGTACAGCATGGTAATAGTGGAGGGCCTTTACTGGATAATCATGGAAATGTAGTAGGTGTTATTTATGCAGGATTAAAGAATTCAATAGCACAAAATGTTAATCTCGCAATTAAAGATAATGTGGCAAGAATGTTTTTAGATGCAAATGATGTTAGTTATAACTTAGATATGAATATTAGTAAAATAGAGGTTGTTGATATTGCAGATGAGGCAAAAAAAAGTATAGTGCAGGTTATTTGTCATAAATAGGCATAATAAATTATAAGAGGTAAATTTTTCGTCCCCAAACTCCAGCTTGGGGACGAGGAAAAAAAGTGTATATTCAACGCCTGACCCTTATTTTGACCCTTATTTTATTAATTATTATATAATTTTTGATAACTCATCTTCAAACCTCATATTTTGAAGGCTAGGCAATAAATGTTTTGCATTTTTAATAAATAACTTTTCAAATTCTGGGTCTTCAGTTATCTTTTTGTACATGGTGTTAAATGCATCAATTGCAATAGTTTTAATTTCTTCCGTGTCTAAAAGAATAAAGTCTGAATAGCCTCGTTTTTCTAATGCAGCCCTAATCTTTGGCTCTTCTTCTGCCCAAGAATAATAAAATATTGGGCGTGCACCATTGTTTTGTTTATTTGTATGATACCCAAATGGTGAATATGTATGCACAAGTGAGCAACGTGCAGACCAAAGGTCATATGTGGAATAAAATTCCCATGTGGTCATTTCAGCAAAATTAGACAAGAATGTTTCAAATATTTCACGACTTTGTTGTTTATTTTCATTAGAAAGGCTTGCACAAATATCTATAAGCGTATAAAAATTAAGTAATGCGGGGTTTCTGTGATCTGAACGCAAAAGCTTTAATGCTGCCGCTTTCAAGTCAAGCAACATAGTTATAACTGTTAGTGTTCGTGCTTTCATGTTTTTATCGCCTTATATTTGTCGTGAGCAATAGTTTCGCTGTAAGGGAAACTATTTATTGTTTCATGTATTTTTTATCTTTTCCTTATATCCAAACTTGTATAGCCAAGAGGTGGAACGAGAAAATTCATTAGCTTAATGATTCATCCCTGAACCCAATAATATATTAGAAAATAATCCCATTCCTTTTTCCTTTTCCATTATCTTCATTTAATTATATCTAAAAAAATGCTACCCTTATATCAGCATTATATATTTTGAGGTACAACAAAAATTATATATTAATTTCAGAACAAAGGAACTTCGACCACTAGTTTCTATGATGATGAGGTAATCCTCCCAAAAACCCAATCTTCCCAAAAGTAGAAAATTCCAGTAAAATATTATAAGGAGATTTTCTATGAAGAAGTCACGATTTAGTGATACACAGATACTATCAATTTTAAAACAGGCAGAAAGCGGAATACCGGTTCCTGAAATTTGTAGAGAGCATGGTATAAGTAGTGCGACCTTTTATAACTGGCGATCTAAGTATGGAGGTATGGATGCTTCCTTGATGAAGCGGCTCAAAGAGCTTGAAGAGGAAAACCGTCGTCTAAAAAAGATGTATGCAGAAGAGCGTTTAAAAGCAGAGATCGTACAGGAGGCTTTGGAAAAAAAGTGGTAAAGCCATCTTTGCGTAAGAAGATGGCTATGAGGGCTGTTCAAGAAAAACAAGTAACTGTCCGTTTAGCCTGTAAAGCCTTTAGAATCAGTGAATACTGTTACAGGTATGAAGCTAAACTCAATGAGGAAAATGAGATTATAGCCGATTGGCTGATACGCTTAACGCATAACCAGCGAAACTGGGGCTTTGGATTGTGCTTTTTATATTTGAGAAATGTCAAAGGGTATAAGTGGAACCATAAGCGAGTTTACCGCATCTACAAAGAACTGGAGCTCAATCTCAGGATCAAGCCTAAAAAACGTATCAAAAGGGAAGCACCAGAGCCTCTGAGTGTACCAACTGCACCCAATGAAGTATGGTCAATGGATTTCATGCATGATAATCTCAGTGACGGTAGAAGCTTCAGGCTCTTTAATGTGATTGATGACTATAATCGTGAAGGATTGGAAATTGAAGCAGACTTCTCATTGCCTTCACAAAGAGTTATAAGATCTTTGAAGAGAATTATTGAATGGAGAGGTAAGCCTAAGATCATACGGTGTGATAATGGTCCGGAATATATCTCTACAGCATTACAAAATTGGGCTAAAAAGCAAAAGATCAAGCTGGAGTATATCCAACCAGGCAAACCGCAGCAGAATGCCTATATCGAACGCTACAACCGTACTGTTCGATATGATTGGCTTAATCAATACATCTTTAACACAATCGAGGAGGTAAGAGAATTTGCAACCAAATGGCTTTGGGTATATAATAACGAACGCCCTAACATGGCAATAGGCGGGATCACTCCCAAACAGAAGTTGGCTCTTGCAGCTTAGTCTCTACTTTTGGAGGGGTTGGGAAATGGGAGGATTACCATGACAACTTCAAAATTCAAGGAGAAGTAATGACTAACAAAGATATAGAGAAAATATATGAAAATGAATTAAAAATGTATCAAAAAAAATCAAATATGAAGAATGTTATAGGGTTTATACTTGTTTTGGGTACGGTAGTTTTTCCTCCAATTGGAATTATATTGATTATATATATAATATATGCTGTATTTGTTGATAAATCTGATATGCGATATGATTCAATTGGGAAAGCTCAAAGAATCAATGAATTAAAAAAAGAATTCAATATTGATTAAGAGTTAATAAACTCATATTTAACCGCCTCTCAATTTAGTTCGACATAATCATAGTGATACTTTAACTAAATGAATATCAAAAAAATGATTGTGAATTTTTTATTTCTTAATGATTAATTTTTTTAACAGTTCATTATAATAATTTAGACTATCTACATTGTTATTTGAAATTGAGAGTATAGAGTACTGATGATTCTTGGTTGCGATACATTGTGCATTTATATATACCTTGCCATTTGTATCATTTATATTAAATGATGCTTCTGATGCTGAAAAACCATTAAAATATTTATCTAATATAATAGGGGTATCTTCTCCTAAACGATTGGCTATTCCTTTTATACAAGCTCTTGTATTAGATATTTTTGATTCAATAAATGAAATGCTAACCACACTATTAAAATCCATTATTGAGGAATAACTAATAAATTTTTTATCAACACCATCTATTTTTATTATTTCAAAGCTTTTTGTTAACGGTAAATGCCAAAGTACATTAGCATAATCATTTAAATATCTTTCTTTTACAATAGGATTCCAATTTGGTTCAATTAACATTTTAATTCTTTCTATTGATGCATCAAGTCCTGACAATACCTGATTGACTAAATCTTGTGTAATATAGATAACATTACCATTTGCATAATATGGCGTTTGATCAACTGCTGAATTCAGTAAAATATCTATTTTATCAATTGATGATTGTATTTGTTTATAATCATATGTTGGGTTTTTTGAAAATAAAGTATATGCTTTTTGGATTAATTTTTTTAGTTTTTCAGTTTTATAAACTTTTTTTTGTTTTATAGATTCCAAAGCCGAGTTCCAAATTTCAAATTGAATTTGTTGAACAAATATCATTTCTTCTTCTATTAGTTTCCTTGATTCTTGATTTAGTTTGTAAGTTTTAATACCTTTCCAGAATTCATTATATAAGTCTTCATTAATAAAACCCTCTGTATTTATTACGACTTTAATAAGATTCATTTGTTCTTCTGAGAGCTTTTTTATTTCAACCTTCTTTTTATTTCGTTGTTTTTGATTATTATCTAGGGCTGCAAGCTTTGCATATCCCATTAAAATTTTAAAAGATTCCTCAATTTTATTTTTATAAAAACTTTGATACCTTCGACAGTTTTCAACTTTATAGTTACCCTTTAAATACTCTATAAGTTTCAAAGTGTTTTTTTCCATTGCTGACTGAAGCGATTTTGAATCAATATTACCCCTAATAAATTGAACCAATAAATCAATGTTCATATCAAATATTTTTTTTAAGTGAATATCTTTTGTTATTAATTTAGATATATACCCTTTAGAATACACCTCTGTTTTAAGATTCCACATAAAGTCTTCACTTGTTTTTGGTTTATCTAAAGTATTTAAATTTTCATTAACTCTTTTTGATAAATCCATAACTACACAAATTTGTTCATTTTTAGGTAAGTCTTTAACCCAATCACTATCGTAATCAATACTTTTACTAAATAAACTTGTCATAAATAATAATGTCACTAAAAATATTCTCATTATGCTCTCTTATTATTAGCTTTTCTCGTCCCCAGGCTCCAGCTTGGGGATGCATACTTGATTCTTTCATCACCAGAACCTCTCTATTTTAAGTAAGCGCTGAACACCTTCATAGTCCCTGAAAGAACTATATCTCCAATGTTAAACTTCATTGACATACCCTCTTTTTACAGGGTTTTCATGTATATATTGTATCTTATTTATACCCTCAAGGGGCATTTTGTCATTATGGCATCTGTTTGCATCAGCTGAGGATGAAATACGTATATCTATTTCTTTCTATAGGAGAAGTGTATCATCTTTTTATTTCATTATGAGATTTTTGGAGATGCATCAGACATATATACATCCCAAGCTGAAGCTTTGGGACAAGAAAAACTGCATAGTTCACTTGAATATTAACCTCTGACTGCGTACTCAGGCAGACAAAATGTAGCCTTATGTAGAATCAAGGTCTAACTTTGAATTTGGTTTGAAGACTTGGGCAGGTCTCGACTAGCTATAGCTATTTAAGTTATATTTGAATATTAAGTAGATATTCTATAGTAATTACCTTGTTTATTTCTTGTTATATGATTTAAATTGACACTTAATGAAGATACACTATTCTAAAAGGAGAATTGATGGGATTTTTTAGTAGTTTATTTAGTAACAAAGCAAAAGTAAGTTATGATCAAAAAGTTCTTGAATATATAACAATATTCAAAGATGCATCTTTAGCAATGGTTACTAAAGATTTAATTAAGTCAGATGATAACAAGATGAAAATGTATATGTATTTTTTTGGTGTTATAGATTATGTTGCTCAACATAACAACATCAGTGATTCAGAAACAATAGCAATACTAAAAGCATTTTTAATGAACGAATTAAACGTTCCATCTGATAAAGTGCGTTACATAGCTAATGAACTCATGGATAATACAACTAATGAGTATTATATGGAATACATGGTTATAGGAGGGAATGCAATTAGTGCATGGGCTAATGGAGATAGTTTTGCTCCAATGAAATTATTGGATATTCTTAATCCAATTAGTAAGGATATCTAAATGGGATTCTTTGGAGATTTAGCTAATGCATTTAATGGTAATGCTAGAAATAGATATGATTTTATACATAATAAAGTATCTAATGTACTACAATATAGAGACATTAAAAAGTTTTTTTATTCCGGTACACAGCTAGATAGAGAACAAAAAATTATAACTTTTGTATTTTTGAATGGGTTATTTTATATTCTAACTTATCAATATGAACTTGGACATCATTATAATAAAGATTTAAATGATATTGAAAATAAAGCATTAGGTCTACAAAAACTATATATGAAAGATAAGTTAAGTTGGTCTAATGTATACATTGATATGGTTATTAAAGATGTTCAAAACTATACATATAATAATCCACAACATATTCAAGGCATATATAATCTTGGAATTGTAGTTGCAGTTAATCTTACTATTGACTCAAATATTGCCTCAATGATAAACACTGGTGGTGAAATATCAGAGGCTAATGGATATAGAGTTTTAGATGATTTCATTAATTTACTTTATATGAAAAATTAAATACATATAATTAATGATACTTTATTTCGTAATATTTATAATAGTTGGTTTACTCGTTCCATATCTCCCGATATGGAATGCATACCTCAAATTCAATAAACCAATAAGCCCAATATCGCTAGAATAAAATCATGGGAAGAAGCAGATACAAAGTATATGAACCGACGCATCCACATTTTGTGACATGTACAGTGCTTCATTGGTTGCCACTTTTTACACGCAAAGAGAGTGTACAAATCGTCATAGATTCTCTTCGGTTTTTACAAAAAAAAGATCACTTTACTCGTTCCATATCGGGAGATATGGAACGAGTAACGAGTGAGATAGAGATACGCTATTGATGCAACTGTGGTGCTGCTGTCAACTGGAGCTTCAAAGCATGAAGTACTTTCATGACTGTATCAAAGCGTGGCTTGGCGTTGGGACGAAACGCCTTATATAGGCTTTCTCTCCCCATGCCTGTCTCTTTGGCAATTTGCGCCATGCCTTTGGCTTTGGCGAGATACCCTATAGCTCTTAGAAACTCATCATTATCTCCATCTTCGAGTACTTGGGAAAGATATTCTGCCATTGCTTCTTCATTGTCCAAATATTCTACTAGATCAAAAGGGATCAATTCTTTATTCATCGTTGTACTCCTTTAGCAGTGCTTCTGCTTTTTCTATATCTTTTGTCTGGGTAGACTTGTCTCCGCCTACCAATAAAATGATAATCCGACCATTTTTTTGTGCAAAGTAGACTCTGTATCCCGGACCTGTCGTGATCCTGAGCTCGGAGATAGATGTGCCAACAGATTTGACATCACCAAAGTTCCCGTGACTCATTCTCTCTATGCGACGGGCTACTGCGATACGCCCTTTCATATCCTTGAGTTTGCTCAACCACTTTGAAAAGGTCTTTGTCATTTTGACTTCATACATGGGATAATTGTATCCAAAAGGATACAGGTGTGTCAAGTTTTACTCGTTCCATATCTCCCGATATGGAATGCATACCTCAAATTCAATAAACCAATAAGCCCAATATCGATAGAATAAAATCATGGGAAGAAGCAGATACAAAGTATATGAACCGACGCATCCACATTTTGTGACATGTACAGTGCTTCATTGGTTGCCACTTTTTACACGCAAAGAGAGTGTACAAATCGTCATAGATTCTCTTCGGTTTTTACAAAAAAAAGATCACTTAAAACTCTATGCTTATGTAATACAAAGTGATGATGTCGAAAAAAGTATGAAATCGTTCAAACAATATACAGCAAAAGCACTTTTGGAGCTATTGAAAAAAGAGAATGCCAAAACTATTTTAGAGCAATTTCAGTTTTATAAAAAAGCACATCATAAAGCAACAAATTATCAAGTATGGGAAGAGGGATATCAGCCAAAACTGATACAGACAGATGCCATGATGATATCCAAGATAGCGTATATTCATCAAAATCCAGTCAAAAGGGGATATGTCGACGAAGCGGTACATTGGCGATATAGTTCTGCAAGGGATTATAAAGGCATAGCAGGGTTGATCGAAGTGGAAAGATTTTGGTAGTTTGGATATTGATATGCGTTCCATATCGGGAGATATGGAACGAGTGGGAATGAAGAGCAGAAGCCTGTAAAGAGAAGCGATTTATTGCAGTAGTGTATTGTGATTTATGTTACAATATCTTTACTTTTAGAAGGAGTAGTATGACAGCAAGAGAAGGTATACAGCTTTTGCGGGAACGCATGAATGATGCGGTAATAGGGCAAAAGCATATTGTCGACCGTTTTATCATTGGTCTGCTTGCTGACGGGAACCTGTTGGTAGAAGGACTTCCAGGACTTGCAAAAACAAGGATAGTGCGTTCAATGGCCAATGTGATCGATGCGAAATTCTCACGCATACAGTTCACGCCGGACCTCTCACCTTCAGATATTATAGGGGAGGAGCGTCTTTACGAAGAAAACGGTAAAAAGCACTTCCGTTTCCACAGAGGTCCAATATTTGGAAATATTATATTGGCAGATGAGATCAACCGGGCTCCGGCAAAAGTTCAGTCAGCAATGCTTGAAGCGATGGAGGAGCATCAGGTCACTGTTGCAGGACAGACGATCAGGCTTCCTCAGCTTTTTATTGTCATGGCAACACAGAACCCTATTGAACAGGAGGGGACCTACCCTCTCTCGGAAGCACAGAAGGACCGTTTTCTGATGCATGTAGAGATCGGGTATGTCGATATGGAATCGGAGTTTAAAATCCTCAAACTGGTACAGGAGGAGAAGTACCACTCTTCCGTCGTCAAAGAAAAGTTGCCGCAGGAACTTATCTTTGCAGCACAAAAAGAGGTTGCCAGGGTCAAAGTAGATGATGCTCTGGGGCACTACATTGTGGAACTTGTATTTGCAACACGCTATCCGATGCGTTACAGTAAACAGCTTAGTGTGATGATCGAGATCGGTGTAAGTCCCCGCGGTTCCATCGCTCTGCAAAAGTGTGCAAAGGCACATGCCTGGCTGCAAGGCAGAGATGAAGTAGACATAAAGGATGTTCAGGCAGTCATCCATGATGTGTTTCGCCACAGAATGATTGCAAGTGAACACTCTCAGGTCAATAAGAGGACGAAAGATGATATCGTCAATATTATTCTCGAACAGGTACCGATACCCGAAGGGTTTGAACCTGATGAACGGGAAAAAATGTTAAATAAGGCAAAACGATAATGGACAGTTTCACTATAGAACTTAAACCGGATACAGTAGAGAATCTTCAGGCCTTTTCTGAACTTCTGAAGAAAGATATCAATACGATGCTCGAGGAAGCACTGCAGCGCTATTTTGAAGAAGAACAGCAAAAGCTTATTGAAAAAGGGATCGAAGAGGATGCCTCGATGACCAATTTGGATTATGATGAGTTCTGGGACGGCCTGGACATAGGCTGAAAACCAGTATCAAAAGTGAAGCGTACTATTGTGGAGCTTGGCTGTACGCTCATCTTTGAAACGCTTTGATAGACGAAGCAGGGTGCAGATTACTCTAACGTACCAAAAGGATGTGTAAAGGTAAAAGGTGCAGATAGATACAGCATATTTTCAAGATCTTCTTAATGATAAGATAGTCTCTACAGATTTTTTGACCCAGGGCCAGATAGGTCCTGTTTATACTTTGCAAACCTCCATGCATAAATATCTCCTAAAAACCTCTGAACCTACCTCAAGACTCTATACAGAGGCAAAGATGTTGTCAGATATTAACAAATATGAAATACGGGTTCCCACACTCTTTGATGTTTCCGAACAACACCTGCTGATGGAATTCATCGAAGAGAGCAGGGTACCCCGGTGTACACAGGAGGTTGAAGCGGCAAAAGTATTGTCACGTCTTCACAGTATCACAAATGAAAGCAGAATGTACGGCTACTATTACGATACTACAATAGGACCGTTTGGGCAGATCAATGAACAGACACAGTACAACTGGGCACTTTTCCTTGGGCAGATGCGTATCATGCCTATGGTCAGGATATGTTATGAGAAAGGGGTGATCTCCAAGGAGATGACAGATAGGCTTGACGGTTTATGTCGGGATCTTTACAAGCGTATCGATATCTCCGCCATCACTCCCTCACTGCTTCACGGAGATCTGTGGAGTGGAAACATATTGTTTAATATTAAAGATACAGTACTGATCGATCCTGCGATCTATTTTGGAGACAGGGAGATGGAGCTGGCATTCATTCTGCTTTTTGATACCTTTGGAGATACCTTTTTTGAATACTATACCAGGGTACACTCCCTCAGTAAGGATTTTGAGGATGTGAAAGTACCGCTCTATCAGATCTATCCTTTGCTGGTGCATGCTGCACTTTACGGCAGCTCTTATGTCGGCGCACTGGAGCAGCGTCTGAAAGCGTTGAAGGTGTAGGGTAGGGAAATTGAAATCTATAAAGACGGGGTATTCATTGTTCTTGATGATCTTTTCTTCATTCTTATCTGTGAATTTGTTATTTTGCTCTTAGTGAAAAATCATAACTGGAAATAGGTCAATAAAGTACACAAGAGTGATAACGCATTGTATATCGTCTTCTCCATACCAGTGTAAACTGATCTGGTCACTTGTTAGTTGGCATGAAACCAAAAAGGGTTTCATGCCATGCTTGATATTCTAGTTGGAAGGTGTAATGATGCTTCCATCATCAAACTTCATACTAAAGTAGATCTCATCTGCCCATCCGTAGAAGTTACCGAATTTCAGAGCCACAATACGATGATCAAGGAGTTTCTCTCCATTATCATGTGTAACCTTGACGATCTCTTTGCCATCGACCTTTAGGATGTAGTGAGTGCGGTTATATATCATTTGGATATAGTGCCATTTATGCAGACTTAGTGCCTCATTGATATCATCTCGTTCATCTTGTATTTTACCTAGAGCTGCCAGTATCTGTTTGGTCCAGGCATAGCGTATCAGTTCTGTACGGTTAGCCCAAGACTGTTGTAAACTAAAAAGAAATAAGGCATTCTCGTTTACAGGTCCTAGAGTGTCAAAGAAAAAGAGACCGCCTATACTCACTTCGGCAATATCTTCAAAGCGTTTCCCTTCAGAAAGGTAGTTTTCTACATAAAAAGTTGTCTTCGCCTCATCACCAAAGCCGTCAAATCTTAGTGCCGAACCAGAAGGAGTCTGCATCCAGTACAGGTTATGGTTGTCAAAATGGGCATTGCCCATCAGGTTCAGATCTGCCATGATACTGTTACTGTCACTGAGGCTGCCGTCTAGATGAAAAAGGGTAGAAACACTCTCATTGGAAAAGGCTTCCAATGGGATATCTGTATTCGTATAATCACGGGTATTGATGCGAGTTTCGGCATACCAGCGTCGCCCTTCATGGGTGACGACCTCGGCGGAAAGTTTCCATACAGGCTTGCTGAAATCCTGTTGCAGTAGATAATTCGGATCGGCACTGACATGTTGGTCGTTCTCACTCCAGAGGATGCTGTAGTTTTGTGGTTCCCCGTCTTTGAAGTTCAGTTTTGGCTGAAACAGTCCGTTTGCCAATGATTCTACAGTGAGAGTGAACTCAGGGTAAGTATATTGCTTATTGTTGTGAGGGGTTAATATGGCCATGCTTGTCAACATCCCTGCCATCTTTTCAATGGTGAATTCCCCATTGATATTCCAGCCGTCATAAGCGGTTTCAAGAAGACCATAAACTTCACTTTCACTATTCCGGTCCGGGTTGTCCAGCGGCCAGGAATATTGACTAATATCCCGTGTGTAAGTGTTGCTCCATGTGTACCCAGTGACCATTGGTGAAACAGGTAGGCCGGTGACAGGTGCCTCAATACCATCATAATAGGACTCTTGATCTACAATGGAGCGTAAGCGTTTGTATCCCATACCGGTAATATAGCTCATATTAGAGGGATTGCCACCCAGAGTGAAATGAATCTGGTCCTGTGCTGTTTCCAGGTAATCCAGATCACCATAGAGCTCATGTGCAAGCAGAAGGTCCCAGCCAAAATCACTGACTGGAAAGAACCAGCCGATGATATTCCATCGTTTGACTACATCGTTGACAGCCAAATCATAAGGAGTTTTATTGCTTATACTTACATATTGATCCACTGCTTCCCGAAAGCGATTCACTGAAGTCTGTTTTAGATCAGCATCTACTGGGTAAGCGATCTGGTCGTGCTCCCATAAGGCTAAAGTACGGTTGACATAGCCATAGCCTTTATTCATTAAATAGACACCATCATCACGTAACAGGGGTTTGTGATATTCCATAAAAGCATTGTGGTAACGTTCGTCCCCGGTCAATGCATACAGTTCAATGGCTGCCCATGCGCGAGCATGTTCATGCCCCTCATCACCTTCACTGGCAGAAGCGATACCGTAGTGGTGGTAGCCATGCATCCCCGGGTTGGCTTCAAGCCACTCCCATGCTTTAATAGCACGTTTCTTGAGTAGTTCCGCCAGTGCTGGATCGTATTGCTTCAATATCGGACTACGGGCTGCTCTTGCTAATGCTGCTGCATAGCCACCGGTAACGGTAGTGTCCTTTGGTGATAGATAACGGGTCAGATCCTCCATCTCGCCCGGCATGGTGTATTGGTAGCTCATACCTTTGGGCTTACTCATGCCAAATACACCACCATCTACAGGGTCCTGCATATCCTTGAGCCAGTTGATCTCGATGAGGAATTCCTGTAGCAGGTCAGGGATGCCATCACCAGATTCCGGTATACCCAGATTGTCATGCTGAACCCGCTCACCATATACATCAAGTGTAGTAATGAGTGTCCATGCTGTCATGGAGCTGTTCCAGGTATAGGGCGAATAGTCTCCTGCATCCATATGACCACCACTGATATCGATATGTTGACCCTCCAGTGTAGTAGGGTATTTGATGCCGTCTCCCCAGTTACGCAAGCTGGTCAGAAAAGGATCGAGGTCACTGCTGTCGTAGACATAGGTTTGATCTTCGATGGTTGCTTTGTGGGTGAAGCGGGTAAAGGGCTCAACCAATGCTTCACCTCTCCGCTGGTGATACATGCCCAGTGCCAGTGTATTCATGCAATTGCGATAGACGTTGCTGTGAATGACAAATGGCTGGCTGATCCCGGTACTGTGGCGCAGGTAATACTCACCTGCTGTAGTCAGTTCCGAAAAGTCCAGCTGATAAACTTTGTGATAGGGATGGTTCGTAAAGGTATCACGCCAGCCTTCTGAGATTTCCAGTGTACCTGTACCCTGGAAAACCACTTGATTGTCACTGCTGCGCACTACTTCAAAATTTAGATCGGTGGGTTCATATTCGCCGGCGCTACCCATCATCAGTCCAAGGTAACCTTTCTTTTTGTCTGCAGGACGAAATCCGTAAGGGTCTACATGTAACAGGTCACTCAGTTGGGATTCCGGTTCAAAGCGGAAAGTGGTATGAATAGAAGTTCCTGTGAGGTTGGTATCGACATTCAATGTATATGGCTGCCCTGCTATAAGTGGCTGGTTTAGATGAATGAAGATGTTCTCGGCAATCCGTAGGTCGCCTACTCGACGCGGAGCGTAAAAAGTGCGTCTCTTTAATCCGGTTTTATCTATGGACAGGGAATTGTTCTGTTCATCTTTGACAGTAAACATGGCAGGGTCTTCTGCCTTGGTGATGTCAACCGGTTGGCGGATAAATTCTGTACTGTTTTCATTTCGTTCCGGGACCAGGGTCAAGCGTAGCCACTCTTTGGAAACAGCATGTATACGCACTTCACCCGGCTTCTGCATTTGAATTAGAGACTCCAGGGATCGATGCTGCCTGTCACTTAGTACCGGGGAGACTCCTCTGTCCGGAAGAGTACTTTCCGGGGAAGAGCTTGCGTCATTTGGCAGAGAGCCACTCTGATACTCTACAAGGTCACTAAAACCATCACCGTCCGTATCGGCATTGGCATTGCTTGCATTCAGCGGCTGCAAATCCCGTTCATCGGCGATACCGTCGTTGTCGTCATCATGATCTGCATTGTCACCAATACCATCATTATCGTTATCTGACCACTCACTGCTGTCGAGTGGGAAAGCATCCTGCTTATCGTTGACCCCATCGCCGTCATCGTCTGGGTCACGCTTGTTGGGGATACCATCATTGTCAGTGTCAAAATCCAGATTAAAACGGATCTCGTCTGCCCATCCGTGAAAATCACCAAAACTTAGACGGATATCTTGCTGGGCATTATAAAGATTTAACTTTTCTCGTCCATGTGCTACCTTGAGGAGTTCTTTCCCATCTATATAAAGCAGATAGTATGTGCGGTTGTGGATGATTTTGATGTGATGCCACTGTCTGAGACTAAGGGCATTATTAACCGTCTCTCCGGAATCTTCATGGCTTCCCAAATAAACACTTAGTTTGTTTGTCCATGGGTGACGGATGATTTCAAAACCATATTCCCAACCTTGGCGCATATATAAAAGTTCCAGTTTGTTGTCATCTTTAGGGTCAATGGCGTCAAAATAGAACCAGCCTTCGAGGCTTACTTCGGCAATATCCTTGTCACTCCAGCCTTCTGTAAGGTAGGGGTCAACTCTGAAGATGACATCGGCCTGGTCATTCACACCATTAAATTTCAGTGCGGAACCAGAAGGGTTGTTCATCCAGTCCAGATTACTGTCATCAAAGCTGGCAGAGCCGCTCAGTTTTAGGTCAGAGATAACACCCTTGCTGTCCCGAAGGCTGTTATTGAGATGAAAGATGCTTGAGATAAGTGAGTTGTGGTGTGCAGCAGGCTCAGCGCGTCCCCAAAGTATAGATGTCGCGACAGCTATAGTTGCGTAGAGGAGAAGTTTTTTCATGAGTTATGTCCTTTTTTGCTAATCTGAACTCTCTGGATGTTTGGGAGTTTGTTGAACTTATCTGGTTGATGCGAAAAATCCAGATTTTTAGGTAGTTTTTGGACTTTGAGGGTCAATAGTTATGGCTATTTAATGAAAAAATACACAAAGATATCTAAAAGATGGATTTTTATAGTCAATTGAGCATGGGTCCGATAAACTCCTGGAGTTGATTAGAGGGTTCAAGTTGGATGTTGAAAGCTCTTGTGAATCATGGATAAAGATATAAGTACAAGTGCAATACTTCACCATATTACGATGCTAAACCTTCAAAATTTTAACCGAAAAAGACTTTAGAATCAAGATGATAAGCGATGGGGAGCCGATGGTATTGTATATCAATATTAAATCAATAATTTTTATTTTAGCTACTTGCTACAGTGCTGACAACAGTATATCAAAATCCAAAAAGGAAGAAAACAGGCTCCTTGGGTTATTCAGAGGTTCTGTAGTAAACTTCCAAGATGGAACAAAATATAAAAATAGAATTTAACAGACTACAGTCTCACGGGGTCCTTTGGAGAGGTCTTTTTTGAATACTGTACCGGAGTGTATTTCCTCAGCAAGGCTTTTGAGGACGTGAAAATACCGCTTTATCAGATCTATTCTTTGCTGGTGTATGCTGCATTTTACGGCAGCTCTTATGTCGGAGCACTGGAACAGTGTCTGAAAACGTTGAAGGTGTAGGGTCAGAGAATTGAAACTGAAAAAAATATTCAGAGAGATCGCAATAGGCATGACAGTTCTATTTATATTATCTAATATTATAAGTTATCTTCGAAAGCCGGACCTCTCCTCTGAACAACTTCCTCCGGTAACTGTGACACTCCTTGACGGCAGTCTGTACACGTTGAAAAGAGGGAAGCCTGTTCTTCTGCATTTTTGGGCAACATGGTGCAGGGTGTGTCAGATCGAAGCGTCCAATATTGAGACCCTTTCCAAAGAGTATGAAGTCTTGACTGTTGCGGTGAATTCCGGAGAGAATGCGGCGGTCAATGCCTATATGGAAAAGAACGGTCTGCATTTCAGGGTATTGAACGATGAGAACGGAAGTTGGGCGAAACAGTTTCATATACGGGTTTTCCCTACTACCTTTATCTATGATGCAGAAGGGAAGCTGAGGTTTGCTGAGGTAGGCTATACCACCACAGCAGGACTTTTGGGTAGATTAAAACTAATAGAGTAAAATACGGTAATTTTTCTAAAGGATGATTATGAGTACACAATGTGATCTTTGTAACAGTACGGAAGGCTTGGTTGAATATACTGTAGCTCCCAAAGATGAGACCATTACGATCTGCAGCACCTGTGCAGCGAGTATTGAAGATCCTGCACAAAATGAGAAACACTGGAACTGTCTGCATGAGAGTATGTGGAGTACAGAACCCGCTGTACAGGTGGTAGCATACAGACTGCTTACCAGACTCGGTGCACAGGATCAGCTTGATATGATGTATCTTGAAGATGATATCAGAGAGTGGGCTGAGGCTGGACTGGTCAGTGCAGATGTACCGGTTGTACGTGACAGTAACGGGACTGTACTGAACGAAGGTGATTCGGTCAGCATCATAAAAGACCTTCCTGTCAAAGGTGCCGGTTTTACCGCGAAGCAGGGAACAACAGTGAAGAACATCAGAATGGTAGCGGATGATCCGACACACATTCAGGGAAAGGTCAACGGTACGATGATCTTTCTGAAAACGGAGTTTCTGAAAAAACTCTAAATACTCCTCCCCCCCCGGGAGACAGCTCCGGTAAAAGAGGCACACTCTGCATTGGAATAGCCCGTTAATGTTGACTGGAATGAAGTTGCGTTTTCTGCTTTTGATAGATAGTTCAGTTATCTTTTATGCGGAAACACTGCAGCAGAACGTTTTCTTCGCTCTGCTCTCCAGATGGTTTTTTTTACACTCTCCGGATCTATCTTATAGCCTATCCCCTTCATAGAAGTGATCAGTTCTTTACCTGCTTTTTGACGTAATTTGTATACAAGGACCCTTAACTGGTTAGGGGCAGCATAATTGTCCCATAGATACCGGATGATAGTAGGAGTAGGGACGAACCATCCTCTATTCTTGACCAATATCTCTATAAAGAGTTTTTCTTTGGCAGTTAAAGAAATGGGTATTTTATCTTTTAGCAGTTCATGATGTCCGGGATCATAGGAAAATCCATTCTTTAAACGGATTGTCTGAGTATTCTGATATGTTTTAAAATTGAGCCAAAAGTTTAGTTTGAAGATCAGTTCATCTATGACAACAGGTTTTTTAAGATAGTCATTACACCCAAAAATAAAGCACTTTTCTATATTTCTTATCTGATAGAAAGGACTGAGTACAATAATGGGAATATGTTTGTCTGAAGCTCTTATTTTTTTTATGATCATATAGCTCTCATCACTCATAAGAGGTACATCCAGCAAGACAAGGTCATAACTTGACATATCTGTTTTATTTTTGTTAAAGGTAGCAAAAATTTGATAATTTGTAGAAAAACTTCTGTGCTTTAATTCTTTTTCAATCTCTGTATTCGACTGGTATTCATGATTAATGATCAGGATTTTCATCTATGTAGTTTCCTTCACTCTGTACGTCACTATAATCCATAATAACTAAAAAACTTAAAATATAAATAAAAATAAATTTTATAATGAAAATTAATTTATAAGTCACTTTTAAAGTCTATACTTTTGATAAGAGGATAAATATTGTGCCGAAAGGTTAATAAACATTGAAGTTTAAAAGGAGAAAAAGATGAAGAGTTATTTTTTAAAGGGAAGCAGAAACCCGATAGCACTATTCGCAGCTACAGCGGCAGTATTGGCATTAACTGCGTGTGGTGGCGGTAGCAGCAGTGACAGTAGTAGTGTTGTTACAGTCGGGGAATTTACTATTCAGGCAAAAGGGGGGAATGGAATGAGTGGTAGCGGTGGCAATGCTGATAGTTCTGCAATCTATGCTGATGGATATATGAATGTAGAATTTCTTACAAGTGGTACTGTTGATACTGCATTCACTGTTCCGAGCTATCCGCATGAAGATAACTTGGGCACTAACGGTAAGATAATTTCAGTTGATACCAATATCACCACAGTAGATAGTGGAAATGAACCGACAACAGCAGGTACTCTTTATTTGATAAATGGAAATACTCAATATCTTTGTGAGGCTGTAAACAGTGGTGATACCTGTGATAATAACATTACAAATCGTGTCACAGGCCTTAAAATTGATGAAGGAGTAACAGTAGTATTGGGGCTTAATGTTGATGATGATAACAGTGATGCTGACAATGATGATTCTACAGGTCAGGATCAGGCCCGTTTTAAATTATATGGTGACTTGATCATAAACGGGACACTTAAAACTGCAGCATTGACAACAGCAGGTGGTACAATTGATACGAGACATAGTGCTCCTGCGACAGTAAGGGACAAAGGTGCTTTATACCTTTATCTTCCTAATGACAATTCAGTGATCATTGGAGCCAATGGTTCAGTCGATACATCCGGAGATAATGGAAGCAGTGGAAATGAACGTGGTGGAGATGGTGGTTATGTAAGAATCAATGTGTATTATGCTTTGGTTCAAGTAAATGGTGCTATTGATGCCAGTGGCGGAAATGGTGTTGGAAGCGGAGATGGCGGAAATGCTGCTGTAGAACCAGGGAGTGGTTATGGTCACGTGTATATAAGTGCGTATGATGGTGTGTTTATTCATACCGGAAGTCAAGCGATCAATGCAAGTGGAGGAAATGGTGCTATAGGTGGAAATGCTGGTCAGCTTTCTCTTGAATCAGAAACAGGTTTTTACAATACCGCTCCAATTTTAGCCATAGGAGGTAATGGTTCTGCAGGTAATGGCGGACAAGGTGGTTATATATACATAGAATCTTATGTGGCAAGCATTTATAACTCTGCAGATATCAATACCAGCGGAGGTGACGGAAGTACCAATGGGGGAGATGCCGGTGACATTGATTTCTATCCCGGAGAGGGAAGCTATGTGGGAGAGCTGCTTAACTCAGGTAATATCTATGCTAATGGGGGTGATGCCGGAAACGGAAATGCCGGAAACGGATCGACTGTATATCTTTATCTTAATGGAGGTGGAAGTACCAGAACCTCCGGTAATATCTATGCCAATGGTGGAAATGCCAAAAGCTCCGGTATTATTCCTGCGAACAGTGGAATACTCCTAAGTGTATCTGGAAATGGAGGAGATGCCGGTGATGTGTATGTATATCTCGATGGTGAAGGAGATGATTATGGATACGGTGAAGAGGTTGCTTCAGGAGTTGTACAGATCAGCGGCAATATTGAAGTGAATGGTGGTGATGGTGACACTAATGGTGGTTACGGGGGTAATGTAGAGGTTGAAACATCTTATTCAGATATAGATTTTCCTCCTGTCGGTAAAATTCAGTTTCTTGGCTACAGTTCATTTGATGTTTCTGGAGGTGACGGCAATATCAGCGGTGGGCATGCAGGAAATGTGGAAGCTTATACAGAAGATGCGTGGACAGGAGATGACTATACTGCTGTTCCGGTTGGCTCCATTATTAATGAAGTACAGATCATCGCAAGAGGTGGTTATGCTGAAAACGGGACCGGCGGTAGAGGAGGTTATATAGAGTTTGAGGCAGAAGGTGAATTCTATGTTGGTACGACCAAAGTACTTAACAGTGGAGCCATTGATATCTCCGGAGGACTTGGTCTGGATGGAGGAAACAGTGGTGGTCTTTACTTCTACGGTCATGATGCGGTTGAGAACAGTGGTGAAATTATTGCACTGGGTGGAGATGCTGAAGGAAGTACTTCTACTGCCGGTCAAGGGGCTGATGACTCTATAGAAATGTACTCCAGCTATGATATACTTAACAGTGGTGCTATTATAGCAACCGGCGGTAACGGTACGGGGCTTAATGCTCAAGGTGATGACTCTGGTTACCTGTATGTGTATGCAGGAGGCAAAGTAACTAACAGTGGAGATCTCTACTTTAATGGCGGTGCTTCCAATGGTACAGCAGATAACAGTGATGGTGGATACGTAGATCTTCTGTCTGAAATCACCTATACGACCAATACGGCATCTGTGATTGATGTTTCTGCAGGAATCGGTGGAAGCGGAACAGTGGGTAATGTCGGCGATATCTACTTTGATTTTGTCAATGTAACGCCGATCAGCGGCATACTTAATTAAAAAAACGATGTTGCTGAAAGAGACGGATTATCTGTCTCTTTCTACTTCATATTCTGATCAGTTCTAAACAAATAATATAGTATTGATCAGAATATTGAAAAAATATTACGAAATAGAGGGTATGTGAAAAATGAATACACGTATAGGGCGTATTGCAGGAGTTTTTCTTTTTATCGCAGCTTTAGCTGTTTTTATATCACTATCGGACAAAAAGGAAGAGCTTGCTGCAACAAAAAAGACCGTCGTACAAAATGAGATTACAGAAACTGACAGCAAACAGAAGATACAGACTCCTAAGCCCAAAGAAAAATCTCTAAAACCTGCCATGCCTGTTTTAAAAAATGACGAATATGCTATATTGTCTGATATGGATAAAAAAGATGATTCCAAAGAAGATTTTCTGGAAAGAGCAGAGGCACATAAAGAAGCATTAGCACGAGAACGCGGCTCTGAAGCTTTGGAGCGTTACTATGAACAAAAGGAGAAAAAAGAAAAGCGTCTTTCTGAACGTCAGGCTAAAAGAGAAGCTAACAAAGTGTATCATGAAAAGATGAAGTCCTGGCGTGAAGAGATTAAAGAGGCTAAAGAAAATGGTGATAATGATCGTTTAGACGAATTAAAGAATCATAGACCTATACACCACCAGAAGGAAGTACAGCTGACGAATAATGATACAGAGAGTTAGAGACAAATATGATTATGATTCTGTCATTTATCGGTATTCAGGATAATAACAAGATTATTTGGAAAGGTGGAAGAGACAAGTATTCCAAAGATACAGGCTAATAGTGATCTATTATCTTTGGGAAAATACAATACCCGGTTCCATGTGCAGAATCGCTCTTACACTGATAAAAGCTGCAGTAATACTTACGATCAGAACGCCCAAAAAGCCAAGCAAAGGGGCAAACCACATCATGCGAAACGGAAAATCTGCACTGGCTGCACTCCCACCTAATAAAGCAGATACTCCTATACCTGTACCGCTTCCGATTATTACACCTATAAAAGCCTGTGTGAACACCATAGTCACCAATTGCTTACTGGATGCTCCCATCGCTTTTAGAACAGCATATTGTCTGAGATTTTCATAGGTGAACATATAGAGCATGACACCGGTGACTCCAAAACCTACAAGCATTGCAAGGATAATCATGTTGATCATATCGCCTACATCTTCGGAGTTAACAAGAAACCACAGGACGGTCTCTCTTTTGAATGCATCACTGGTAATGGCCTTTAGTCCTGTCTGCCTAGAGATATTATCGGCTAAAGTACTGGCTGAAATATTTTTTTCTCCCTTTACCATAATAAAAGTGATGTACCTGTTTTCTCCGGGATTGAGTCGCTTGAAGTTTGACTGTGTTGTATAGATCAATGGTCTTGGCGGAAATCTTGGAATAGTTGAGGAGAGACCTCTTATTACCACCCTTTTGTCATTTATGAGCAACTCGTCTCCATATCTTAGTTTTCGTGTAGGTGCATCAAGGTGTGCCCCGTCATACGGCCATATATCTTTTTGATGCAGTGGTGTCTGAAGCTTGCCACTGCTTCCGCCACTGTCGACAATGATGCTGTCTGGCATATGCAGAAGGGCAGCATTTAAGCCGTTTTCCGGTTCTGGGGTACCGCTCAATGTAGCGTCATCTACACCGATCATCTGAAATGACTGAAAATGTCCATTTGGAAACCTGGCTGTTACGTTACTTATATAGAAAGGGACAGCATAGTTTACCCCTTTGACACTGCGAACAAGTCCCAGAGACGCATCACTCATGTTGATCGTTGCTTCTGTTGAGTTGACAGCAGGGTCCATTACCCAGACATTGCCAGAGGGATTTTCACTCACCAGTGCAAAACCTCTTGTCATAAATCCTGCAAAATATGCCATGGCAAATGTCACTAAAAATGCAGTAAAGCCAATACCTGTAAAAAGTCCAAGAAATTTGGTTCTGTCATGCATCAGCATTTTGACCGCTACTTCAAACATGTTTTAGTTTCCCTGCCTGGGGGTTTGGATAAAGATATCCAGTTGTTCCCCCACATAAAGAGGGAAGGTTGTTGCTCTTTTTACAGCGTAGACGACTTGAAGCACACGTGTATCGGTACGCTCTGTACTTCTCCCTGTCAAGTTGGTTTTGGGCATAACGTAAGGGATCGTATATCTATAGCTTAATTCGATCTTCTCTTTATGGTTGCCCCGCATATATGCCACTGCTTTTGTACCCGGTTTGAACTTTGAAATATCATATTCATTGATGCTAACGCGTACATTCACATTATCGCTACCGATAATAAGTGCGTTGCTTCGGTTGTCAAAAAAGTCTCCCTTGCTGATCTTAGACCTTAATACTGTGCCATCTATAGGACTGTAGATCTTATAGCGTTTTAATTGTTCCTGCAAGGCGGATAGTTTCACTTTTGAGATTTCAAACATCTCTTGTGCCTCTTTGTAGCGGTCCTGTGCCTGTATGTATTGCTCTTTCGTAACCATTTGAGGAGAGACTTTTTTGAAGTTTTCTATCAGTTCGAAGTGGTGTTTTATACGTGTCAGCTTTGCCCTGGCAGCTTTTATTTCGGCTTTGGAAACCATTATTCTGCTTTGAAGAAGCGTATCGTCTATTTCAAAAAGAAGTGTTCCCTTCTGTATCTTGTCTCCGCTTTGCACATAGACTTTCTGAATGAGACCGGAAACAGGAGAGCCAACGGTAATATTTTTACTCTCTGCTTCTACGATCCCTGTTCCTGCTATAAATGATTTAAAAGGCAGTTTTACAGAAGGGATAGGCACGGTTTTTGATGATATTATCCTGTCTCCGTATCCAACTGCCGTGATTCCAAGAGCAAGACCGATGATTGAAACGGTCATCAAAATATAAAACTTTTTCATCTGTTCTCTTCCACTTTTATGATCCTCCCGTCTTCCATATGCGCTATCCTGTCCGCGTATCGATAAATGCGATTGTCATGAGTGACTACGATCATGGTTACACCGTGCTCTTTGGTCAATTTTTTTAAAAGCTCCATAACCATCTGCCCTGATTCGTGATCGAGACTGCTTGTAGGTTCATCACAGATCACGAGTTTTGGTCTATGCACCAATGCTCTGGCAATGGCAACCCGTTGCTGTTGTCCACCACTCAGGTTACCTGGCAGAACATACTTTTTTGATTCCAGACCTACAGCTTTTAACATCTCTTTTGCACGGGAAATGGCTGTTGTTTTATTGATTCCGGAAATTGTAAGGGGCAGGGCTGTATTTTCAGCTGCACTCAATGCGGGAATAAGATTGAAGGCCTGAAATACAAAGCCGATCTCCCTGCCTCTCCAAGCGGTTTTTTTTTGATCACTCATTGTGGACAGGTCGTATCCAAGAACAATACATCTGCCGCTGTCAAACCCAAGCAGAGCGGTAATGACCGATACAAATGTAG
Organism: Sulfurovum indicum; assembly: GCF_014931715.1. Lineage (NCBI taxonomy): Bacteria > Pseudomonadati > Campylobacterota > Epsilonproteobacteria > Campylobacterales > Sulfurovaceae > Sulfurovum > Sulfurovum indicum. The sequence continues at coordinate 1,493,181 of NZ_CP063164.1, read as the reverse complement.
TTTTGCCGCACCCGGAGGGTCCTACCAGCATTAGCAGTTCACCCTGGTAGACATCAAGATTTACACTTTGCAGTGCTTTGACCTCTGTCTCTCCGGAACTGAATGTTTTTACAATATCTGTACAGTGAAGTACTCTGTTTCTTTTGTGATATTCTGCCATATTCAAAGCATAAACGATGAAAATGAAATGAGGATGAAATAGATTTCCATTTTGCTTTGTCCATCATAAACTCCGCTCAATCGGGCAGAGTATCAGATATGCCGGGCTACTCTTTTTTTTGCTTCTTTTGGGTACCTTGTTCGGGCAGGGATGTTTTTCCGATCAGGATCGCTTTGGAGAAATTCCCATCTATAAGGTTATTGAGAGATAAAAATCCATTTCAAATCTTCCGTATCTGTCAAGGTGATGGTTTTTACAGTAGATTGCATAGGGAGGCTTCGTGGTTGTCTCATAACCGCTTTTGGGAAGCCAGGTATGGTAGACCCAGCGAATGAATTTCAGAAGATCCTCTCTTTTCCCGCTAACGTTAAAGCATGCATAGACACCTCCTGCGATTTTGAATTTAGGCAGATTGACGGTAAGACCGTCATCATTAAAACTGATCGCTGAGACATGCTGGCATGAGGCAAGTTGTGTGATTGCAGGGTTGTCATGGAACAGTGAGATGAGCTTGTACTCTTTTAGATCAAGTGTATAGATGAGTGTCTGAAGTTTTTGCCAGGAGTATTTGATGTGCTCTCCATAGCCGTTATCTCTGAGATAATAACCCTCCATAGGATCCCGTTTGATAATGGTCGGTTCGCTGACAGAGAGTGTATCCGGTGCATTCTGGTCGTTTGGTAAGGAGAGCAGTGCATCGGAGTAGTTTAGGTAACCACCGTTCCGCCACGCTTTGGGTGTCATGCCGAAACGTGCTTTGAAGGCTCTTATAAATGAAGTTTGCGAACTGTATCCGCAGGCATTGGCAATTTGTGATATGGTTGAGTGACGGTTGGTCAAAAGAAGATTGGAGGCCTTTTGCAAACGGATCGATTTAATACTTTCATAGATGTTTCTGCCAAAGATACTTTTAAATATCTTGTGAAGATAGTATTTGTCTATATGAAAATTCTTTGCAATCTCGTCAAGATTGATCTGTGTATCGATATGGGTGTAGATGTAAAACATCAGATCGTTGGCGATACGGACATTTTTCCAGTAGGTTTCTTTCTTCATGATAGTAATTATATCTGTTTTAGATAATTTTTTTTACAAAAAAGGATAATTTATAAGTCAAAAAAGGTGTAGAACTATCTTGGTAACTGTTTTATAATGGCGGTACTAAAAAAGGAGCACCGAACATGAAAAAGAAAATTCATAAACTTTTGATCGCAAATCGCGGAGAGATCGCACTGAGATTGATACGTGCGTGTAAGGAACTTGGCATTATAAGTGTCGTAGTACATTCGGAGGCAGACAAGGATGGGGTATGGGTTAAAAAAGCTGATCAGTCCATAGAAATGAAAGGACATCCTGTACAGGTATATCTTGATTATGAGAATATCATTGTAGTTGCAAAACAGCATAGATGTGATGCTGTACACCCGGGTTACGGCTTTCTCTCTGAAAATGCCGAGTTTGCAAAAGCATGTGAGAAGAACGGTCTGACCTTTGTCGGTCCAAAAGCGGAGCATATTGCACTCTTTGGTGACAAGATCGCTTCCAAAGAGAAGATGAAGGAGATCGGTGTACCGGTGATAGAGGGTACGACCACACCGGTATATGATGTTCAGGAGGCTATGGAGGTTGCACAACGAATAGGCTATCCTGTTATTATTAAAGCTGCCTATGGAGGCGGTGGGAGAGGGATGCGTATCGTAGAGAGTGAAGAGGGGTTTGCCTCTGCATTCGAGAATGCCAGAGCTGAAGCGGAAAAGTATTTTGGCAACGGTGATCTGTTCGTCGAAAAATATATCAGGAATCCTAGACATATCGAAGTGCAGATCATTGCTGACAAATATGGCAATGTCGTACATCTTGGAGAGAGGGACTGCTCTATCCAGAGACGGCATCAGAAGGTGATCGAGATCTCTCCTTCTCCCCGTCTCAACCAGGAGACACGCAAAGAGCTTTTCCGTATAGCACAAAAAGCGATCTACAAGCTTGGGTATGAGAGTGTTGGAACCATAGAGTTTCTCGTAGATGAGGATGATGAGATCTATTTCATTGAGATGAACACACGTATACAGGTGGAGCATCCGGTAACGGAGATCACTACAGGAGTAGACTTGATTCAGCGGATGATACAGATTGCAGAGGGTGATAAGCTGCAGTTTCTGCAGGAGGAGATATCTTTCAGAGGGTATGCGATCGAGTTCCGTATTAATGCCGAAGATCCGCAAAAAGAGTTTATGCCCTCTTTTGGTACGATAGGTGAGTATTTGACCCCTGGTGGTCCAGGTGTAAGACTTGACAGTGGTATTTACAGCGGTTATACGATACCGCCGCACTATGACTCAATGGTTGCCAAGCTGATTGTATGGGCATTGGATTGGGAAGGTGTAATAAAAAAAGCACAGAGGGCGCTGGATGAGTACTACATTGATGGGATAAAAACGAATATTGCACTGCACAAAGCTGTTCTTGGCAATGAAGAGTTTCAAAAAGGTTGTTTCACTACAAACTTCCTTAATACAATGACAGAAGATTTTGCACTGCTCAATACGATCGCGCCTACCCAAGACAATAATATATCATCGTTTATGGCACGAATGATCCAAAAGGGTATTCTGTCGATCAAAGGTGACTTTTTGTAAGGATGAGGTTGAGACGAAGTATACAGCGGTAGAGCCTTAGATGCATCCACTCTTTGCCGGGGATAGTGACATGATGGCCCATTCAGCATATTTTCATTTTCAAAATATATAATGGGGCAAATAACTAAGGACACCCTCTAAATGAATACAGGAAGATTTAAATTCGCTACCAATTTTATCGGTATTTTCATCGTTGTGAGCTTTATCACAAGGATTGTTTTGCTGGTAATGACATATGATCAGGCCGATACGGGTATCATTGAATTGCTGAAGGTCTTTTTCATCGGAATGTTCTATGACTTTGTAGCGGTATCGTATTACCTGATACCGTTTATCATCTATCTTATTCTTATTCCAAGAAAGATATTCAACTCGGTCATACACAAGATCGTCAGCCTTCTGATCTATTTTGCGGTGATCTATTCGGTGGTATTTAACGGTTTCAGTGAGTACTTTTTCTGGGAAGAGTTTGGAAAACGCTTCAATTTTATTGCTGTTGATTACCTGGTCTACACGCATGAAGTGGTACATAACATCCTTGAGTCCTACCCTATACCTCTTCTTGTGGGGATCATACTGGTAATTACGGGTTTCATTTTTTTCTACAATCATAAAAAGACTACGTTTCACTGTGACGCGTTCAACTGTGACATGCCGTTTTCAAAACGGTTGAAGATCGGAAGTATCTATCTTGCCTTGCCTCTGCTCTTCTTTATATTTCTGGATAAGCAGACCCTGACTGAGAATTGCCCCAACAAGTTCGATCAGGAGTTGGCAAAGAACGGTTTTTATTCTCTTTTCAGTGCCTTCAGACATAATGAGCTGGAGTATGATGAGTTTTATAAAACACTTGATGAAACCAGTGTCTTTAAAAGACTGCGTATGCTTTTGAAGAGGGAGAGTACAACTTTTAAGACGAATGATATTCATGATATTACCAGAGTGGTCAAAAATGACGGACCGGCACACCGGTATAATATTGTATTGATCATGGTGGAGAGTCTCAGTGCAGAATATATGGGAGTATTCGGTGACAAGCGCGGATTGACCCCTCATCTGGATGAACTGGCAAAAAGATCTCTCTTTTTCAACAATCTCTATGCGACAGGTACAAGAACGGTCAGAGGTATGGAAGCGGTCACGCTTTCTCTACCCCCGACACCCGGCAGAAGCATTGTGAAAAGACCTGACTGCCAGAACATGAACTCGGCAGGTTTCGTGTTCGGGAAATTAGGCTATGAGAGTAAATTCATCTATGCCGGTCATGGATATTTCGACAATATGAACTACTTTTTTTCCAACAACGGATTTGAAGTGGTGGACAGGTTTGATTTTAAAGATGACGAAGTGACATTTTCCAATGTGTGGGGTGTTTGTGATGAAGATCTCTTAAACAAGGTCAGCAAAGAGGCTGATAAATCTTATGCGAAAGAGAAACCCTTCTTCAGTTTTGTCATGACCACCTCCAACCACAGACCCTACACTTATCCGGATGGCAAGATCGATATTCCTTCCCATACAGGACGCAACGGCGGGGTGAAATATACAGATTACGCCATCGACAAATTTCTTAAAGAAGCTTCCAAAAAACCGTGGTTTGACAACACGCTCTTTGTGATTGTTGCAGACCATAACGGCGGAAGTGCAGGAAAAACTGCTTTGCCGGTCTGGCGTTACAGAATACCCCTTTTCATTTATGCACCAAAACTTATCGAGCCAAAGGTTGTCAGTAAACTTGCCTCACAGGTAGATATTGTGCCTACACTTTTGGGGATCATTGGTCAGAGTTATGAAGCTAAATTCTATGGAGATGATATCTTGAAAGAAGACCATCAGGAGAGAGCATTCATAGGGAACTATCAAAAACTCGGCCTTTTCAGAAACAATACACTTACAGTGCTCTCTCCGGATAAAAGTGTACAAAACTATAAGGTAAAGAAGCAGACACTCTACCGTGTGGAATATACAGAAGAAAAACCGTCAGAGGCAGATGTCAAGGACACGGTTACCTACTATCAGAGCGCAAGTTATCTCTACAAGCATAATCTGCTAAGAGAGAAGTTGAGATAAGCTGTAAGGAAAAAGAGTATATTGTTGCTCAATAATATATGTTTTTCCTCCACTGGCTGTACCTATTACAGAATAGACGATCTGAAAAGAATCAAAACTGTCTATTTTTATTTTTTGGAGGCTATCAAGCTTTTGTCCTGTAATTTGTATAGCCAATAAAAAAACAACGGTATTACAAACAGATTTACGCCAATAGCAAAAAAGAGTCCACCCATGATCGCGATTGCCATATCCTGAATGATCTGTGTACCGCTGCCTATTGCCAATGCGATAGGCAGCAGGGCAAAGGCATTTGAAAACATGGTCATCAGGACAGGACGCATTCTCACAGCAATGGCATCGACTATGCGTTTTTTCTCATTGCTATTACCGGTTACGTTCATATGATAGAAATCATAAATCAGTACATTATTGTTGATTACAATACTAAGTACTATGAGCATACCCATAAATGCAGTAATATCCAGAGGTTTTCCGGTAAGTTTCAGTGCAAGGAAAACGCCTGTCAATGTCATTAAAAGTGCTATAAGTATGGAAAATGAAATACGAATGGAGCTGAAATTAAAAAGCAAACCGGTGAAAATAATGATAACAGCAAATAAAATAACATATCCCATCTCTTTAAACGATTGCTGTTGCTCTTTATAGAAACCGCTGATATCTGCGGTAATATTGTTTGGCAGTTTGGCTGAAACAAGGGTGTCTTTGATGTGACTGACTACAGCGGACATATTATTGCCTGAAAATCTAATCCCAAGGATACAGACAGGAGAGAGGTTGTAGTGTGTAATCTCAGCTACTTTGCTTTTATAGGTGATTGTAGCAACATAACTTAACGGTATGTTTTTATTGAGTTTGGGTGAAAAAACAGATAACTCTTTTTTAAGATAGTCAATAGGATCAACCCTTGGGCGTTCCATAAAGAGACGAATATCTATAAGTTTTTCCCCCTGTGCTACAGATGCTACCACACTGCCATAATACATAGTTCTAATCTGTGTGGACAGCGTCTGTTCATCAATACCATATAATGCATAGGCATTATTTTTAAGTCGTACATTGATGGCAGGTGAAGCATACGAAGTAAGGACATTGACTTCTTCTATATCTTTGATAGATTTAAGCATCTTTTTAAGACGATACCCGTGTTGTATCAGATCATCAGGGTTGGGGCCAAAAAGATGTATCGATATAGGTGCATCTGCACCCATAATGTCTCCAAGTCTGTCCTCAAGGACCTGGGAAAGTCCAAGTTCTTCCATGTTTGGTACAGCTGTCTCTATCTCGTGACGTAGCTTTTCGATTACTTCAAAAGCACTTCTGCTTCGTTTCTTTTTGAGTGTAACTAAAAAGTCTCCCTGATTGGATTGTGTAGAGACTTGCCCTAAAGAGGTTCCGATACGGAGTGTCCATCCTTTGACTTCAGGAGTATTATCAAGGATCCTGCCTACGGACATAAACTCATCTCTGCTCTGTTTCAGTGAAGTTCCAGGAGGCAGGACTATATCTACAACGATATTTCCTTCATCCCATTTAGGCAGAAAAGTAGAAGGAATGGTTTTGTAAAGAAAAAAACTCAAAGCAAAGGCAGAGAGTAAGATAGGTAAAGATATCCAGGCATGGTTCATCATCTTTGTCAAAAAGCGTTTGTATTTCTCTACTATAGGCTCCATAAAATCTTTTCTTTTTTTTGGTTCATTCGGAAGTGCTACAAAGGCAATGATAGGTGTAAGGAAAACAGCGATTATCTGAGAAATCACATAGGTGATTACCAGTACAAAAGCCAGCTGCTTAAAAAAGAGTCCTACGACACCGCTTACCATTAAAAGGGGTACAAATATCAATGTAGCAAGCAGTGTTGCTGTTGCCATGATAGGCAAGATCTCTCTGGCACCTCGGATCACGGCTTCTTGTTTGGAAACCCCTTTTTTAAAGTGTCTTTCAATGTTTTCAATTACGATGATCATCTGATCTATCAAACCGCCAAGTGCCGCAGCCATACCTCCAAGTGAAAAGATATTGAAATCAATACCTCCAAGCTTCATACCTACCATGGTAATAAGAAATGTAACAGGAATGACAAGTAAAGAGATCAGTGAAAGTGTTACTTGCCTCAAAAAGAAAAATATTACCAAAACAGCGATAATGCCACCGAGAATGATAGCATCCCTTACGCTGTTGACTGCTTCTTTGATAAAATCGGTACCGTCATAGTAGTTAACGATTTGGATATTTTCTTTTTGAAGTGCAGGTGCCAGTTCCTTTAATTTTTCATTAAACTTTTTTGCGACATCGATGGCATTGGCATTGGGTTGTCTTAAGAGGTTGAAAACAACAGCATTTTTAAATCCTGTAGCAGCACTTGTGGCTTTGACAGGATTTTCCCTTTCTATGAGTAACGCGATATCCCCTATCTTTACGGACTTATTATCTGGCAGTGCGATATCAATATCCAATAACTTTGAAGCATCTTCACTTTTTTGGTAGAGAGAAAGAACATACTGTTTATGGTAGTCTTCTATAAGCCCCATAAACCTGATCATATTCTGGGCTTTGAGCTGGTTGATGATCTTCTGTAGATCCAACCCGTAAGCTCTTACTTTTTTGGCATTGAGCAGTAGCTTATATTCACTCCATGCCGGTGCTTTTATCTCTATATCGTATACTCCGGGAATGGAAAGAAGTACAGGTTTAAGTTCATAGTAAAGCTTCTCTGTAAGTTTTGCGCGAGACAAGGAGTTGGAACCAATAGCATAGATAGAGACAGGATATATACTCGGAGTAGCCTGACGAATGGTGATGGAAGCGGAGGCAGGGATTTGATTTTTGATATCTGCTATACGTGCCTGAACGAGTTGGTATGCCAAATAGGGGTCTACATTCCAGTTGAAATAGAGACTGATGTCTGTAGAGCCAATAGAGGTAGAAGAGACTATCTTTTCTACATCCTGTACAGTTTTAAGAGCCTCTTCACTAGGTTTCGTTATGGAAAAAAGCATCTGTTCTATAGGTGCATAGCCATTCTCAATACTTACCTCAATACGGGGAAAAAAGACATTTGGAAAAACACCTTTTGGAATAGAAAACGATAGTTTATATCCGACAGCAGCCAGTAAAAAAACAACGATAAAAATTGCTAATTTATTTTTTAGAACATAGAGAAAAAAACCTTTCTGATCTTTCATTTCAGAACCTCTACGATGGCTCCGTCATGAAGCATATAGGCATTTTTAAAAACAATATGGTCTTCTGCCTGCAGATGATCTGTGAGCAGAACTTTGTCTATCATATCTTTTTCTACAGTAATAAAGTGAAGTGTAGCTTTGTTCTTTTTTATGATATATACTGCCGGATGGTTTTGTACTATGACAACAGCATCTTTGGGAACAATCCAGCCTCTGGTCTGAGCCGTTTGTATCTGGGCTTCTATATGCATCCCAATCGGTAGAGTTTGTGAAGGAAGAGCTATGACATTCAGCAGATTGTCACTGCTTTGAGGCAGTATGGCTACAATTTTGGCATCAGTTACACTTCCTTGCTCTTTTAGTTTTACTTTTTGACCGATATAGAGCTCTTTTGCAAACAAAGGTGGGACAAAAAGCCGTATTTGTACATGGGTATCTATGATCCTGCAAAGAGTTTGTCCATAGGCAACATAACTTCCGTCCGGAATCAGGGAGTCAACATATCCATCTACCGGTGCTTTTACAAGGGAAGAACTCTCTTGAAGTTCCAGTTTACCCAGTTCTCTTTTTGCCTTATTGAGGGCAATGTTTGTTTCCTCCAAAAGATTTTGTTGATCCAAAAGCCGGTTTTTTGAGAGGATACCGAGTTGCATCATCTCTTTAGCACTTTTAAATTTACTTTTTTGAGCCAAAACCTGTTTGTGTAAAAGCCCGATATTTGACTTTAGCATGGTAATGGTATTCTTTCGTTGGGCGTTACTGACAGTTGCGATAATATCATCTTTTTTAATCAATTGCCCATTAAAACTTTTTACATGCAGAATACCTTCTGATAGTGTGTTGACCGTGATCTTCCGATGTAGCTCTGTAATACCGGTTACGGTTTGACTTATAGGTATATTTGCAAGTTTCGGATTGATGACACTTACCTTCACATAATGTTTCTGTTTGGGATACTGAAGTGTTTTTGCTATCTCTTTACCATTATCCTCAAAGAAAGAGAAAAGAGAAGAGCTAAAAAGCAGTAAAAAACTCAAGATCAAAAAAAAATGCCTACTCATAAATAACTCCATTCGAAAGCGTATTTAAAATCAGAGCATTACGTATCATTTTGTATTTGGCATTTATCTGTGCCTCATGAACAGCAAGGCTTCCTTCGATGGTCTGCAGATAAGTATTGAGGTCAATATAGTGTTTAAGGTAGGCAGTCCGCATATTTTTTAATGTAATATTGGCTTCTTTGAGGGTTTTTGAGAGTGAAGTAAATGACTTTTTGGCTGTTTCATATTGGTTTTTCCATGTTATATACTGTATTTTTCTCTCTATCTCCAAAGATTTTTTCTGACTCTTTATTTTCAGTGCTTCGACTTTTTGCTTCTCTACAATAGAAGATATACTTCCGTCAAAGTGCATATTTAGCCCCATACTCAAAGTATAGTTGTTACCATAGGCGGTAGGGTCATCGTTAAATTGCTGATTGGCACTGATGACGGCATCAGGTATCCAGCTCTGTTCAAGGCGCTTTATTTTTTGTAAGCTCTGCTTTGCCCGGTTATCATTGAGCTTGAGTTGCGGGCTATTGGCAATAAAACGATGGAGACTGCTATGGAGTGTGGAAGAAACAGGCCGGGGTATAGTATGATGGGGGCTGAAAAGTTTCAGTTGTTCTTTCATGACAGTCACAGTTTCTTTCTCCTGATCCATTTGGGATTTTGCCAAAGCGATAGTATTTTCCAGTCTGGTAAGTTCAATCATACTCATATCACCTGCTTTGACAGCAGATCTTACAGCATTAAGCAGAGTATATTGTGTCTGATAGAGCTTTCTGTAGATATGCAGTTTTTCTTCACTGGCTCTGTAGGCAGTGATCATGCTGAGCAGGGAGAGAAATAGTTTCTCTTTTTGCACCTGTAACAGGAGTCTGTCCTCTTTCATCTGAAGCTGTATCAGGCGAATCTCTTCTACACTTTTCCCAAAAAGATCAATAGTATCTGTTATACCTATATCTGTATTGTTGAAGTGATGGTTCAAAAGCTTTGCACTGGTTGAACCGTACATGATCCCTGTATCAAGATTGAGATACTGTTGTTTCTTTTTTGCCTCTATACTTAATGTTCTGGACTTTTGCTGCAGGATATATATATTTTGATAAGAGAGTGTTTTGAGGGCTTCTTTGTAGAAGGGGATAATACTGTTATCGGCATTTGTCAGGGTTAGTAATACAGATACCAGGAAAAAAAACTTACCTGTCATTTCTGTTTCCTGTTATGCTTAAAACTCTTCTCGTATCCTTCTTTTGCTTCTTTCTCGCAGCTTATTCGTTGAAGTGCTCGATGAGGTGAATTGGTCGATAAAAACAGTAAAATAGTCAAGTGTAAGAGAAGATATCTCTCTTTCATAATAAGAATCCTTGTAGGGTTTTCCTTTATTATGAATAATGAAAATGAAATGAAAATGAAAAGAGAGTATGGGATTCAGGTAATTATATTGGTCGACTATTTCCCTAAAATATTTTCAAAAAACTGTTTTGAAAATGCTTTGAACTCTTCAAAGAGTTTACTTTTGTATTTATTTTTATGATATACAAGGTGAAGTTCTCTTTCAAATATGAAGTTTTTTAATTTCACTTCAAACAACTCCTCTCTTTGTAACTCTTTTTTGACAGAAACTCTGGAAACACAGGTAATTACTTCCGGATTTTTTTCAAGAAGCATTTTGACCTCCTCAAACTCTGAAAACTCCATAAAAATATTGACTTCTTTTGCCAGATCTCCAAGTTTGTTTAAAAAAACTTCTCTTGTACCCGACCCTTTTTCTCTTAGAAGCCATTTTTTTGAAAATAGTTGATCAATATAAAATATTTTTTTGGATAGTTCTTTGTTGCTTGAAACAACTATCAATTGATCACAGCCTATGGTCTCTTTTATTATACTGGGCTCGTTGCACACTGATTCAACAAATCCAATATCTATGGTACCATCCAAAATTTTTTGAATAATCTCTGAAGAGTTTCTGATCTCTTTTTCTATTGTAACACTGGGATACAAGGATAGAAAATCAAACATGATTTGAGGCATGATAAAGTCACCGATGGTTTTACTCGAAGCAACATGCAATATACCTGACAACTTATCTTTTTGAAAAAAGTTTTCTGCATCTTTAAGTGCCAAAAAGTATGGATGGGTTTTCTCTTTAAAGAGTCTCCCTCGTTCATTTAATACAAGTTTTTTGCCAACTCTGTCAAAAAGTGGCTCTGAGAGTTTTTTTTCCAGTGACTTGATAGCCAGTGAGATGGCAGACTGGCTCATTCCGATCTGTTTTGCCAGTTGTGAAATATGTGGATTCTCTGATAAGTAATAGAACAACTCCAGTTCCTTCAGTGTCATAGCTGCCTCACATATTGATAATATAAATGATTATATCAGTTTTTATATATTTTACAAAATTATTCAGGAGAGGAGTATAAAGAGGGAAGAGATCATAAATTTGGTGCATTTTATGCAGAAAAGTGTTATAGTAAAAAGTGACTTTGTTTATTAATAACAGAGTTAACTATCTATCATACGGTTATCTGGTGATGCAGTAGTTATAATACTAACAAAAAATTTAAAGGAGATTTATGAAAAAAAACTATTATCTGTAATACTCGGGTGTTCTATCACTTTTGCAGGGGCTGATACTTATCTTTCTGAAATGAATGATCTGATCTCGGATGCAAAAGAGGTGGAAACAGTTCTTAAAGAGAAGACAATCAAAGGATTGGAATCGGATGCTTATCTTAATCAATTGTAGGCCAAGCTTGAATCTTATGAAAAAGAGCTAGCGTCCTTTATCAAGTCTACGGAGCTTAAAAGCAGTGAGCCCGTTGAGGTTAAAGCATTTCTAAACAAAGCAGAAGCACTGTCTCAGGGTACTTTGGACCTTACCGGTGCCGTTATATTATTGGTAGATAAGACATCGACTAATTCCAATGGCTCTTATTTGAGAACATTGAAAACTTTAACGGATACAACCCTGCGATTGAGTGATGATATAGGTATCATGGCTGATCGTATCGGTGTAATGGCTGACCGTATTGTCTATACAGAAGAATTGATTAGCAGGCAATCAAAAATGATCAATGATTCCACATTGCATGTCATAAATAAGTTCAAGTTTCAAACACCTTCTACAATAGTATCAGCTATACCGCATTTATAGCCTGAAGCTGAGAAGATAAGTCCAAAAAGTGCTTAAGGACTTTTCTTCAAAAAAAAGATATGCATATCTGTCTGACATCATTTTCTATTTTATACTATTGCCTGTGAATAACCATAACCCCGCCTAAGTATGCTATAACAGATAGTATACTGCTCTTCTCTCAAATATACTATAGTTTTATTTATGATTTATACTCTTCATAACCTTGCCCAAAAAAGTTTTATTGTCAGAATTGGGGTTAATTGCATTTCAGACACTATTCTTTCTGTCTGAAACCTTTATAAGTACGGTTTCTCTTTATATATGCCCACAGATATTGTATATATGAATGGTCTCTCTTTAGGAGTATTTGCTTTCTCCGACACCCTATATTGTCTTGATACTATAGTCTCACTCTGGGTTTGTATTACATTGTAAGTGTCGATCAATTTTTCTAAAAAATAGTAAATAAATATTTACCCATATAAATTTATTGAAATAGAAAATTAAATTAATATAAAATTAAAGCAAGTAATATGCGATATATGCATATTATATGCCCATATGACACAATTGGTAACATATTAAAATACGGTAAATTTATTTTTACCATATTTATTGTATATCTATATATTTATGTATAATTAAAAGTGCAGACTATTTTAATACAAGGAGAAAAAAATGAAAAAGACTGTAATTTTATCAATTGCTGCATCCGTAGCAATTATGGCGGGGGGTGATATTAAGGCTGTAGAACCAGAAGTATCCGAACCTACACCTGTAGTGGTTGAATCAGAAGGTGAAGTGTCTGGACAACTTAGAGCTTTTTATATAGATCGTACATATTCCGGTACGATAAATAATAATCGTAATTCATTGAATGTTGGTGGATGGATTGGATATGACAGTCCTGAATGGAACGGTTTAAGCTTTGGTACGAAATTTTATGTAACAGAAGGTGTAAAAATACATTCTGATCCCTATAGCACAGCGAGTTATGATCCTTCGTTATATGGTGATAACTTTGAAAGCTATGGTTTTATAGGTGAAGCTTATTTAAACTATAAAATGGGTAATACAAATCTAAAAGTAGGTCGACAAAGGCTTGATACTCCTTTGGCTGGGGCAGATGACGCAAGAATGCTTCCAAGTCTTTTTGAAGCAGCAGTCTTGAGTAATACTGACATTGCAGATACAACACTCATTCTTGCACATGTGACAAAGGAGTCAGTAGGAACATTTGGTAATGTTTATACCCCTGGTGCACTTTCATTACAAAGCGGTTATGGACTTGGGTTCAAAGAGGGTACTAGTGGAAAGTTTGCAGATATGGGAGTAATCGCTCTTGGAGCGGGTACAGATACTAGTGGTGTGACAGCAGGAGCCGTAATCTATAAAGGGATTGATAATCTTTCACTACAAGTATGGGACTACTTTGCGCATGACATTCTCAATGCACTATATCTTCAGGCAGACTATAAATTATCAGCGGTAAAACTTTCAGCACAGTATATTAATGAGAGTGATGTAGGAGGTAGGCTTGCAGGTAATGTAGACAGCAGTTACTGGGCAGTAAAAGCAGGAACAAGTTTTGGTGACCTAAGTGGATATGTGGCATATTCTCAAACCTCGGATAATTCGGGATCAGCAATGAATGGCGGTGTCTTAACACCATGGGGCGGTATGCCAGCCTTTACACAGGGTATGGTCACCAGACATATGTTCTTTGCAGGTACTGATACATGGAAAGTGGCATCAACCTATAATCTGGAAAATATGACAGGTTTGAAGTTAAAAGCGACAGGATACTATGTAAATTTTGATATTGGTGCAACCAATACATATAAGCCTGGACAATCCTGGACGGCAAAAGAAGCAGGATTTGATATCAAGTATCAGGCAACAAAAGCACTTAATTTAAGACTGAGAGGAAACTTTCCTACAGATTTCGCTCCAGGACTGGATTGGAAAGAGTATCGCTTTATCGTAAACTACAAGTTTTAAAAATTATAGACAGAAAGCGCATGGATGACAGGTGGCCAAAATAGAGTTTTTAGGACCGGTTGGTTTAGTATCGACAGAAACCAAGGTAAGTATACCTGATAAGTTAAACAAAATACTTACAATGGAAAAGTGAATTGAAATTCTGTAGTTGCCAGTATGTGGTATGTGTTAAAAAAAGAAGGCAGGCTTTCATTACGATTCTTCCTCTCGTCTATACGATAGAAGATGAGGATAAATAGAAATGTGAAGCCTTCGCCTATTTACTTCAAAATCAATATGATGTACTGGATATTCATTTTAATAGTAGCAAAGTTTGAAGTAATGTATACACTGTGAAAAGAAAATTGTTGGAGTGAAGAGAGAGCTGGCAAAGAGTGTATTTCAAGTTTTGCTTTTTATGAAGCAGGAGGCTGAAATACTTCTATTGCATTAATAGAGATAAACGAATCTTTTGATAAAATAAAGCCTTTAAAGGTAAACAATGCAATTATTACAACAGATACCCAAAGTTGATAAACTTATTTTTCATGATACATTTACTGGATTGAACCATACGCTTCTTACGAGCATTATTAGAGATCATATAGATACGTTAAGAAAAAAAATACTTAATAAAGAGATAGAGCGTGTTGATGAGTCTGTTTTAATCAAAGAAATTAAAGAGGGGTATGCTGCAGCCTTGAGCCCTTCATTAAGACCTCTTATTAATGCTACAGGAGTTATTTTACATACAAATATGGGTAGAAGTCTTATCTCTAAAGAGATTTTAGAACGTGCATCTTATGTGATTTGTAACTACTCCAACTTGGAATATGATCAAGAAAAAGGATGCCGTGGAGAACGGTATGAACATGTGAGCGGACACCTTAAAAGACTATTGGGAGTTGAAGATGTCATTGTAGTGAACAATAATGCCTCGGCAGTTTTTTTAGTTCTGAACACCTTTGCAAAAAACAAAGAAGTCATTGTCTCACGCGGTGAGCTTGTAGAGATAGGAGGAAGTTTTCGTATACCTGAAGTGATGAGCCAGAGTGGTGCTCTTCTTAAAGAGGTGGGTGCAACAAACAAGACAAAGCTTAGTGACTATAAAAATGCTATTTGTGATAACAGCGCCATGCTGATGAAAGTACATCAATCCAACTTTACGATAGAAGGTTTCAGTGAAGATGTGGATTTTGCGGATATTCGCGCATTGGCAGAGGAGCATGAACTTTTGGACTATTATGATTTAGGGAGTGGGTATATCGCACCATTACCGTATAATCTTGCAAACAGGGAGCTGCCTTTAGGTAAAATCTTAGAGTTAAATCCATCTCTTATTAGTTTCAGTGGAGATAAACTTTTTGGATCTGTGCAAGCAGGGATTATCGCAGGTAAACGTGAACTCATAGCAAGACTGAAAAAAAACCAGTTATTAAGAATGTTGAGGGTTGATAAAATAACTTTAAGCATATTGGAAGAGACTATAAAAGCCTACCTTGAAGAGAAGTATGATCTGATCCCCACACTTAAAATGCTTTTTGTAGATGTAGAGGTCCTAAAACAAAGAGCAGAAGAGATGAGAGAAAAAGTAGGTTGCGATAAGTGTGAGGTAATCGAGACAAAAACGGTTATGGGTGGAGGTACTTTACCCAATAAAGAGTTCCCTTCAATTGCGTTGTACATTAAAGGAAAAGCAACAAGACTGGAAAAAGCTTTTAGAGAAAAAGGTGTTATCGGTAGAATTGAGGAAAATTGTTTTTTACTTGATTTTAGAACCGTACAGGAAGAGCTGGAGAATGAACTCTGCCAAATTATAAAAGAGATAGTAGTATAAATGAGACATCTGGTAGTAGGGACAGCAGGGCATGTAGACCATGGGAAAACAGCACTTATTAAAGCACTTAACGGATTTGAAGGGGATACACTAGGAGAAGAGAAAAAAAGAGGAATCACCATTGATTTGAGTTTTTCTCATATGCAGGACCAGAATACGAATATCGCATTTGTGGATGTTCCGGGGCATGAAAAGCTGATTAAAAACATGATAGCAGGTGCATTTGGTTTTGATGCGACTTTAGTTGTGATCGATGCCAGAGAGGGTGTGATGCCTCAAACCAATGAGCACTTAGAGATACTTAATCTATTAAAGGTCCCTTATATTATTATTGCGCTAACCAAGTGTGATTTGGTCAGTCAAGAGAAAATAAATGATAGAGTATCAGAGATAAAAACTTATATAGATACTTTTGCGCATCTAAAACTTAAAGCGATTGTTCCTGTAAGTATCTATTTGCCCAAAAGTATAGCTTTGCTTAAAGAGGAACTGTTTGGACTCCCCATTGTTCAAAAAAAAAGTAACGGACTTTTCCGTTATTATGTTGACAGAGCTTTTTCTCTTCCGGGAATCGGTACTGTAGTCACTGGTACGATATTGGATGGAGAGGTAAAAGCAGGGGATAAAGTATTTGTTGCAGAGCAGAACCAAGAACTTATCGTCAGAAATATACAGGTGCATGAAAAAGATGTCCCTTGTGCCTACACTTCACAAAGAGCTGCACTCAATTTACAAAATCCAAAACAGACACTCTCCCGCGGCTTGCTCTTGACAACAAAAGGATATATCAAAGGATTTACACAAATCGATGTATGGTTTGACTCTATTTCTGGACAAAAGATAGAGCATAATACCCAGATGATGATATTTATAGGTACAAAACAGATAGAAGTAAAGGTATTACTGTATGAAGAAGATGCACAAATACGCGGTTTTGCCAAGTTGCAATTTGGGCAGAAGATATATACGGTATTTAATGAACCCTTTATTTTAAGCCTTTCGGGTAGAGTTGTAGCAGGAGGCATGGTGCTGAATCCTGTGAATGATCCTATAAAAAAGAGGCTAAAGCTTCCACTTTTAAAGAGTCTAGCAAAGAGCGATTTTTCTGCAGCATTTAAGATATTGGTTACGATGCATAAAAGAGGCTTTGGCCTTATCTCCTCAAATCAAAGATTTGGAATAGGGCATGAAAAGGCACTGCTGTTAGCCAAGGAGATGGAGCATATTTTTATAGATGAGAAGGGTTTGGTTCTTTATGACATAAGCGTCAAAAGGGAGTTGGAAGAGAAGATCATGGATATTTATAAAAAAAACAAATATGCCATGCTTTCAGCCAAATCACTCTGTCTTAAAGAAACCTGGGCAAGTGAAACACTGATTTCTGACATATTGGAAAAACTCTCCAAAGAAAACAGGCTTCTTTTGGACAATGGTATTTACAGAGATCCAAATATTGATGTAAAAGATGTACAAACAGTGATACAGACGAAAATCTTTAGTATGCTTTTAGATGAAGGTGTGACACCTAAAGCACCGTATAATATTTATGATGCATTGGATATAGATAGAAAAATGGGAGATAGAGTACTTAAAAAATTAACAAGTGCCAAAAAGGTAAAAAGGTTACAACACAATCTTTTTGTGCCTTTTGAGAGCCTGATACAACTTATGACACATTTACAACAGATCATAAAAAACGAAGGCTATATTGACATAGCTTTATTTAAGGTATATTATCCAAATCTCAGCCGTAAATATCTGATTGCCTATTTGGAGTATCTGGATACTTATCCCACAATAAGAAAAGAAGGACTCAAAAGAGTGTTTATATGAGAGAAAAATATTTAGAAGAGGATGCGCTGCTGTTAGTAGAGCAAAATTTTTATTTTCTTCAAACGGGTGCGTTTTTTACAACACTTTCCAAAGAGTACAATCTCAGTCACAGTTGCAACCTCCAAATTATTAAAGAGTTTGATAAAGCACAAGTGTACAGGTTTAATGAAAATATCATTAGACAGGTATTGGAGAATGCAAAAGAATCATCTAAAGAAGAGACGATACTTTTTGAATACTTTGTCGAGATGAATGCCTTTAGGGGTATATGTATGGCGATGGTAGAAGCTTTGAAACTTGAGAGAGGGTTTAAACATTTTTTGCAAGAAAAACTGGCCCATCAATTTGATAGTTTTGTTGACATCATATCATTTGTAAGAAATGTGTTGTCTCATAACATACATGCAGATATTTATCTGGACGAAAAAGATTATGAAGGTACTTTAAAGCGTATACTGAGATGCAGGCGAGATCCCAATGTTCATTTTGATTTTCTCTATAGCAGGGATTTGGAGGAGATACAGTCACCTGCACCGGAGTATGGTTTTAAATGTACAATCAATTTTCAAAACCTAAATAACAATACACCATTTTTAGAAGTTATCTCGTTGTGGGAACTTATGATGTTGAGTGAACTCTGTTTTAATTTGGTGATCGCCTATAGACTGTCTAAGACCTCTTGATTAAATTGGTACACTTTATGCGATATATTGGTTAAAATGTTTTTATCGCTCAGTTTTTTAAACAGTTTTACAAGGGTCGGCTTTGATATATCTATTTGTGACATAATCTCCGTGTAAGAAGTATGGATTTTATTTTCGTTATCAAGGTTCTGTATGATATATTTAATCACATCTATCTGTTTCCCCTCACTTACTTCGGAAATAAGTTTGATGAGATTAGAGGCTTTTTTTGCTTCTTTCTGTTGGCTGATGGGTAAGACTATGTTATGAATGGATGTCAGTAACTCTTTTAGATTGATAGGCTTGACAATGTAGCTTTCTACCTTTAGTTTTATTGCTTCCAATAAATATGGCGTATCTGTATGTGCAGTGATTAAAATGGTTGGAATCTTTCCATAATGACTCTCCTTCAGCGATTTAAGAAAATCAATACCGTTTTCATCTTCCAGTAAAATGTCCGAAAGAATAAGATCAACCTTGTGGGTATTTAAAACTTCCAGTGCTTCTTTGGAGTTTGTTGCTATAAAAGTATGTTGCATAAAGTCATCAAGTACATCTTTGGTTTGTTTAAGTAAAGAAGGATCATCTTCGATGTAGAGTATGTTGAAGTCATGAAGTATATCTAAGTTTTCAGTTAACATGTTGTTCGCTCTTTTTATTTGGTATGATAATAGTAAACAGGGTGCAATGTTTAAATTTTTTATCCCCTATTGTATAACAGACATTCTTGCATCTAATTGTGCCACCGATATGTTTTTCAATGATCTGTTGAGACATGTACAGTCCTAGCCCTGTACCGGAACTTTTATATTTGGTAGTAAAATATGGTTCGAAGATATGAGGCAGGATTTCTTCCTTAATGCCTCCGCCGCTGTCGACTATATAAATATAGATCTTCTCTTTCAGTTCTTTTGCAATGATTTCAATAAATTTTTCACCGGAAACAGTGGCTAATGCATCTTCAGCATTTGAAATGATATTTAAAAAGACATGTGAAAGTTCATTATAGTAACTGTGCAACCTTATCTTGTCTGAAACTTTTATACGTATCTGTATGTGATGTTTGTCTAATATGTATTTGGATAGTCTAAAAGAGTGTTCTATACACTCTTTTAGCAAGAAAGACTCTTTGGCTGTAGTTGGCCTAAAAAAATTTTGAAAGTTTTCAAGTGTGTCAGACATATTTTCACCTAAAAGTAAAGCGTCTTCTACTTTTTCTTTAAGGATATCAGGGGAGAGTTTACCCAGTTCCATTTTAGCTTGTAAGCCCTGTACTATGATCATAATAGATCCCAGCGGTTGTCTCCACTGGTGTGCAATATTGGCAATCATCTCTCCCATACTGGCAAGTCTGGCTTGTTGAAACATGATGAGCTCTTTTTTCTTTGTATTGGCCACCTCTTTTTTTATGCGGAGCTCCAGAGATTTATTTAAGCGTTGCAGGGCTTCAGTTTTTTCCAATATATCACCTTTAAGGGCAAAGTGCAGTTTTTTAAAGTTTGAAATAATGAGAAAGGAAAGTAGTGCAGAAAAGACAAATACCAAAACAATGGATGCATTAAGAATAAGTGAAAGAATACGAATTTCTTTATCTGTATCACGTTTTTCTTGAATCGCCAAATTCAAGTCATAATTTGTCAAGTTGGTGAGATAAATGGTGATGGAGTCAATTTCATAATTTATTTCATCAAGAAGTGTGGAGGTATTCTTGTAATTATTTTTTAATTGATTAAAAATTTTATTTAAAAGAGTATCAATTTTATTTTTTCTTCTCTTGATGTTCTCGATGATTCTTTTTTGTAATAAAGTATTGGGTATTTGCTCATTGGCGATAAAATTTTTTTTTATAAAGTTATTTATAAATGATGTGTGATAGTCTTTTGAAGATATAATATTCAAGTAGTTGGACCACTCTTTTTTAATTAATTGTTTTGCAAGTAAAATAACCTCTTTGGCCTGTTTTTGTGATATATCATTATGATAAATATCTTGAAGCGTATCTTTGATATTTACAATATAGATATCCTTAATCGTTTCAAGTTTAATAATAGACTTTGTTCTTTTTTCAAAAAGAAGTTCAAAGTCATTTTTGATGATATAGTTTGAAAGTTGGGATAAAACGATGATAGAGATCATTCCTCCCATAATGATGAAAAGTAAAAAAGCACTTTTATAAGCAAATGATATCTGATCGATCGTCTGTAACATTTTTTTAATATTCATAGTTAATCTCTTCAAAGGCATTGTTTTTATAGGTAAAAAGATAAATATGATTGTGTAGTTGTCTGTTTTTAAACTGCAGTTTTAGACCATGCAGGGTATTATGAGGAAGAGTAGTAAGTGTTTTAATAAAGTTTTCTTGTGTAGTGGAACCTTTTATCCTCTGTAATGCGGCAACGACGGTTTTTGCTGCCAGAAAAGATTCCAATGAAATAAACCCTAAAGGTTGATTTGGAGCATATTGGCGCATGATTTTTTTGTATTCCAGTACAACTGGTTTTTGAGAGTCTTGATAATTAGGTACAACTTGCGAAAAGAGCAGGTTCTCTGTATGATGGTCAAGTTCTTTGATGATTTCATCGGCATTGCTAAAAGATATATTACAAAAAACTGTATTTGTGAAATCATTGTTTTTTCTTGCTCTATTTATAAAAAGAGCATTTGCCTGGTATGCACCTATCATTAAAATCGCATCAGGATCAGCATTTTTTATTTCATGAAAAGCATGTTTTATAGAGAGTGTATTTCTTTTATACGTTCCTTCACCATAAAGGGTCAATTTTCTTTTTTTGAGTGCTTCAAGCAAAGCTATGTAACCCTCTTCACCATAATCATCATTTTGATAAAAAACGGCAAACTTTATGATACCTTTTGTTCGATAGAGATAGTCAACAATAGTTTCTATCTCTTCCTTGTAAGAGGATCTGAAATTGATAATATTTGTATTTTTACGTAAAAACGATGCTCCTGTAAAAGGTGCAATGAGTGGAATATTGCTTTCCTGTAATAGAGGTAATATTTTTTTAGTTGTTGGTGTCCCTACATATCCGAAAAAAGAAAAGACATTCTCTTTGATAAGCTTTTTTGTATTATCAAGTGTTAGTTCAGGTTCATATTTGTCATCATAAATAATAAGTTTTATTTTTTTGTCAAGCAGGTGATTTTCGTTGGCATATGTAAAATAAGCATTTGCCCCGGCATAGACACCTTGACCCCAGGCACGCATAATACCACTTTTTGGAAGAGAAAGTCCAAGTTTTATGACCTTTTCGTTATAGGTTTTATGTTCAAAGGTATAGTATGAAATGACTAAGCCCAATGCAGCGAACAGAGACAGAACAAGCTTAATCATATAACTCCTTTTGCATGTTACACTAAGTGGTAAAATCAATATAGTTCTATTACACCAGTTAATATTGTTTAACCAATACTATTATAACAAAATTAAAACAAGAAGCTAATTATATCGTTACGCATAACTCTTTTATATAATGTTACTAAAGCCCCTATAATAACAAATGTGCAAAAAACGAATATTTCTTTTATAATTTATTTCAAGATAAATTAAGATTAGACAGTTAAAATTGGTAAAATATATTTTAACACTTTGGAGTAGTACGCATGGAAAAAGAGTATCTGTTTGGTTATAGTGATGCAATGGAATTTCCTTTGGATGAAAGTATTGAAACTGTTACGAAGGTAGAAAGTGGAAATTATATTGTTTCAAATATTGAAACACCTTATGCAGAAGTATATGCACCTGAAATAAATTTTTATATAAATCACAGTAATGATTCATTGGCTGATAAAATTAAAAATGTAAAAACACTTTATGATATCAGGTTGACTGCGTATGAAGCAGCTGAAGATTTTGACTATACAGCACCTGTAGGAAGTAAACTGATTATTGTCTCTGACAAAAAAGAGGAGGCATTGGTCGAGAAGTTTGAAAGTGAAGGATTTACAGCCATTGCACTACATCCGTCACAAATAATCGATGTCAACGGACATATAGGAAAGCTTATCGTTTCAGGTAAAAAAGGTAATACGAAAGTCAAGGTTGAAACAGATCAGATATTATGGTTCGATGCTCCATATTTTGCTATAAAACAGAGTGGTGTGTATGATCCAAATGATATAGGTTTTGAGGAGGCCTGCAAAAGAGTCAAAGATAATTGTGGAGAATTTAATTATAAAAATTTTATTAAATATGACTCTACCATTTGTCAGTACCATGAACGACAAACTGAAATCTGTGGAAAATGTGCAGAAGTATGTCCTTCTGTGGCTATAGTCAAGATAGATGACAAAAAACATTTAGGGTTTTCAGATATTGACTGTCATGGCTGTGGCGGGTGTATTTCTGTATGTCCATCAGGTGCATTGGATTATACCCAAATGAACAGAGACTCATTTTCTGAAATTGCTTCTTTTTATGCAGACAGAATACCACTTATTATCCCTCGTAAGATGCAACTTGAAAAGTTAGATCTTGCACTTAGGGAAAATGTTCTTCCTTTCCCTATAGAGGGAGAGAAATATCTTCATGAAGTTCACCTTTTAACTCTGTTGCAAAAGAGTGGAAACCCTATTATTTTTTATACCGATTTTATCTCCAAGGGTACAGGGGATGCTATAGATCTGCTTAATGATATTTTTAAAAGAAAATACAATAAACAGGCTATTTTTATTTGTGAAAACCGTGAAGCATTATTGTCTGCTTTTAAAGAAGCAGTCTCTATACCGGAGTGTAAGTTCAACATGGTAGATGAGGGGATGATGAAAAGAGAGATATTTACATATCGACTTGCACACCTGGTTGGAGAAGATGATTTGGGTGTAGTGAAGACCAAAGAACACATTCATTATGGAAATTTGATCATCAACCAAGATACCTGTACGCTCTGTTTGAGTTGTGTAGGTGCGTGTAATGTGAAGGCATTGACCGCTCACGCTGAAGATAATAGTTTAAGGTTTAACCCTTCTATGTGTACGAACTGTGGTTATTGTGAATTTGTCTGTCCGGAGAAAGATTGTTTGGAAGTAGTATATGATGAGATGGCTTTAGATCAAAACTATTTTAAAAGAAATATTATGGCGACAGATACTCTGTTCGCCTGTGTAGAGTGTGGTATAGAATTTGCAACAACAAAATCTATTGAGAAAATAGCTGCAATGATGCTGCCTGTATTTGGAAGTGACGAGGCAAAGAAAAAATCTTTATATTGTTGTGCAGACTGTAAGCCCAAAGTGACTATGCAAGCATTTATGGATCTAAAAAATAAAAGAGAGAACGTATGAATAAAAGAGAATTGAACCCGGCAAGAGCACTTTATTATGGACTATTTAGCAAGTTGTTTGTTTTTACTACAAACGAAAACAGATATGAAGGGTTGGACGAGATATTAAAGATCTTGATAGAAAATCCTATGGACAATAATTCCGGGGAGGCACTAAAAGAGATATTGGACTTCTATAACACAGGTGGAGAAGAAGCATTTATAAAAGAGTATGATGTAATTTTCAATGATCCTGTAGGGGACGTGGTAAGAACAACAGCCTCTATCTATTGTGATGGAGTAGAGAGTGGTAAAAAAACACTTGAGGTAAGAAATTTCTTAGCTAAAACAAAAATACGAAGAAATGAAGCGACCTTCAAAGAGCCTGAAGACAGTGTAGGTTTTTTAATGACCTTCATGTATGAGCTCATTGAACTTATTATCATGGGAGAAGAGTCTTACAGTACGGTACAACATTGTCTTTATGTAGAAGTGATTAATGAATTCATAGATGAGTTCATTGAAGATTTATATGCAACAGAACACTCTAACATCTATAAGTCTGTGGCAGTGGTACTGAATGCTTTTATCGCATTTGAAAGACTCTATTTTGATGTTAAAAAGCCTCAGCCACGTGTGAAAGAGGAAGCGATAAGCTGTGAGTCTGTCAGTGATGAAGAGGCTGAAAGAAGAATGCGAAACAGAATTGAAAAATCTGTAGCATCCCTGCAGCAAAGTTGTGCACTGGAAGATGAATATTTCGAAAAATATCATACAGACTAAGCCATGATGAAGTGGCTAGGCAAGTAAATAGTAATTTATTTGTTTAGCCACTTGGATAAAGTGGTAATTTATGAAAGGAGGATAATATGATTGAAGAGCGTAGAGGTTTTTTAAAGAGACTTGGTAAAGCAGGTGCGGCCGCCGCAGTAGCAGGTACCACAGTAGCATTTGCCAATAGTGGACATAAACGCAGCTATACTGCAGACAGTAATGGTGTAGTCATAGGTAAATCAAAGAAAAAAGAGATTATCTATCACAAAACAGCAATCTGGAATGAATACTTGAATTCAGCCAAATAAAATGAATACATAATAGGAGATTTTAGTATGGAAACAAATACTCAAAATGCTCTTTCGTCAAAAATTGGTAGACGTTCATTCCTTAGAATGGCGGCAATCGCTGGTGCATTTGGTGCTACAAGCGCATTTGCAACATCCAATGTAACAAGAAAAGCGACGGAAGAAGAGATTAAAAACCCTTTTCCTGGATCTAAGCAAGTCAAAACTATCTGTACATCATGTTCAGTAGGTTGTGGTGTTATTGCAGAGGTTCAAAATGGCGTATGGGTCAGACAAGAGGTAGCACAGGACCATCCTGTAAGTTTGGGTGGACACTGTTGTAAAGGTGCTGATATGATTGATTTGGTCAGATCAGAAAGAAGACTTAAATACCCGATGGTAAAAGAAAATGGTCAATGGAAACGTATCAGTTGGGATACTGCACTTGACAGAATTTCTAAAAAGTTGGAAAATTTAAGAACAACAGCAGGACCAGACTCTACAATGTTTTTGGGTTCAGCAAAATTTGGTACGGAGCAGTCATATTACTTTAGAAAATTTGCTGCAATGTATGGAACAAACAATATAGATCACCAAGCTAGAATTTGACACAGCTCAACAGTCGCCGGTGTGGCGAATACATGGGGTTATGGAGCTATGACAAACTCACTTGGAGATATTCAGAATGCGAAAGCTATTATTATATTCGGTGCAAATCCCGCGGTCAATCACCCAGTTGGTTTTCAACACTTTTTAAAGGCAAAAGAGCGTAATAACGCACAAATTATTGTAGTGGACCCACGTTATACCAAAACAGCTGCAAAAGCAGATTTGTATGCACAGATCAGACCAGGTACCGATATTCCGTTCATGTACGGTATGTTACATCTCATTTTTAAGAATGGATGGCATGATCAAGGTTTTGTCGATAATCGTGTCTATGGTATGGATGAAGTGATGGAAGAGGCCAAAAAGTGGACTCCAGAAAAAGTGGCAGATGTTACAGGTGTGCCTGCTGATACACTTATTCAGATTACAAGAGCGTATGCAAGGTCAACACCAGGTACACTTATTTGGGCGATGGGACTTACACAGCACTCTATTGGATCATCAAATACCAGAATGGCACCAATACTTCAACTTGCTCTTGGCAATATGGGGGTAGAAGGTGGTGGATGTAATATTCTGAGAGGTCATGATAATGTTCAGGGTGCAACAGATATGTGTTGTCTATCACATACATTACCGGGATATTACGGACTTAGTAAAGGTTCGTGGCAATACTTTGCAAGATCATGGGGTGTTGACTATGACTGGCTTAAAGGTCGTTTTAAATCTGAAGAGATGATGGGTGCCAAAGGATTTACATTGGCAAGATGGTATGCCGGTGTATTGGCAGGCAAGCCAGGTGAAGATAAAATCAAAAATGGCGGTACCAATCTTAAAGCGCTTGTTGTAATGGGTAATGGTATTACTGCTATTGCACAGCAGGCAAAAGTTAAAGAGGCATTAGATAATCTGGAATTAATTGTATTGGCTGATCCATTTGTGAATGAAGCAGCAGTATTGACGGATAAGCAGAATGATGTCTTTATATTACCTGCGGCAACCCAATTTGAAACCAGTGGTTCGGTGACGGCTACAAACCGTTCAGCCCAATGGAGAAACAAAGTGGTTGACCCCCTTTACGAGAGTAAAACAGACCATGATATTATGTTTGAACTAGCTAAAAGACTAGGTTTCTATGATGAGTTTACCAAAGGGATGCTTTTAAAAGATGATCCAAAAACCGCAAAACCGGTACAGGTAAAAGACAAATTCCAATGGCCTGAAGATGCTACCGATGAGATAGCAAGAATTATTAAAACGATCGGATTGACCGGTTGGACCGCAAAACGTATTAAGAAACATTCTGAAAATTGGCATATGTTTGATCCTGTAAGTGGTAGAGGACATGGTCCAATGAAGGGTGAATACTATGGGTTGCCTTGGCCTTGTTGGACAGAAGAGCATTGTGGAAGTCCTATACTTTACAATACAAACAGGTCTGTCGCTGAAGGTGGAATGGGCTTTAGAAACAGGTTCGGTCTTGAGCATGATGGTGTAAGTCAGCTTGCAGGCATTACAGTAAAAGGTTCCAAAGTTGAAGGTGGATATCCTGAACTTACTGCTGAGAATATCGAAAAGGTTTTAGGTATTACACTTACAGCGGAAGAGAAGAAGCGTATTGGTAAAAACTGGAAAGTGGACACGAGTGGTATCATTGCACAAAAAGCAATGGAAGCAGGTGTCGCACCTTATGGAAATGCAAAAGCCAGAGCAAAAGTATGGACATTCCCGGATCAAATACCTATGCATAGAGAACCATTGCACTCTCCTAGAGAAGATTTGGTGAAAGAGTATCCGACGTATGCAGATAAACCAAACCATTACAGGGTTGATACACAGTATATTTCCAAGCAAACAGAGAAAAACTGGAGTAAAGAGTTCCCTGTCAACCTTATTACCGGGCGTCTGGTTAATATGAATGGTGCAGGGGTAGAAACCAGAGCATCCAAATACCTGGCGAAATTAACACCGGAAATGTTCTGTGACATCAATCCGGGTCTTGCTGCAACTTATGGTATTAGAGATGGTGAAATGATGTGGATACATTCTCCAGAAGGTACGAAGATTAAAGTAAAAGCAAAATATTCTCACTCCGTGAGTGAAGATCATATCTTTATACCGATGCACTTTGCAGGATATTTCCAGGGTGAAGATAGAACGGGGAACTTTCCGGAAGGGACCAAGCCATATGCTAATGGAGAAAGTGCAAACACTGTAACCAACTATGGTTACGATATTATCACTCAAATCCCTGAAACTAAAGGCGGATTATGCCGCATAGAAAAAGCGTAGGAGGTGAGAGATGAGTGATTATTATGCAAGAATGAAATTCTATTGTGATGAAAGCAGATGTATCCAGTGTGACGGATGTACAGTCTCATGTGCAGAAGCACATGAACTTCCTGTAGGGATCAGTAGAAGAAAAGTTGTAACTTTAAATGAAGGTGTTGAAGGCAAAGAGTTTTCTATGTCTGTAGCTTGTATGCACTGTACAGATGCACCTTGTGAACAAGTGTGTCCTGTGGATTGTTTCTATATAAGGGAAGATGGTATCGTGCTTCACGATAAAGATATTTGTATCGGATGTGGATATTGTCTTTTTGCATGTCCGTTTGGTGCACCACAGTTTCCACAAGACGGAGCATTTGGAACCAAGGGTGCGATGGACAAATGTACCATGTGTGCCGGTGGACCGGAAGAAACAAACTCTGTTAAAGAGAGAGAACTGTACGGACAAAATAGAATTGCAGAGGGCAAAGTACCAGTTTGTGCGGCTATGTGTTCAACCAAAGCACTTCTTGTAGGTGATTCAGAAGATGTAGCGAAAGTCTATAGAGAAAGAGTTATGTCAAGAGGACATGGTGTTCAATCTGCCCCATATGGTTGGGATACAGCTTATGGAAACAAATAAAAGTTTTTTTAGTCAAAATAAGGCCTACATTCTTGTAGGCCTGGGCTTTATGGCACTTACCTATTGGTATTTTTGGCTGGCAACTATTGCTGATTTGGACTATGTATACAAGTTTACACTTCGTATATTGCAAGGGGATATTTCTGGCCAGCTTGTTCCTCTTGAGTCTATGACAAAGTATCAGCAGATGGAAGCAGGTGTTTTTGGGGGACCATACAATACCATTGCCCCTGAAGTCATTAGAGCATATGAAGAGCGACAGGTTTTGCTGCCATATGTTTTCATGGTTGAGTTTACTGCTTTTACGATCGCATTTTTTGCAATGGGTGGCAGAAAGAAGGCCAATATAACCAGACCGGAAGATACTGTTCAGGTATACTCTCTGTTTCAACGGTTTGTTATACTACTGAATATTTTGATTATGATATATCTGTTTATTACAGGTTTTTCAATTACGTTTGGAAATATAACAGGTGGTGGAAGTATAGCAAGGTTTATGAGATGGACACATGAAGTAGTCGGTCTTGCATGGATTCCAGTTTGGCTAATATTGACCATTATTGCGTTTAAAGATCACAAGTTTTTTATTCGTCCAAGTTCAAAATTTTGGAATAAGATTTTTCTTAGAGGTACTTATAAGCCAATGTATAGAATAAACTATCTAGCCTATGTAGCTTTTGGTTTTTTATTGGTTTTGAGTGGTTTTATACTCTGGTATCTATTTCCTGATCCCAAAACACATGCACAAGTCATTCAGTTTAAAAGACTTGTACTCTTTCAACATTTTATGGGAAGTGCGATCATCTCATTTTTTATATTTGAGACGATTTACTCCTATGTGGTATCGGTTAAGGGTTATTTACCGGGTGTGATTACAGGAAGAGTACCAAGAGAATATCTGGAAGAGTTTCGTCCGGATGTCTTGGAAGAGATTAAAAACGAAAAGAAGTAATGTCTACCCCTTTCGAGAGGGTGGCATTATATAAAAATACTACAAACTTTCAAAAGCCTCATTAAAAAAATATATTTTTTTGGTAAAAAATATTTTACCTTTTAAGATTTTATTTATAAATATTCCCCTATACTATGACAAATATATGATATTTTGTTATGCAAACATATTTAAATTATCAAATGTCAATATTTACCAAATATGCTAATTTTACATATTTATTGAAACTGGAGAATGAAAAATGTGGACAATTTTTGAGACCGAAGTAACAAAGATAAAAGATGGCAAAAAGTTTACTTCCAAAGATGAAGTGATCCGCGAAGTCAAACTCACAATTTTTGTCAATCAAAAAAGAATCGGTGCAATGATGTCCGTACCTGTTGATCTAAAAGAATTGACAGTTGGTTATCTGATCAGTGAAAACATTATCACAGATGTACAGGATATATCAAAGCTAGAGATTATTGATAAAGATGGTGAACAGAAAAATTTTGAAGCAATAGTTCAGGCAGAGGTCATTGATGAGAGTTTGGATAGATTGGACCTGGAAGGTGTTATCGTTAGTGGCTGCGGAAGAGGTGCAAGTACGCATATATCACCTGTAGCTATTGATGCTCAGGTCATGCGAGACGATTTCAGTATAGAGGCAAGTTTGCTTTTTAAAGAGATGAGCAAGTTTTATGGGCAATGCCCTCTTTATGAACAGACAGGTTGTGTACATACTGCCAAAGTTTATTTTGATGAAGAGACTTACTTTATAGGAGAAGATATAGCCCAACATAATACCATAGACAAAGCAGTAGGAAAAGCCAGGCTTGCGGGCATTGATGTAAGTAAGTGTTTCTTGATGGTAAGTGGACGACTTAGTTCAGAAATGGTTGCAAAAGCAGTGATGCACCAAATCCCTATTCTTGCTTCAAGGACAGCCTCAACCTGTAGAGGTGTGAATATAGCAGACAAGTTTGGCTTAACGCTTATAGGTTTTGTCAGAGGTGAAAGAATGAATATCTATAGAAACCCAAGGAGGATCAATGTCTAGTCAATTGGATGAAATGATAGAGAAGTACAGGGGTGATGATGGAAAGCTTACCTGTGCCAATGCCTTTAAAGTTGCTTCAAAACTTCGTTTGACAGCAATGGAAGTAGGTACCAGAGCAAAAGATTTGGATGTGCGTATTTCCGCATGTGACTTAGGTCAGTTTGGAAATCAGCCTCTAGGAGAGTTTAAAGATGTTGTCTTTGAAGATCTTAAATTTATAGCAGATGATCGAGACAGAGTCTATTGTAAAGATGCAAGGGAGTTGGCCAGAAAATCCAATCTTAAGTCTGTCCGTACAGCTATTTTAAAAGGTGGACTGGATGTGATTTATTGTGAGCTTGGATGTTTTGCAGAAAAGAAAAGAACACGTTTGTATGTAAAAACCAAAACATGGATAGAAAATCAAAATAAAGATCTTCTTTTTGGTAAAGGAAAAACAGAAATACTTGAGCTTATCAAAGAGCATGGCTCTATCTCGAAAGCGGCCGAAATACTTGGTATGAGCTATAAAAAGGCGTGGACACACATTAAGATACTGCAAAAAAACCTTGATGATGTCCTTGTAGAGAGTCATAAAGGAAGAGGTGAAGAAGGAGGAACCCATCTAACGCCCAAAGCAGATGAGTATATCAGCAAGTACAAACAGTTGCAGGATGATATAGAAGCGTATGCAAATGAACGTTTTAAAGAGTTGTTTCTAAAAGACAGGGGAGCAAAAAAATGAAAAAATTTACTTTTCTGTCCTTAACCAAGGCCTATGACCTTGCACTCAAAAATGCACCGGTACAGCAAAGTACACAAGTTATTACGTTAGGTCAGACACTACATGCTGTTTTGGCTGAAGATATTATCGTTAAAAAGAATCTGCCCTCATTTGATAACTCTGCTATGGATGGTTTTGCTTTTAAACACTGTGAACGAGGTAAAACGCTTAACATTGCCGGTACTATTTTTGCAGGAGATGTACCCTCGCCCATACTGAAAAAAGGCGAGTGCTACAAGATCATGACAGGAGCCCAGGTGCCTGGCGATGCAGATACTGTTGTACCTATTGAAGATTGTACTAAAGTAACAGAGAATAGCGTTACGATTCCGGAAAATATAAAAGAGGGCAATGCTTTCCGACCCAAAGGTGAAGAGCAAAAAGCAGGTAATATTCTGTTTAAAAAAGGTGAACGAGTTACTGCCGGGCATATTGCATTGCTTTCAGCACAGGGAATCATTGCCACTACAGTCTATAAGCCACTGCAAATAGCTGTGGTTTCATCAGGAGATGAGATAAAAGAGCCTTGGGAGGAGGCAAGTGAAGATGAGATCTATAATGCCAATGCTTTTGCTGTTACCTCATTGCTTAAAGGGTATGGTTTTAGTGCCTCTTATGTCGGTTCTGTGCCAGACAGTCTGGAAAAGAGCATCTCTTTTATATCCAAGCTAAAATCTTATGACGTCATTATAACAACAGGCGGTATCAGTATGGGGGATGCTGATTTTTTATCAGAAGCATTTTCTAAAAATGGAAATCGAGAGCTTTTTCATGGTATCGATGTAAAACCTGGTCGTCCAACCATGATGGGACTGATGGACAATACCTTTGTAATGGCAATGCCCGGTAATCCATTGACTGCAATGGTCAATACGATCCTTCTCTCTGTACCGATCCTTGCTAAAATGCAAGGGAATAACAGGTATCACCACTCTTATGTCTATGCAAAAAACTGTAAAACCTTTCAAACAAGACCAGGTAGAGCCAATGTGGTGTTAGGTCATCTTCATGAGGGAGTCTTTACCGTAACAAGAAACAACAAATATGGCTCAGGTATGCTTACGCCTATTGTAGAGAGTAATGCTTTGGCTGTTTTTGATCAAAGTGTTTCAGTAGTAGAAGAAAATCAAATGATCAAAATTATTTTGTTTGACAGTTTTCCTGCAGCTGCAACATATGACAGTATGAATACCAATACATAAAAAAGGGGTAGGGATGTAGTGTTCTTATGAAAAACCAATGTATCAGTCAAAATAAATATGCAAATTTCACACATATTAAAAAGGAAGAAGAATGAAAAAAATAATAGTGTTGTCAACCATAACAGGAACAATGATGATGGCAGGGGGTAATATAAAACCTGCGGAATCAATAACAGTAAAAGAGATTGAACGTACTGTGCCAAAACATACATTAAAAAGTAACTATCAGGTAGTCTACAATCAACTACCGGGAAAGGTAGATAGGTTTTCAGAGATCTTTAGTAAAGGAATGTTTTATGGACGTTTACGTTCAAATACCTTCTATTTTAAATGGGAAGCAGAAACACCAAAGCAAAACTCTCATTTAGTCTCTGGTTTGGGAGGATCACTGGTTTTCAAAAGTGCTAATTTTGCCAATTTCGATTTTACTTTAGCCGGTTATTACAGCAGAGGATTTTTTGATGAAGATAGCGATCCTGTAAACAGACTAAAAGCCGGGAAAGATGTTTTGAGCCGTTTTGACTATACCAATACAGGAAGTAAAAATCTAGCTGTTCTTGGTCAAGCCTATTTAAGATATACAGGGATAGAGAAGACAAATATTAAGATAGGGCGCCAAATAGTAGAAAGCTTTTTTGCAAAATCAAATGATACAAAAATGATTCCAAATACTTTTGATGGGGTAGTGATGGATACAAAGGTACTACCGGATACCAAAATCCGTTTGGGTTATTTGTATGAACAAAAGTTACGTGATCACAGTACTGCCCATTCCGTATTGGCAGTAGGTGATGCAAATTCAACAACATCAGACAACCCACAGTGGAGTGAAAATGATGACACGGCTATGCATAAAGGATTGACCTACAGTAGACTTAAAGCTGCGGGTGTAGATCCAGATGCGCCACTCATTCTTGGAGATATTCAAAACAAATCTATAGCCAATCTAAAACTCAATGCCTCTTTTTATGCAGTACCTGATCTGCTCTCTTCTGTTATGACTGAAGCCAATTATAAAATACAACTGGATGGTTTTTCTATTACTCCGGGTGTTCGATATATTAAACAGTTTGATAATGGTGCAGGAGAGATAGGTGGTGCTGCCTATAGAGGTCAACTTGCCGGACATACAGGTGCATACCAAGGATATAAGGATGCTTCCTCACTTGAATCACAAATGATTGCAGCGAGAATCGTAACAAAGATAGATAACTATAAGGTCAATCTTGGTTACTCCTATGTCTTGGATGAAGCTGACCTTATTACTCCCTGGAGAGCATTTCCAACATCAGGATATACACGTTCTATGGCACGATATAACTGGATGGCAAATACAAAAAGTTATCGTTTGGAAGTTGTTCGTAATGGGAACTCTAAAGGAATTTACAACAATTTGTACACGCAAATGTCTGTACTCTATACTGATGCGGATGAGAGTAAAGGATATTTTGATGAAATGTACTATTATGCAGGGTTTGTTAAAAACTTTCCGAGTTTAGACAGCATGCAAGTACGTTTTAGAATCGGGTATCAGGATACAGAAAAGGTTGATGCAGATGGACTTGATACGCGTTTTGAAGTTAACTACCAGTTTTAGGAGAGAAATATGAAAAAAGTACTATTAGCATTAGGATATACACGTTCTATGGCACGATATAACTGGATGGCAAATACAAAAAGTTATCGTTTGGAAGTTGTTCGTAATGGGAACTCTAAAGGAATTTACAACAATTTGTACACGCAAATGTCTGTACTCTATACTGATGCGGATGAGAGTAAAGGATATTTTGATGAAATGTACTATTATGCAGGGTTTGTTAAAAACTTTCCGAGTTTAGACAGCATGCAAGTACGTTTTAGAATCGGGTATCAGGATACAGAAAAGGTTGATGCAGATGGACTTGATACGCGTTTTGAAGTTAACTACCAGTTTTAGGAGAGAAATATGAAAAAAGTACTATTAGCATTAAGTCTGGTTGCCAACATAGGGTTGGCAAAAGAGAAAGTAGTGGTCCTTCATGCCGGAAGTTTGGCAGTTCCTTTTTCAGATATGGAAAAAGCATTTGAGGCAAAATACCCTCAGTATGATGTGGTAAGAGAAGCAGCAGGCAGCAGGGCGTGTGCCAGAAAAATCACAGATATCCACAAGCCTGCTGATGTGATGGCAAGTGCAGCATATAAAGTGATTGACAATTTGCTAATTCCAAATTATGCAAAGTTTAATGTGCACTTTGTTACCAATGAGATGGCAATAGCCTACACTCCAAAATCAAAGTATGCCAATGAGATCAACGAGAAGAACTGGACAGATATTTTTTTAAGAGAAGGTGTCAAAGTAGGGCACTCCAATCCAAATATGGATCCTTGTGGATATAGAAGTATCTTGGTCACAAAGATAGCTGAGAAGTACTATAAACAAGATGGTTTTTACAATAAGCTTATGGGGTACGGTGAGTCATATGAAAATGGAGAAGAGCGTAAAGAGAAAGTCATTGTAAGACCAAAAGAGACAGACCTGCTTGGGTTGATAGAAGCAGGAGTATATGATTATCTTTACATCTACAAATCGGTTGCTGAACAACATGGACTGAAATATATTGTACTTCCACCTGAAGTCAGTTTGCAAGATAAAAAGTTTAGTGATTCATACAAAGGTGCAACATTTAAGATTACAGGTAAAAAACCAGGAAGCTACATTACAAAAAAAGGTTCAGCTATGGTTTATGGTATTACTGTAGTTGAAAATGAAAAAGAGGGGTTGCCAAAAAATAGAGAGGGTGCTGTGAAGTTTGTGAACTTTGTACTCTCACCTGAAGGACAAGATATCATGAAGAGAAACGGACAAGGTGTTATAACCCCTCCGGTAATCACAGGTGATGCAAGTATATTAGGCAGATAATGTTACATGTTGAAAAGCTATATCTCAAAAAAGAAGATTTTTCTTTAAAAAATCTCTCTTTTGAGGTGAAAAAGAATTCCTACTTTGTGATACTTGGCAGAACCGGGAGTGGTAAGACCATGTTATTGGAGTCTCTCGCGGGTATACAAAAAATAAAAGGTGAGATTGTATTTGATGGTAAAAAAATAACAAACTTTTCTCCAGAGAAACGAGGGTTTGGTTTTGTTTATCAGGATTTTGTGCTTTTCCCAAACATGACGGTAAAAGAAAATATTGTTTTTGCTTCACGGTATAAAAAAATAGAAAATGCGTCAGAACTTTATGAAGATGTAATCACATTTTTAGAGATCAAACCACTCTTAAAGAGGCGTATCAAACATTTAAGTGGGGGAGAAAAACAAAGAGTTGCTATAGCAAGAGCTATTTATGCCAGACCAAAACTTTTACTTCTTGATGAACCACTCAGCGCGGTAGATCCTACATTCAGAAATACTATTATGAAGTCACTCAAAGAGATTGTTAAACGCTATGATACAACTATTATTCATGTCACGCATAACTTTAGAGAAGCTTCATATTTAGCTGATAAGATCGCTGTGATGATAGATGGGTCCATTCTTCAAGTAGGCAATGCCTATGAAGTTTTAAACCATCCCAAAACGATGGAGGTGGCTACATTTTTAGGCTATAAAAACATATGTCCTTCCGGGATGATAGAACCACAACATGATAAAAAGTTTTTTTCTATTGATCCCAGTGCCATACTTTTTTCACACTTTTCATCCACTACCGAATATTGTTTTGCTTGCCGTATAGATGAGGTTATGGGTGTCACAGATCACTATAAAGTATTTGCACATGTACAAGATGTTACTTTTTTTGCAAAGGTATCAAAAACTATGTTTGACAAGCTGGGATTAAAAGAAGGGCTGATGTGTTATTTATGTATGCATAAAAAGGATGTAATATTCATATGATACAAGACAGAGGGTTTTTAACTATTTTTATTTTTTTGGCTGCAGTAATTGCTCTTTTTCTGCTTGTACCTTTGGTGCAGCTTTTTTTTAATGTAGGCATATTTAAAATTGCTTCTACCCTACAGGATAAAGAGGTTTATGAGAGTATATTTTTGACACTGAAAACATCTTTTTATGCCGTTATGTTTGTATTGTTTACAGGAGTCCCTTTGGCTTATCTGATTGCTAGATATGATTTTTGGGGAAAGTCTGTGATTGAGTCTTTGCTGGATGTACCGGTGATGGTGCCTCATACCGCTGCAGGTATCGCATTGCTTGTGACCTTTGGTAATGGAGAGATTGGTGAATTTTTTGCTGATTTGGGGTTGGAGTTTATGGATACTACTACAGGTATTATGTTTGCTATGATGTTTCTCTCAGCACCATTTCTTATCAATGGTGCAAAAGAGGGGTTTAAAAAAGTAGATGTGAAATATGAACATATGGCTAGAACACTTGGAGCAAGCCGTCTTAGTACTTTTTTTGCCATTGTCCTTCCAAATGCACGTAATGATATTTTAAATGGTGCATTAATGATGTGGAGTCGTGGACTTGGAGAGTTTGGAGCGGTTGTGATCATCGCGTATCATCCTATGGTTGCACCGGTACTTATCTATGATAGGTTTACAAATTTTGGATTAAGTTACTCTGCACCTGTTGCGGCATCGATGATATTGGTTTCCATTAGTGTCTTTTTTGCCATTAGACTTATCAATAACCGATTCAACCAGAGATAACCCAAAATATGTAAATTTTGCATAATAATTAACATAAAGACAGAGTGTGCTACTATTGGAAATCATTTTAATAAAGGATAAAATATGTTCGTAAAACTGAATAATAGAGTGTTTTTAAACACAGATAAAATCACCCGTGTAAAAGTTGCTGAGATTAAAGATGAAATTAGAATACACTTCTATGAAGGTACTACCATTGTAGCAAAGTCTCAAAAGTTTAAAACAGCAAAAGCAGCTATCAAATGGATTGAAGATAATATGAAGTAACGGATGTTACTCCATATTATAGCTTTTATACTTTAAGCACGTTTTCCCAATCTCCATGCAGATTACAGCATGAAATCGCCCTTAACTCGTTTAAACCATTTTTTTTCACTTTTGTTGCCAGGTATCCTCTTGAAATCGAAGGTTCCAAATCTACCTGTGCAACCTTTTCCCCATTAGCATAAAGTTCTATTTTATATATCCAGTGATCTTCCGTACTGGGATGAATAATTCCCTCCTGACCCACATTCACTTCTACACTGATATACCCTTTTGCATCTACCTCGCCTACTGTGATATCCGGTGTATGTTTGAGTTCACCTTTTTCAGGTTTTTCAGGGTCTTTTTTCTTCATTTTTATTGTGTTTACAATTTTACTCTTGTCATACGCCATTGCATAACTGGATGCTAATGATATCAGAGACAGTTTTATTGCGGTTCTTCTTTTCATCGTTTTATCCTTTTGTGAATTTTATATTAAGTACGAAGTAATCACTCCTTGAGTAATCTTGTAAAATATGTTTTGGATATTTTACTTCTATAAATACTATATTGTAAGGATAATATTAGACACACTAACCCACAACATATCATTATAATCAGATTAAACATATTAGTATAGTTAAATTTTATATATTTGTCAATTTTAAGTAAATATTTTTTTACCTTTTGTTTTTAAAAATGCAATATATTGTTAGACAAGTTAAATTTGTTTAGTTTAAAATCTCAAAGTTGTTATTACTGTAGACAAAGTAAATAGGCTCTATATAGGGTAGTATATGATCCCTTGGCCGCAAACCATTCAGTACACCTTCTTAATATGAAAAATAGGTAAATTCATATTTACCTATTAAATATTTTTTTATCTCTTATTTGATATAATGTTTTTATTGAAAAGGCTTGAGGATCAAGCATATGTGTTAATTTCTTCTTTCTTTACCACATTATAGAATCAAAATATTTTAATATCGTCAGGATAATACTATGAAACATTATCGTATGGTTATTGATGCCAATAAATGTGTAGGGTGCCATGCATGTGAAGTGGCTTGTAAACAAGAGTTTTCTGCACCTTTAGGATTTTTTCGTACGGTTACACTCTATTTGGATACAGGAGAGTACCCTAAAGTTAAAAGAGAATTTCTACCTTTGATGTGTAGACAATGTGAAGATGCTTCATGCGTAAGTGTATGTACACAAGAAGCACTTTTTCGTAAAAATGGTATTGTTCATGTAGATGAATCCAAATGTAATGGTTGTGGTGACTGTGTGAAAGCCTGCTCGATTGGAGCAATCTACCTAAACCCCTTAACGCATATAGCCGAAAAGTGTAATTTGTGTTCTCATCGTTTGGAGGCAGGTATGCAGCCTGCTTGTGTTGAGACGTGTATTTCTGAAGCACTTACTCTTGTGGAAGGTGACCATTGTATTCCTTCAAATGCTTTACCTTTTAAAAATGATGAAAAAGATAAACCTCATACACTGCATATTGGTGCAAATCCGCTCATGAAACAAAAACTCAAAGCAGGACATCCTTTTTCCCCCTTGAATTATGAAATAGAAAACTGGGAGGCTGAATATCATGGATAGAAGAACCTTTATGCAAAAAAGTGCTGTTTCAATGGCAACATTGCAACTTGGTGGTATTATTGCTTTATCTCCCAAAACAGAAGCAACTGAGATACAACTGTTACAAGCAGAAAAAACACTTGCTCAAAATATTAAATCTGTAGAAAAAGTACCCAGTGTCTGTCTGAATTGTTCAACGGTCTGCGGCATGAATGTTTTAGTAAAAGATGGAAAAATATTAGGGGTAGAGGGAAATCCTCTTGATCCAAACTCACAAGGGAAACTCTGTGCAAAGGCACATGGCGGTGTTGCTGCTGTGGATTATCCTGAACGTATTGTATACCCCTTAAAAAGGGTTGGAAAAAGGGGTGATGGATTATGGCAGAGGATTAGTATGGACGAGGCTTATGCTATGATTGCCACACGTATCAAAAAAAATCTTGATGCAGGTGAACCGGAAAAGGTAGCATTACATTTTGGACGAAACAAAATGGGAGATATTACCAACCGCTTCATGAATGCCATAGGCTCTCCAGTCATATTAAATCACAGAGGTCTATGCTCTTCTAACAAAAGAGCAGCAAACTACACAACCATTGGAGATACCAGCTGGGAGACAGTGGATGCGGTAAACTGTAAATATTTTTTAAACTTTGGTTCAAACTTCTTTGAAACACATCAAGGAGGACTTCCGCTACTTAAACGATTTGTGAAAGCACGAAACAATGGTGCGAAATTAGTCACTTTTGATGTAAGACTCTCCAATACAGCAGGGAGAAGTGATGAATGGTTTGCTCCCTTCCCCTCAACAGAAGGAGCTGTTGCCTTGGCAATGGCACATGTGATTGTAAAGAAGGGGCTTTATGATGAAAACTTTATTAAAGAATGGAGTAATACTTCTTTAGAGGAGATTCAAATATTTCTAAAACCATATACACCACAATACGCCTCAAAACTGAGCGGCATAGATGAAAAAGATATCATTCGTATTGCCACAGAGTTTGCTTCCTGTGCACCGGCCTGTGCTGCGTTTACAAACAGAGGTTCACAAGCTCATCAAAATGGTTTGAATAATGACAGGGCTGTGATTATGCTGAATGCATTGGTAGGAAGTATTGGTCAAAAAGGAGGTTATACTTTCGGTGGGTCAAAAAATAAAGGGAATACATCATTTCCTATGCCAAAACCTATCCCGCCAAAACCTGGATTTACAACTGACCTTGAAGATCCAAGGTTGTACCCTCTTGCTAACAAATGGCAAAAAATGAGAGTAAGCCATTTGGTCTTTGACAAATTGAAAAATACAAATCAAAAACTTGATGTATATCTCTCTTATACTATTTCTGCTCCTCAAACCTGGCCAGAAGGACCAACACTCACTGTAGAAACTTTAAAAGATGAAGAGATGATAGGTTTTCATGCCTGTTCTGATGTGGTATATTCTGAAATGGCTCACTATGCCGACTTGATTCTTCCTGATGCTACTTATTTTGAAAGGTATACTTTAGAAGGTCGTAATGCCTATGAACTTGTACCTTATTTTGCATTGAGACAGCCTGCGGTCAACCCACCTTACGATTGTGAAAATTTTGCCGATACACTTATAAAGATCGCTAAGAGACTAGGGAAACCTGTTGCACAGTATTTTGATTTTGACTCTTATGAAGAGTTTATAAAACTTAGACTGGATACTTTGCCCAGAAGGGAAGGTTTAAGTGGGTTTGAGTATATGAAAAAGTATGGTGTCTGGGTGGAAGATAAAGAGAAAAATTATGAATCATACAATAAGGTACTAAGCCCTGAAAAACTAAAAGACTCTTTTATAAAAGATGGAATTATCTATAGTAAAAAAGGAAAAGCTATAGGTATTATGCAAAATGGTGTGGCAAAAAGAGGTTTTAAAACACCCTCAAGAAAATTTGAAATCTATTCAAGTACTATCTCTCAAACAGCCAAAGCACTTCAGATAAAAGATGATGGCTTTCCCCATTTTGAAATGCCAAAATCTTTAAAGGAAATATCTGAACATGAGTTTGTTCTTACAACATTTAAATGGAATGTTCACACACAAGCCAGAACGGCTCCTCAAAAATATTTGAGTGAAATTATACATGACAATCCTGTCTGGATAAATACTACAACTGCAAAAAAACTAAAGATAAAAAATGGTGATATTGTAGAGATTACAAGCTATAGACCCAAAAGTGGGTTTAGGGCATCTCTACATAATGAGGTGGTAGGCAGTATGAAAATAAAAGCTTTTGTAACACAGGGAATCCATCCGAAGGTAGTAGCTGTTAGCAACTCTTTGGGTATGAATTACGGGGGAAGAGTGCCAAAAGCTTCAAATGGTAGGAAAAAAGAGACAATCGGTTTTTCTGCTTATGAAGACTTGGATCTCCGTGGAAATATCTGGTGGGATAAGAGCAAAGGAGGTACGGGTAATGGTTTCAACCCCAATACTCTCATACCTATAAATCCGGCACCACTAGTAGGTATGCAAGCCTGGAACGACACGATATGCACAATACACAAAGTCTAAAATGATAAAGGTAAACATCCATTTACCTTTATTTAGATAAAATAACATACACTCTACGGGGGGTATATGACCCTGGTGGGCATCACGGGCTTCAAACCCGATGTTTGGGCAGTTGACTGTCTGAAGGTAGGTTCGATTCCTACACCCTCTCGCCATACATTAAACAATAAAGAAATAACTTGAAAGATTTAGATAACAAAGCAAAACTAACAAAATATGTTCAAGCTGCCGGTTGAGCTGCCAAATTGGCTCCGGGGGAGCTGTCACATGCTATTGGTAAGCTGAGCTGTAACGATGAAAATGTTTTGATAGATTTAAACAGCAGTGATGATGCATCTGTATATAAAATAGATGAACATACTGCGATAGTGCAAACAGTAGATATTATTACCCCTGTGGTTGATGACCCTTTCTACTATGGTCAAATTGCTGCTGCAAACTCTCTTAGTGATATCTTCGCCATGGGCGGTAAAGCACTGACGGCACTTAACATTGTAGGGTTTGATGCGTGTAACCAGACTCCTGATGTACTCCAGGAGATACTTCGAGGGGGTGAGAGTAAGATAAAGGAGTGTGGAGGCTCTATTGTCGGTGGGCATACTATCAAAACGCCTGAGATGCTTTATGGGCTGAGTGTTATGGGCAGGGTGGATCCAGACAGAATTTATCATAACAACAAACCTAGAGTAGGAGACCTGCTTGTTTTAACCAAACCTTTGGGCATGGGTATTTTGACCACAGCTATTAAGGCAGACAAGTTAGATAAGCAGAAGATAATGAATGTAGTGAACATCCTTGCACAACTGAACTACAAAGCTTCTGTAGCGATGCAGGATTTTGATGTAAGTGCTTGTACAGATATTACAGGGTTTGGTCTTATGGGGCATGCTATGGAGATGGCAGACAATCGTGTCACACTTAAATTTAACCATCATGCTATTCCTGTTATGGAAGAAGCAAAAACCTTTGCTGCGCAAGGAGTTATCCCGGGAGGAAGTAAAAGTAATCAGAAGTATCTGGAGGAGAGAGTAGTATTTCAAACCCAAAAAGATATTTTACTTTTTGATGCACAAACTTCAGGTGGACTGCTCATTGCAGTGGCAGAAAAAGATGCCGATGCACTTGTAGAGAGACTGAAAAACGAAGGGTATGGATATAGTGCCATTGTTGCAGAAGTATGTCAAAAAGAAGCACTTCCCATAGTTGTCACATGATAAAAATACCAAACTTCAAAAATGTTGAGATTAAAAATATTCTTTTTGATTACAATGGAACATTGGCAAAAAATGGAAAAGTAGGTAAAAAAAGAAGATCCCTGCTCCAAAAGATATGCAAACAGTATAACGTCTATGTCATTACTGCCGATACTTTTGGAAGTGTTCATGAAGAGCTTAAAGATTTTGATTTGGAAGTGGTTGTTTTAACGAGTGACAATCATACAAAGGAGAAAGAAATATTTCTTAAAAGCTTGGACAGGGAAAGAACTATCGCCCTTGGTAATGGAAACAATGATGTTGATATGTTAAAGTCTGCTGTGATCTCAATCGCTATTTTAGGAGATGAGGGATGTGCCAAAGAGACACTTTTAGCTTCAGATATTGTCTGTAAAAGTATTATTGATGCAATGGGTCTACTTTTGTATCCTAAACGTTTAACCGCTACTTTACGGAGATAAATTCTCCTTTGTATCCCACATCAGCTATGGCTTTAAGCAGCTGTCCTTGTGTGACTTTTTCCCGAAAGGTTACGGTTGCGACTGCTGTATTGAGTTTTACTTTTGCTTTAATCACACCATCTACTTTTTTTAAACTTTTTTTAATTGCTGTTGTACACATAGGACAGGTCATCCCTGTCACTTTGATTAAAGCTGTTTTATCTTCAGCAAAAAGAGTAAAATGGATGATGAATACTAACAATATTTTCATGATTTACTCCAAAATATAAGTTGCCCAGTAGGGGTATGTTATCAACACAGGTACAATGACAGATCCAATGAGCAGATAGTGTAGATAGTGGCTGCAAAGTCTATCGGTACAGATGGCACTTCTTCTTTTTCTCTTGAAGTAGTCATACCAGAGATAGAGGATACTTATCATTGAAAAAAAGATAAAATAGTTTTGATAGGGTGCAAAAATTTGTAGAAATGATAGAGAGCTCATACTTACACCAAATACCAAAAAGAGAAAAGGGGCCAAACAGCAGCTTCCTGCCAAAACAGCAGATAGGAGAGACCCCGCTATGAGGGTATAAAATGTTTTTTTCTCATTCATTTCAACCCCAGTTCTTGAGAAGTGATACGATAGGAAAAATGTTTGGGAGAATAGTAGTCCAACACTTCATCCTCTATTTCACCATAAGGATATCCAAGCATATTAAGAGGATACTGCTCAGGCTCAGGATAGAGTACAAAGTCTCGTCCATGATTAAACCCGATCCAATTCATCTCCCATGAGTGCAGATATCTTTTTTTGAGTTCCTGTACTCTTTGATCACTATACTTCAACCCCTCTCCCAACTCCAGTTTTGTAATATCTGCAGGGTCACTTGGTATCCATCCTGCGCCAGGAATATAGTACTCTACGCGACAATGTTGCCATGTAGAGATATCTGCAAATCCATGTTTGTCTGATTTGCCTAATATTTTTGAAAAATGTGATTTGCCAACTCTAATTCCAAATACCTCTCTGGCCGGAATACCGGCTGAGCGTAAAAATGCGACAAAAAGTGAACTGATATCTGTACATTTTCCGCCAAAATAGCCACTTTCTATCATTTTTCCGGCATGACCGACACCACATCCCACAATTGATGGGTCTCGAAAGGTTGTTTCAGTTATCCAATTGTAAATAGCCTCAACTTTCTGAAACCTGTCTGTTATCCCTTTTGTGATTTCCATGGTTTTAAGTGCCACTTTTCCATCTGTAGGTATATGTGTGGTTGGCTGTAAATAGAGCCTGACATCCTCTGGTACAGGAAGGTTTGCTTGACTTGCCTTTTTTATCTTCTTTAAGGAGACACTTCTGTCAAGTGTCTCGATCTCC
Source organism: Sulfurovum indicum (assembly GCF_014931715.1). Taxonomy (NCBI): domain Bacteria; kingdom Pseudomonadati; phylum Campylobacterota; class Epsilonproteobacteria; order Campylobacterales; family Sulfurovaceae; genus Sulfurovum; species Sulfurovum indicum. The sequence goes on along the minus strand of NZ_CP063164.1, from coordinate 1,448,731 downwards.
ATTTCAATGGTTAACTGTTTTGATGTGTCACTTGCATGCCATTGTGCATAAAGTATTTGAGCATCATAAATATTTTTTCTATTTATATGACTCGCATCAAAGTTTCCACTATATTTGAAAAATTTTACTTTTTGATACATATTATGTAAAGGCAAAGGATTCCAGAGTCTTGCAGGAAACACTTTTTGGTCTGATTGTATGTCAAATGTATACAATAGTCTAAAGCTTCTGCTTTTATGCTTCTCTTCGCCAGAGAGCAATAGGTTAGGTAGAGCTGACATACTTAAAAAAGTAGCAGTTGACGTTTTGATAAAGTTTCGTCTGTTCATTGATGATATCTCCTATTTTGCATAAAAATAGGACTATAAATTTTGCAGAAAATAATAGCAATATTTATGTCAGCTCAAACCTTGAGCCATATGCATATGTATTAATTATGCTTATTCTATCAGAAATAGTGTTAAAGATAACACACTGTATTATTACTTATTGAATATTTAAAATATTTTATTAAATTTAATATATTTTTCAAATCAACTGTTCTATTATATAATTCAGTATCAAAATAGTATAGAGAAGCTATGGTCTTTGACAGCAAAGTTGGCCATTAAGTAGCTGTCTTGATTATGATAGATCCTGTAGAGGTATATTTTTATCTAAATTGATACGGTAACTAGAATCTTCATGGATTAACAGATAAGAGGAGAAATGCATATGGGGATAAAACCATTAACACACAATAGTCTCAGCGAAGTTGTTCGAAACTTTACACCAAACTGGTTTACCTTGAATATGGGTACGGGTATCGCTTTTTTAACGTTGCACAATATAAAAGCAAACTTATTTGCTTCTCAGATGTTTTGGGGTGAGATACTTTGGCTTGTTGACATCTTTTTCTTTGTGTTGTTTTCAGTATTATTTATTGCAAGAATAGTTTTTTATCCGGAAGCTGTTAAATTGATGTTCAAACACCCCGTCCAATCAATGTTTTTGGGGGCTATTCCTATGGCACTTGTCCCCATACTGGAAGGATTCGCTATCTTTGGGCCTTCTTTACTTGGTGATATGGCTTTAGATATTTCTCTTTATTTGTGGTGGTTCGATGCATTGTTAGCAGCAGGTGTCGGTTGGCTTCTTCCCTATTTTATGTTTACTATACAAAAAGAGCATAAGCTTGAAAATATGACAGCAGTATGGCTTTTACCTATTGTGGCATCAGAGGTTACAGCTTCTGCCGGTGGAATGCTTGCTCCATATTTTTCTGCTGCAACAGCTGAAACCATGTTGGTCACCAGTTATATTTTATGGGCATTTTCTGTACCGTTGGCACTCTCTGTACTGGTTATTCTATTTTTGAGACTTGTATCACATAAACTGCCCGAAAAAGCATTGGCAGTTACCAGCTGGTTAACATTGGGGCCGCTTGGAACAGGGGCATTAGGTCTTCTTTTGCTTGGAAATGCTTCTCGGACAGTATTGATGGGTACAGGACTGGAAAATGTTGCAGAGTTTTTATATTCATTTGGATTTATAGTCGGGTTGCTTCTTTGGGGATATGGTTTGTGGTGGTATGTCATGGCATGGATCATTACATTAAAGTATTTTAAAGAGGGGCTTCCTTTTAACATGGGATGGTGGGGATTTACATTTCCGGTTGGAGTCTTTACGGCAGCAACTCTGCAGTTATGGAAGGCTACTGACTATGAAGTGTTTAAACTGCTTGGTATATTATTTGCCATTCAGCTTGCTGTATTTTGGATCCTGGTATTTATAAAAACACTGAAAGGCATGTGGAGCGGATATCTTTTTCAGGCACCTTGTCTCTCTCCTGAGACCGGACTTCCAAAGCCGGAAGAAGAGTGTGAAAAGTTTGCCAAAAAGAGATCTGATGGAAAATAGTATAAGATTAATGTGATCTTTGGACAATCTCTATAATTGTTCTGTACAATACTATATATTTTAAAACAAGGAAGTATTTTATGAAAACAGTAACAAAAGTTTTACTCTCAACAGTTTTAGTTTCAGGTTTGTTCGCGCAATCTGATGTCTATTTAACAAACAACTCCAGGGTACCGGATTTAAAAATGCCAGATAACAAATTGCCTTTCAAAGGGATAGAAGGGTATCAAAACTATAAAATTGTAGCTACACATTTTAGAACAGATAAAAATGAAATACGATATGTTTTAGCAAATCCTGTTGCATATAATGCTCTTACACAGCATGAGAAGATTATGCCAGAGGGGAGTAAAATTGTTAAAATAGGATGGAGTGTTAAAAAAATGCCAACATGGCCGGGTGCACTTGAAGCAGATAAAATACAAAGAGTTGAGTATATGCTGAAGGATAGTAAAAAATTCAACCACAATGGTGATCACTGGGGCTATGCCCGTTTTGTCAAAACCAAGGATGGCTACAAACCCTGGGCTAAAGGAGCACAGGGGTGTATCTCGTGCCATGCGAGTGTAAAAAATGATGATTATCTCTTTACTCATTTTCAAAAAACTTTTTAAATAGCACATAAAAAACAGACTTCTTGTCATCGATGATGAAAAAGCTATAGCAGATTTAATGATACAAAGATTTAAAACTTCCTTGTATCATACTGATGTTGCTGCTGATGGCAGGGAAGTTCTTGCTGCTTCTTCGTCATAAAAACAGTTGTAAAATCATTTTGTAGAAGATTGAAAATCTCCAAATTAACTATTGATACTCTCTCCAGGTAGCTTGTGTACTGCTAGAGCAGCATAAAAGAGTAGTGTAAAACGTTCAAATGATCAAGTTTTAATAAAACAAAATGTTTTAAATTAGTATAATTTTGAATTTTGATTCATTTACTATAAAAAATAGGGTTAAGTATGAGTTTTATGCGTATTTTTTTACTGTTTTTACCAATACTTTTAAGTGCACAGAATATAAAAATTGCCGTAGTTGCCCATCACGGTATAGATCAGGCAGAAAAAGACTGGATGCCTACCATTACCTACTTGAATGAAAAAATCCCAGAACACCATTTTCAACTTGTTCCGTTTCTTCCAACTCAGTTCCCCAAGTTAAAAGAAGAGGTAAGGGCCGGCACAATAGACTTTATTATCTCTCCGCCTGCAATGTATGTTGAACTGGAATTAACAGTAGGTGCTTCCAAAATGCTCACTTTGGCAAAAGAGAACAATGTTACCCAATTTGGATCTGTAATTTTTACTCATAGATCATCTAATATAACCAGCTTGTCTCAAATAGACAATAATACCAGAATAGCTGCAATTGCACCATTTGGATTTGGCGGTTGGCTAATAGGTTATGAGATATTAAAATATCATCATATACCATTGAATGAAAAAGATGTTGAGTTTTTGGGTACACAGGAAAAGATTGTCAAAGCTATACTTGATAATAAAGCAGATATTGGAATTGTTCGAACAGGGATTTTGGAAAAATTGCAATCAGAAAAAGAGGTTGACTTAAATAAAATCACTGTTTTACATCAACTTATACATAAAAACTTTCCTTTCCTTTGCAGCACTGAATTATATCCGGAATGGGCTTTTGCACGAACAAAACATGTGCATAACGATATTGCCAAAAAAGTTGTTCTTACACTTTTATCCCTTCCTAAAAATAGTGATATTACCAAAAACTCAGATTCTCCCTATCACTGGACGGCACCATATAATTACCAAAAAGTAAAAGAGTTGATGAAGAGATTGGAAATCGGCTATTATGCAGACTTAAAATCTGAAGTTCTTCAAAAGTGGGTTAAGCAGAATGAAGAAGTTATTTTTTTCATTTTGCTGCTCTTCATGGTTGTACTCCTTCTCTCTTTTATCCGTGAATATAGAACCAACAAAAAATTACGTCAGGAGAAAGAAGCAAAAGATGCACTCTTAAAGCAGGTCGAATATCATGCTTATCATGACAAATTGACCAAACTTTTCAACCGTACCTATTTGGAAGAAGTAGTAAGCACAGAAAAATCATTTTCTATTATTATGTTGGATATCAATAACTTCAGCTATATTAATATGTCTTACGGTTTTGAAATTGGAGACAAACTGTTGGTCAAAGTAGCTGATATTCTAAAAGAAGCTTTTGATGCACACTCCGCTTATCGTTTATACTCTGATGAGTTTGCTTTGCTTTTTAATGAAGAGATCGACTTTAAAGAAAAAATAAAACAAATTCAAAACTATTTTCACAATAATACAATTCAAATTGAGACGATTACGCTTCATCTATCATTTTCATACGGTGCTGCCTATGACAGGGATAAAGTAATCCGAAATACTACGTTGGCACTAAAGAAATCAAAAGAACGGGGAAAAGACAGATACTATATTTTTTATGAAAAAAGGGATAGCATTGACTATACGAAGCGTGAAGCCTTTATCTCAATGCATAATCTGTTATGTGAAGCACTGGAGAAAGATAAAATTGTTCCATATTTTCAGGGTATCTGGAACAATAAAAGAAATACAATTACAAAATTTGAAGTACTGGCACGTATTGAAAATGATGATCAACTAATATCTCCAAACCAGTTTTTGGAAGCAGCACAGTTATCGGGATTTTTACCAAATATAACCAAAGTAATGATTGACAAAAGTTTTAAAATGATGGCTGAAAACGACTACTCTTTTTCAATTAACATTACGGAAGATGATCTAAGTAGAAACTATTTATGTGTATATCTTAATGAGAAATCCAAACAATATGGTATTAAACCCGAACGTGTTATTTTAGAGATCCTTGAAGGGATGAGTGCCACTGGACAACAAGACAATATACGACAGCTGGAACAACTTAAAAGGGAGGGGTATTCCCTGGCAATAGATGATTTTGGTGCTGAATACTCCAATTTTGAAAGAACACTTGAACTTGATGTTGATTTTATTAAAATTGATGCAAAATACATCAAAGATATAGATGTTAATCAACGTAGTTACAATGTTGCTAAAAGTATTGCTTTTTTTGCAAAGCAAAGTAATATACCCTGTATTGCAGAGTTTGTACACAATGCTGCAATACAGAAAGTGGTTGAAGAGCTGGGTATTGAGTATTCTCAGGGCTACTACTTTTCAGAACCATCTGAAATACCGAGATAGCTATTGTTCTGATAGAGATATTCTCTAAATGATAGACAGCAGGGGCATCTCATCTCTTTTTTTATTAAAATAAAGTATTCATTTGCAGAATCTTTACGGTCTGTTCTTTGCTGAACAATTTCTAATCTTGCCCTTTTGTAGTAGTGATTTGATAGTTTGAGTCTGGCTTTGGGGTAAGTTTCTGAGAGCAGGTCAGCAAACAAATGATAGTAATGTTTTTATGGTTATAATTAAGAAAATAAGATAGAGGCCACAGTAAAATAAATGAAGATATTGATCGTAGAAGATGAGGAGCATATTCTTTCTTTTTTGACAAGAGGATTTCGTGAGGACGGGCATCTTGTGGAGAGCAGTATGGATGGTGAAGAGGGTGAGTATATGTCGAGTACGAATCGTTATGACATCATTATACTTGACTGGATGCTGCCTGGTAAAAATGGGCTTGAAATCTTGCATAGCTTACGAAATAAGCAGATAAAAACACCGGTTATTATGCTTACTGCAAAGGGTGAAACAGAAGAGAAGGTAGCAGTTCTGACAGCAGGTGCAGATGATTATCTGGTGAAACCTTTTGCCTATGAAGAACTGCTGGCAAGAGTAGGTGCATTGTATAGAAGAAGTGCTATGGAGGGCAGTAATACCATTAGTATCCAGGATATAACACTTGATCTTGATGCAAAAACCGTTTACAAAGAGGGTGAAACAATTACTTTGAGTCAAAAAGAGTTTGAGCTCTTGCTTTTTCTTGTCAAACATAAGAACAATATGGTAACCAATGCCATGATTGAAGAGCAGCTTTGGAGCAGTGATACAGTCATCAACAGCAATGTCATACAGGTAACGGTTTATCACTTGAGAAAAAAAATAGGGAAGCACCTGATCAAAAGTTTCAGGGGGTTGGGATATAAAATTGAAAGCCAATAGCTTAAAGAGAAGGGTGTTGTTTTGGTTTGGTGGTGTGAGTGCTGTATTGTTAATACTGTTCAGTTTTTCTTTTTATTATGTTGTTGAACAGAGCATTACATTAAAAATACAGAATCAACTTTACAAGCAGGCCATTCAAGCAGAAGATAAACTGACAGCAGGAGAGTCCATAGATCATCTCTTACAGAAAGAGTTGATGCAGGGTTATGAAGCAGCGGTATTCAGAGAAGGTAAACTGATTGGGAAAAGTAGAAACTTTCATCTGAAAAACCCTGAATTCTATCTGGATTACACTGATCGGTTTGTGATGCTTAAATCTGAGAAATATCTCAAAGGAGTCTATGTCTTAACACTGTCAAAACCTTTTATTGGCAAATTGATCGTAACAACCCATGAGATCAATAATACGATCGAAGATATTATAGATACGCTACTTGCACTGATACCTGTACTTCTTTTAATACTTCTGTTTTTGGGAAGTAAATTGATCGACAAGATCCTGGTGCCTCTCAGACATATTACCAAAACAGCAAATGAGATCAGTGTCAACAATTTTTCCGGAACCATTGCCCTTCCTGACAAAGAAGATGAGATCAAAGCACTGGTTGAAGCATTTAATGAGATGATCGTCAGATTGAAAGAGGGAGTTGAAAACCTAAACCGTTTCAACAGTGATGTTTCACATGAACTGAGAACACCGCTGACCGCGATCAAAGGGGAAATAGAGATAACCCTTCGTAAACTGCGTGAGCCTGATGAATATATTCAGAGTCTACAGAGCATAGCATATGAGGCAGAGCAGATAGAGCATATTGTAGAGAATTTACTGCTGCTTACCAAATACACGAAAGAGAACATTGATCAGACATTTGAACTGTGCCATCTTGATGCTATGGTATTGAACGTACTGGAAAAGTATGATGCCCTACTTAAAGCAAAAGAGTTGGAACTCAACATACAAATACTTGAACCGGTTGCAACAGAAGCAAGTTCCATACTTTTATCGATCATTTTCACAAACCTTATAGACAATGCACTGAAATATACACCAAACCGAAAGAGTGTTTCGATCTCACTTTACAGGAAAGACAACAGGATACATTTCATCATTAAGGATGAAGGCATAGGAATTTCCAAAGAAAAAGTGTCAAAAGTAACCGACAGGTTCTACAGGGTCGACAGTTCAAGAAACAAAAAGATCAAAGGATTTGGACTGGGGCTTTCTCTTGTCAAGAAGAGTGTTGAACTGCATAACGGAGAAATGCATATCGCTTCTGTATTAAATGAGGGTACAACAGTCCATATTGTTCTCTGAGAGCGGACAAAACAACTCCTGGGAACAATTCCCTTATTCCAAAAGTTTTGGTTTAACTGTATATCAGGCAGTATTGTGTCTGCCTGAGATCTTTGATGACGGTTGGCTGTCCACAGAACCGTGTGGCTGTTTATAGTTGTCATGATACTGCTGCTGTTCGATGGGCAGCTTTATCTCACTTTTCTGTTTTAAAACCTACTCTTCTGCCATGGCACATATCCGTGAATGTTCCATATAGAACCAACAGTAACTGCAACTCTATTTGAACTTCTGTCTGTTTTTCGTATGATCACTGACAAAAAACTGCAAGCCATACCTGCGTTAGTCTCTTTTCCAACCTCCTGTCTGCGACCTTCTGGGAGCTGATACCCGATTTGATATTTCTGCTGTGCATAAGTGTATCTGTTAAATGTTCCCAAGAAGGATGAGTATTCTGTTTTTTGAATAATGGACTATAAAAAAGAAGTGTGCCAGGATCTAATGTTGATAAAAACTATAGATTTACTTGACAAATAAAAATTTACATGCTACTATTCGATTGAAGCAGGCATATAATGAATGATTATTTATTCACTGCTAAATTTAATTCAAGGATTTAATATGAACAGTATTACACATAGAGAATACGGATTTGAAGCTAAAGGTCATACACGAATTGTTGCGGTGTTTGTTGTGATGACTGTCATGGCCTATCTGTTGTCTGGCTATATATCTCTGTTGATATTATTGACTTATCATTTTTTTGTTCGGTTGTATATAAGTCCTCTGTTCAGCCCTTTGGAGTTCATGGCAGGTTATGTATCAAATTATCAAAGTAACAGTAGTGAAGATTCGCAGAAGGAGTTCGCAGCACATCTGGCACTTTTATTGACAAGTCTCTCTCTGATTCTGGAGTTGTATGGTCATTCCGGTCTGGGATATATGTCTGTTTTTTTATTGTTGGTCTGGAAAAGCTTTGAAGTTTGCAGAAATATCTGTTTTGGCTGCAAACTATATGAGTTTGTCTGGAAAAAAGGAATTGAAATAGTCTCATTGTGAATTTTAAAATATAGATTAAATAAGTAAGGGTCAACATTGAAAGAGAAAGCGTATAGATCCATTGTCAAAACGGTCTCCTGGAGAGCGTTGGGTACATTGGACACAATTGTTATTTCATACCTTGTTACCGGTAATCTGACCATGGCAGCTTCGATCGGGTCAATTGAGTTGGTTACCAAGATGATTTTATATTATTACCATGAAAGAGCATGGAACAAAATCAGCCTGGGTAAATACAAGCCGACCAAAGATGATTATGTGATATAGGAGAAAAGATGCAGTTACAGATAGAAGGTATTAATAAAGAACTTCAGAATGCTTCAGTGCATGAGGTACTGAAGTATTTTTTGGAAAAGTATAAAGATAGAGTATCACTCTCATCAAGTTTTGGTGCAGAAGATCAGGTTTTGACAGATCTGATATTGAATATAGATGCGGATACGCATATATTTACGCTTGATACCGGGCGGCTGCATCCTGAAACCTATGATGTGATGGATGCAACCAATTTAAAATACAACACCAAAATTGCTGTGTATTTTCCAGAAGCTTCAAATGTGGAAGCACTCTATAGAACGCAGGGGGTCAACGGACATTATGAAAGTATTGAAAAAAGAAAACATTGTTGTTTTGTAAGGAAGATAGAGCCTTTGCAGAGGGCACTGAAAGATGTGGATGTCTGGATCACGGGTCTACGCAGCGAACAAAGCGTTACAAGACAACAGATGCCCTTGGTCGAATATGACGAGAAGTTCAAAGTCATCAAGGTCAATCCGCTGATAGCGTGGAGTGAAAAAGAGGTCTGGGAGTACATTAAGGAACACAATGTCCCCTATAACAAACTGCATGACCAGGGTTTCCCGAGCATAGGATGCGCACCCTGTACCAGAGCCGTTGAAGAGGGTGAAGATATACGATCAGGAAGATGGTGGTGGGAAAGCCCTGAACACAAAGAGTGTGGACTGCACAAAGGAGACAAGCATGCAAAAAGAGATAGATGAGTTGAACAGACAACTTCAAAATGCTTCTGCTCATGAAATTCTGACATATCTTTTACAAAAGTATAAAAATAGAGTCGGACTCTCCTCGAGTACAGGTACGGCGGGACAGGTTCTGACAGATATGATCTTGAAAATAGATCCCAATGCATATATTTTCACTCTGGATACCGGAAGACTGTATCCTGAAACCTATGATGTACTGGATGCGACAAATTTAAAATACAACACCAAAATTGCTGTGTATTTTCCAAAAGAGTCAAGTGTTCAGGAGCTTTACCGAACGCAAGGTGTAAATGGTCATTATGAAAGTATAGAGAAACGAAAAAACTGCTGTTACATAAGAAAGGTAGAACCCCTTAAGAGGGCACTGAAAGATGTGGATGTCTGGATCACGGGTCTACGCAGCGAACAAAGCGTTACAAGACAACAGATGCCCTTGGTCGAATATGACGAGAAGTTTAAAGTCATCAAGGTCAATCCGCTTATAGCGTGGAGTGAAAAAGAGGTCTGGGAGTATATTAAGGAACACAATGTCCCCTATAACAAACTGCATGACCAGGGTTTCCCGAGCATAGGATGCGCACCCTGTACCAGAGCCGTTGAAGAGGGTGAAGATATACGATCAGGAAGATGGTGGTGGGAAAGCCCTGAACACAAAGAGTGCGGACTGCACACGAAACATTAGGAGAAAAAGATGATAAGTACAGAACGATTGACACATTTGAAACTGCTTGAAGCCGAGTCGATACATATTATGAGAGAAGTGGTGGCAGAGTTTGACAATCCGGTGATGATGTACTCTGTAGGAAAAGACTCTGCGGTTATGCTGCATTTGGCACTTAAGGCATTTGCTCCGGCAAAACTTCCTTTTCCTCTGCTTCATGTAGATACCAAGTGGAAATTTAAAGAGATGATAGAGTTCAGGGACAAACGTGCGAAAGAAGAGGGGTTTGAACTTTTAGTCTATACAAACCCGGAAGGTATAGAAAAAAATATTGGCCCCTTTACACACGGTTCGGCAGTACATACAGATGTGATGAAAACACAGGCGCTCAAACAGGCACTGGACAAGTATAAGTTCGATGCGGTATTTGGAGGTGCAAGAAGAGATGAAGAGAAGTCCAGAGCGAAAGAGAGAATATTCTCTTTTAGGGACAAAAACCATAGATGGGACCCCAAAAACCAGAGACCGGAACTTTGGAATATTTACAATGCAAGAGTACATAAGGGTGAGTCTATCAGGGTGTTTCCTCTTTCCAACTGGACAGAACTGGATATATGGCAGTACATCTATCTTGAAAGCATACCTATTGTACCACTCTACTTTGCTGCAAAAAGACCGGTAGTGGAAAAGGATGGTGTAAAGATCATGGTGGATGATGAGAGAATGCCTATAGAGAAAGGGGATGTCATCAGAGAGGAGATGGTACGTTTCAGAACGCTTGGGTGTTATCCTCTTACCGGTGCAGTTGAGTCAACGGCAACAACATTGCCGGAGATCATTCAAGAGATGCTTCTTGCAAAAACAAGTGAGAGACAGGGCAGGGTCATAGACAATGACTCGGCAGGTTCAATGGAAAAGAAAAAAATAGAGGGGTACTTTTAAAATGTCTGAACAAGAAACAAAAATAGCTACAGATATAGAAAGCTATTTAAAAGAGCATGAAAACAAACAGTTATTGCGGTTTATTACCTGCGGATCAGTTGATGATGGAAAGTCTACACTTATTGGCAGACTCCTGCATGACTCCAAAATGATCTTTGAAGATCAACTCGCAAGCATCAAAAAAGAGAGCAGAAAATCCGGCAGCAGTGACGGGGAATTTGATCTTTCACTGCTTGTGGACGGCTTGCAGAGTGAACGTGAACAGGGCATTACCATTGATGTTGCCTATAGGTACTTTACGACTGATAAACGAAAGTTTATCATTGCGGATACGCCTGGACATGAACAGTATACAAGGAACATGGCAACGGGTGCCTCTACTGCGGATCTGGCGATCATACTTATTGATGCCAGATATGGTGTACAGACACAGACAAGAAGACACTCGTTCATTGCCAAACTGCTTGGTATCAAACATATCGTGGTTGCTGTGAACAAGATGGATCTGGTAGATTTCTCACAACAGAGATATGATGAGATATCAAGAGACTATTTGACATTTGCACAGGAGGTAGGGTTGACTGAAGATATAACGATCGTACCGATCTCTGCACTTAATGGCGACAATGTCGTGACACTGAGCGAGCAGTCTCCCTGGTATACAGGTGAGACACTCATGTATATTCTTGAAACTATCAAAATAGACCAGGATCAGGATCTGACGCATTTCAGAATGCCGGTACAGTATGTCAACAGACCCCATCTTGATTTTAGAGGTTTTTGCGGAACGGTTGCGTCCGGTGTTATCAAAAAAGGAGATGCAGTAACAGTATTGCCCTCCGGAAAAAGCTCAACAGTAAAAGAGATAGTGACTTATGAGGGAAACCCAGAATATGCCCAGGCACAACAGGCTGTTACACTCACACTTAATGATGAGATAGATATATCAAGAGGAGATGTAATAGTAAAAAGTGATGAACAGCCTGACAATGCATCCAGTCTGGATGTAGATATTGTGTGGATGGGTGAAGAGCCTCTTATCAAGGGTAAACGCTATTTTATCAAAAGAGCCTCAACACAAACCGTTGGTACGATAGATCACTTTTACTATAAAACAGATGTAAACACCCTGGTAGAGTCGAGTACGAATATGCTCAAGCTTAATGAAATTGCAAGAGCAAAACTGGATCTGGAACAAAGCATAGCATTTGACCCTTACGATCATAATAAGGCAATGGGGTCATTTATTATTATTGACAGAATTACGAACAATACTGTCGGTGCAGGAATGATACGGAACAAATCAGAAGATCAAGGTAAAAAAGAGACACCATATTCTGATTTTGAGATAGAGTTCAATGCACTGGTAAGAAAGCACTTTCCTCACTGGGAAAGTAAAATTATCACATAGGATAAGGTTATGGCTAAAGAAACAGCAGCGCAGCGTATAGAAAGAATTAAAGTTGAAAAAGACGGTTTGTCTGTATTGGCTGATATTTATGAGTATGCCAAAGGTAATAAAGAGATTGAGCCTGAGGATATTGACAGATTTAAATGGTATGGACTCTACACACAAAATAAAAATTTACAGGATGAAGATGACACTACACTCTATTTTATGTTAAGAGTAAAGCTGGAACAAGGTGTTATCAATGTAGAACAGTTAAGATGTCTCTCAAAAATATCAAGCGATTTCGGAAGATCTACGGCAGACTTTACAACAAGACAAGATATACAGTTTCACTTTATAAAGGTAGCGGATCTGCCTGAAATCTTTGAGAGACTCAAGAGTGTCGGACTGAGTTCGGTATTCGCAGCAGGGGATGTACCAAGAAATATTGTTACCTGTCCTGTGAGCGGCATAGATCAGGATGAAATCTATGATACTACTTTCCTGGTGCATGAGATCAATAATTACCTAAGAGGTAATCCCGATTTTGTCAATCTGCCGAGAAAATATAAAATAGGTATATCTGGTTGCGGCAAGCATTGTATGGGACATGAGATACAGGATCTGTCGTTCACTGCAGTTCATACGGATGATGGTGTATTGTTCGCAGTCAATGTCGGCGGAGGATTGGGTTCGAATAAAAAAATAGCACTTCATTTGGGATATGTAAGAGAGAAAAATGTACTTGATGTCGTCAAAACAGTTACGGCTGTCTATAGAGACCATGGATTAAGAAAGAGCAGAAAAAAAGCACGTTTAGGTCATCTGATCGATGAATGGGGACTTGAGAAGTTTAAAGCATATACGGAAGAGAAACTGGGATTTAAGTTTATAGACAAGCCGCTTTTCAAAGCTACGCCTTATGCACAAAGAGAGCATTTTGGCATACATAGATCACTGATAGAAGGGGAGTCATATGTAGGCTGTGCTGTCAATGGAGGGCATATTGGGGCTGATGGGCTATCTGATCTGGCTGACATATTGGAGAAGCATCGTGCAACGACCATTAAAGCAACAAATACGCAAAATTTTATTATTTTGGATGTACCGGAACAGAATACGGATAAACTGGCCAAAGATCTGCTTGATATCAATATTGAAGTAAATCCAAGTCCGTTCAAGGCCAGAACACTGTCGTGTACAGGAATCAAGTTCTGTAAGTTCGCACTTGTTGAAACAAAAGATGAAGCAATAAAGCTGGCGTCATATTTGGAAAAAAGGTTTCCTGATTTTAGTGAAAATGTATCAATATCCCTTAACGGTTGTCCAAATTCCTGTGCCCACCCGCATATTGTCGATATAGGATTGTCAGGTATAAAATTTAAAGATGAGGAGGGAAATACTGTTGCAGGGTTTGAAATTATCTTGGGAGGGAACCTTGAAGGAGAAAATTCAAATTTCGGTCTTAAGACCGGAATCAAAATATTGCCAAAAGATATTCACCGTACATTTGAGAATATCATAGAACAGTATCTTGGGAGTGAACGAAAAGGCTTGACCAGGTTTTTAAAAGAGAATATGAACAATGCAGACTTTATAGCGTCATTACAATCGGTGTGACATCGGGCAAGAATTCTTTTTCTGGCAAAAACTGAAAAAAGGTGAACTGTACTGAGGGTATGATTCTGCAGAGCATTAAAGCGCTTTGTTGTTTTATTATAGATGAGAAAAAAAGTATCTTTTGTCCATAAAATATTATAATTTGATTTATAATATATTATAGACTTAAATTTAACAAAGAAATAAAATATATTTATATAAATATTTAAGCTAGCATAGATTATAATAATGAATGAGTATTCATTGATGATGCTCGCAAGGTTGGATTTTAGTATATGGCTGGAATATAAACTTCATATTACTCCTTATTTTACGTTGCATTATAGACATAGCCGTATACTACTATCTGATCTACTGAGAAGAGAGTTCAAATATTTACCATAGTAGTTGTTTAGTGTACAGTCAGATATTTTCTGTCCATTGGGGTTTTACATATTTAGAATTGAACGATGTAGTATCATATAGTTCCCAAAATTTATCTGACTGTGCAGTGAACAAATCTGGAGGATGAATCATGTTGACCAAAGAACTTAAGGTATCGGAAGATGGCAGTTACTCTACAAGTACCAACCAGGACGGTATTATTGTCTCAGTAAGTGCGGACTTTGAAAAAATATCAGGTTATACAAAGTCTGAATTAATTGGAAAGAACCACAATATTGTCCGGCATCCGGATATGCCGAAAATCATATTTAAGAAGATGTGGGATGCACTTGAGAACGGGGAAGAGTTTATCGGTTTTATTTTTAACCATGCGAAAGATGGCGGCTACTACTGGTTTGCGAACAGAGTCTACCTCTTTTCAAGAGATAAAGATGGAGGATGCAAATATTTTTCATATAAGTCACCTATGTCGCCACGGGCGCGTCACTGCATGACAAAACTCTATGCAACACTGCTTGAAGAAGAGAAAAAAGGCGGTATCGAAGCATCTGAAAAATACCTTGAGGAGTATCTTGCATTCAGAGGTGTTACATTTGATGAATATGTGAAAACATTTTTGGACGGAACCGGATTGTTTAAAACCGGCTTTTTTATGGCCAGAAAACTGTTCGGAAGCTCTTCTGTATAATTTTTTTGTATCATACCTTATAAAATATATATGAGTTTGACAGTGTGTTCTTATACCGGAGGGATAAATGAAAGTTGAGATATCGCGAAGAAAATTTTTACAGGGTTCTGTGGCGTTGAGTGTCATAGGAGGAAGTACAGCTTCCCTGAGTACTCTTTTGGCTGAGGAGAAGCGTGTTTCGCATACGAATATGAAAGTTGCCACTGTGTGTGAAATGTGTGTCAACAAGTGTACAGTTTTTGCTCGTGTAGAAGAGGGTATTGTTAAAAAACTTGATCCCAACCCCCACTTTCCGAAATCCAGGAATATGCTTTGTGCCAGAGGTGATGCAGGCATACATGCTCTTTACGATCCGGACAGACTCAAATATCCTCTTATACGAATAGGAGAAAAGGGTGACGGCAGATTTAAGCGTGCAACATGGGAGGAGGCTTATGAGGCCATACTCAATGGTACAGAGAAATTCAAAGGGCTTAAACAGATACTGGATGAAGAAAAAGATAACCGTTCTGCGTTGGGTTACTGTGCAGGTGAAG
The DNA here is from genome assembly GCF_014931715.1 of Sulfurovum indicum. Lineage (NCBI taxonomy): Bacteria > Pseudomonadati > Campylobacterota > Epsilonproteobacteria > Campylobacterales > Sulfurovaceae > Sulfurovum > Sulfurovum indicum. The sequence goes on along the minus strand of NZ_CP063164.1, from coordinate 1,433,127 downwards.
GGATGGGAGAGCATACCTTTAGACAGTTTATGGGTGATATGCTGGGCTCTACCAATTTTGTAAACCACTCTTCTATCTGTCTGAAGACCACGACAGCAGGTTATGCTCTCACTTTGGGAGCCTATGGAAAAGCAGATATGGAAAATGCCTCTTATGTCATTATGGCCGGTGCGAACAGAGCAGAAGCTATAATGACCCCGGATACAATGGATATGTTCAAGCGTACCAGAGGAAGAGGTCTTAAACTGATCGTGGTCGATCCGCGTTATACCAATACAGCACAACATGCGGACAAATGGCTTGGGATCAAGGTGGGTACCGATCTTGCTTTTGTCCTGGCGCTTACCTATGTGGCGATCAAAGAGGTACTTTATAACAAAGCATTCGTCTCTAAGAATATGAATCACTTTGAAAGGTATAAAAAGCATATCCTGGAGCATCATTACACACCGGAATGGGCAGAAAAGATCACAGGGATAGATGCACATACCATTCGGACGATCGCGCGTGATTTTATGGCGCATGCCCCAAAGGCTATCTATTACCAGGGCAGGCGTACGGCCTGGAGTCTTCAGGACTTCCAGCTCAGACGCGCTCAGGCGATCTTTACTGCGCTTGGCGGAGGAATAGACGTCAAAGGAGGCATTGTCTTTGGGAAAAAACTTCCTTTGGAAGAACATACTGTGGATTACCCCATTTACAGCAATGTCAAAGAACGGATAGACAAACATGAGGCTACTTTTATCGGACCCAATGGTACATGGATAGGGTTTAGGAATATGATAGCCCAAAAGCGTACTCCCTACCCATTACGTGCTTTTTTTTCATATAAACAGAACCCCATGCAATCCATACCAAATATAGCTAAAACGCGTAAAATGTTTGAAAATCTGGACTTGGTCGTTACGATAGACACAATGCCGTCAGATACGGTAATGATGTCTGATGTCGTGCTGCCGGAGTGTACCTATCTGGAGCGTGAAGACCCTGTCAAATCTTTTGCAGGAGCAGAGCCTGCCATTGTTCTCAGAAATAAAACGATAGAACCTCTTTATGAGACCAAGGCACTGTTTGACATTCTTAAGGGGTTAAGCAAAACAATTTCAAAACCACTTTTTGAAATTTCAGCCAAATATGATGATGAGCTCAAAGAAGCTATAGAGAGTGATGGTTTTGAAGAGGTATTTGAGGAGAACAATTTTGATCTGAGCAGAGCATTTGAGGAGTCACAGGAAGAGATTAATAAAGAGCGTATAGTCAGTGAGTATGGAGAAGAAGCTTACCGGATACTAAAAGAAAAAGGTGTGTTCTATCCCCATATGGACGACTATTTCAGACAACTTTCTACCAATGAATACCAGTACTATCCGGAAGATAAAAAATACTATACGACACCCGGCGGAGAGAAACTGGATGCACAGGATACATGTATAGATGAAAAAGAGATGGCGGCACTTAAGAAAAATCTTGGAACCAAATCCGGAAAAGTGGAGTGTTATCTGGATACTATGGCCAAAAACGGACAAGACCCTATGCCTACATGGAGAGAGGAACTTTACACAAAGACCCCAAAAGGAAAATTCAAGTTTATTACAGGGCGTCATGCTCAGCAGACGCAGAACAGTACTGCCAATAATATCATGCTTTTAGATGTCATGCGGGAAAACTATATATGGATCAATAAAGAGCAGGCAGAGGAGAAAGGTATTAAACATGGAGATGTTGTGGAGGTGAAAAGCGCTGCAGGTGTCATCTATATCAAAGCCTATCCTACAATAAAGATCATTAAAGATGTCGTTTTTTATGTGCATGGTTTCGGTCAGGAATCAACCGGACTTACTTTCGGCTACAGGAATGGCGCCAGTGACAATATGATCATCGAAGACAAGATTGAGTCTGTCTTCGGATCGGCAGCGATGCATGAAACACTGGTAGAAGTGAGAAAGGTATAAAGGGGATCATATGAATTTTGCAATGGCACTTGACTATCAAAGCTGTATCGACTGCAAGGCGTGTGAAGTCGCCTGCAAAGAAGAGAATGGTGTGCAGCTTGGTGCTGACAAACAGCGTATATGGGTGACACAGTCTGAAAAAAGTATTTTTGGGGAACCTTTTGTAGTACTGCACCCTTCACAGTGCAACCACTGTCAGGATGCACCCTGTGTGGATGTCTGTCCTACCGGCGCAAGCTATTTTGCCATAGGCGGTATTGTTATGAGCAACAAAGAGACCTGTATCTTATGCAGAGGATGTATGGAAGCCTGCCCTTATGATGCACGTTTTGTTGATGACACCCATGTAGCTGTAGACAAATGTACTTTTTGCTATGACACACGTATCGTTAAGGGAGAGATGACCACCGCATGCCAGGCTACCTGTCCTACGAAAGTAAGACTCTTTGGTGACCTGGATGATGAAGAGGGTGAACTGGTACAGCTGCTTAAACATAGAAAATTCTATGTTCTCAAGGAGAATGAAGGTACGGTCCCAAAACTCTTTTATCTGCTGCCGGAGCATGATATGAACTATGCCATGAATTCCGTAAATGAGGAAACCAATATCTATACATGGGATGAATTTAAACCTCTTATTGAAAAAGCAAAAACAAAAAGGAGCTCCCAGTGGCAAGATATACAATAGCAGGGGTAGAAGTCAACCGGGTTTCTTTGAAGAACCTGTTGCTTGGTGACAAAGTCATCTATATTGCATACGGGTTTTTGGTTTTTGCTCTTATCGGAATGATAGATGTCTTTTGGGATCGTTACTTTCTTGTATCTGCTACTGCTTTTGATGCCGGTCTTTTCCCTGGCAACAGAGAGGTTGCTGCAGCGATGAAAGAAGCTGTTTTCGGTTCCGGGGGAGAGGTCAAAAGGGAAGCACCATGGTCACTCTATATTGTCAACTATATGTATATGATCTATGTAGGCTCCGGTATTGTATTTCTGGTAGCACTTGCAGAACTTTTCAATATTACGCTTATTAAAAGGGCAGCAGCCGGATTTCTGACACTGGGGCTTGGAATGATACTTGCCGGTCTCTTTACGATCCTGGTGGACCTCAATATCCTTCATCTGCACTGGATGCTGCTTTCTCCCCGATACAACTCCGGTATGTGGCTGATGCTGCCTCTTTATATCATATATATTCCTCTTATTGTCCTTGAGATATACCTGATACTCAGCCATCATACCAATTTGGCAAAAAAACTGGCATTGCCGATACTGCTTATGAGTCTTGCGGTAGAGTTTTTGGAGTTCTATGTTCAAGCCAAACTTTTCGATATGAATTCAGCACGCCATTTATGGACGACGTATCCTCTTTTAACGTTCTACTTTATGATATCTGCATTTACTGCATCTGCAGCAGTGATGATGCTGTATACATTCCTTGTTTACCGTAACACCGATAGAACAAAGTGTGCAGCGATGATGGATCTTGTCAAAAAAATCACACTCTACTCTGTTATTGCCTTAGGTTCATATGAAGCAACTGCCTACCTCTTTATCGATAAAAAGTGGGCAGGAATTATTTTGTTTGGAGATTTTAAATTCTACTTCTATGCCTATCTGCTATTGGCAGTTGCAATACCTTTTGTACTCCTTTTTAAAGAGCGGAGCAGCAAATTGGCAAAGGTTATCGCTTCAGTTTCCATTATTATAGGAACCTATTTGGGACGCATTATTTTTGTATATGGAGGAAATGCCTATCCTATGAGTGACCGTTTTGGTATTGGTTTTGAGAAATACGGAGAGTATGAAGCTGTAAAAGAGATTGTTTTCTTCATGCCGTCATGGGGCGAAGCGGCCATTGTTATCGGATCATTGGGTATTATTATTTTCGTTTACAGGGTCATCAATTTGTTTTTTTCTGTTTCGATGATGAGAGAACCCTGATAAAAATCCCCAGTGATTACTGGGGGTCCGGTGCTTCATAGAGTGCTTTTTCAAAATAGTTTTTAATGATCTTGTTGAGGGATCTGGCACCATAGGGACTTTGTTCCGCCTGATCGAGTATTTCTTCTATCTGTTCAGGAGAGAGTTCCAGATGCCTATCGTTAAGCAGCAGCATCTTTTGATATTTTTTAAGAGGAGAGTGTTTGCTTTCCAGGAGTATTTCCCTGTAATCCTCCCTGCTCAGCCTGTTGAGAATAATGATATCATTGATCCTTCCCAAAAGCTCTTTTGGGAGCTCTGTTTTTTCGATCTCATTACTTTGTAGCGGTTTCTCTGTTGTAGAGTCTACCGGTCTAATGAAACCGGTGCGGTTTTTTTTCTCTTCAATAACTCCCTGAAATGAACCTGCAAAGAAAAAAAGCATTTTTCGTGTAGAGATCGTCGAGATCTTCGAAAACTCTTTCTCTTCACCGTATGATTTGCTGATGCTTACATCAGCACCTTCAACAATACGCAGAAGCTGGTAGAGGATGGCCTGCCCGTCATGGTGTGTAAGCAGTTTGTCCACTTCATCGAAAATGACAACGGCTGCTTCAGCCTCTTTTTGTCGATAATGTGTTTTTCTTAGAAGATCTTTCAGCATATCATTCAGCGTGTATCCTCTGATGCCTTCTGAGACAAGTGTACTGCAATCTGCATGAATGTAGGGAAGTCCTGTCATATTGCAGGAGACTTCAAGCAGAAAAGATTTTCCTGATCCGGTACTTCCACTAATGAGCACCGGGTCAAGCGGCTCAAACGGGATCTTCTTTTTGTGGGTATGTGACCGGTATATTTTTTGCTGATAGTAGAGCAGGGAGGCTATTTTTTTGACTGCATCTTCTTGTCCCTTGATCGTTTTTTCTATGTGGGATCTGATAGATCTTGGAACAAGGTTTTTTTGTTTATCGAGGATAATTTCAGGATGGTTTTTTCCTGATACATAGTAGCTTAGATTTTGTTCTATCTCGAGCCACTCCTCTTCAGCTTTTTGAACAAGTTTTTTGATATTTTTGTCAGAGTCACTCATATATTGCAGCGCAAAGGTATTCATCTCACTTTCAAACGTTTCTATAAGCATTGACAGCTGGAACTCACTGAGAGTTTCCGTCGAGGTCAATACATCTATTTTATTGCTTTTATCCAAAGAGACAGAGCTTTTGAGCAGCTGTTCCAGATAATGTTGCTGTTCATAAGAGAGTGGGGTATTCTCATAGATCCCATATGTATGCGTATGTGTGCGCCTGATCCCCCATCTGTCTTGATCATAGGTGAGCTTTTCTATCCACAACTGTTTATATGGGTTGCTTTGCAGTAACTTTACATCCCATTGCTTGAGTTTATGCATAGCAGCGATACAAAATGCAAGAGGAAGAGCAGGCACTTCTATCTGTTCTGTCAGCATATCAAGTGTGGTGTCTTTCATATAGAGAAGCCCAAATCTTTTACAGAGTTTACGCTTTTGTTTACGCTTCAGTTTAGACCAGACAGTATTTTCAAATGCATTCATCCATTTTGTATCAGACTTTTTTATTTTATCATTATGTAATGACATCTTTTCTCCTTTTTTTATGTGTGTTGATTGAGGGTAACTGACTGGAATTGGATATTTTAGACGATACAAAAGGATTTCAACTTCTATTCGATATACTTTTCTATAATAGCGGGGGAGATGGGTTGTGGCAGTAGTTTTTATTTCGCATTCATCCAAAGATAAAGATAAGGTAAATGAGATTGTTGAAGCTATTAGACTTCAAGGATTTGACTCTATTTTTTTGGATCATGATAAGTTAAAAGGGATCAAAACAGGGGAGCATTGGGAACAACGGCTTTACCGTGAGATCAAAAGAACCCATGCAATGCTGCTGATACTCTCTCCGGCATGGATAGACTCCAAATGGTGTTTTGCAGAGTATACACAGGCCAAAGCTTTAGGGAAAGAGATCATTCCTGTTGTGATCGACCATGGTATCGATAATGAAGTAGATCAATGGATAGATGGTTTTTTACAGAAAAGTGACATATCCAAGGATCAGCATGATTTAAGCAGGGTGATCAGCAGACTTAAGGAGATATCTGTCCATACACAGCGTGGTTTTGAATGGGACAGACACCGTTCTCCCTATCCGGGTATGATGTCTTTTGAAGAGGAGGATGCAGCTATTTTCTTCGGAAGAGAAGATGATACTCTGGAGGTCATAGAAAAACTTAATGCAATGAGAAACCGAAATGCCCCAAAGTTTCTCAATATTGTTGCAGCTTCGGGGATGGGGAAATCCTCTTTTTTGAAAGCGGGCATTATTCCGCAGCTTAAGCGCTCCTACAGCGACAGGTGGATTGTGCTGCCTGTACAGAGACCTACCAGAAGACCACTGTATGCATTTGCTAAGAACTTGGCAGCTTTTTTAAACAAAGAACAAGAGTATAAAAGCATTTATGAAGCACTTTGGCAGGAGAACTACCAAGAGGTGCTGGATGACCTGGTATCGGAGATAGAGTTTGTCTCCCCCCAAAGTGCCATTTTGTTTCCGGTGGATCAGGCAGAAGAGCTCTACTCTCTTGCAGAGAAAGATGAAAAAGAGCAGTTTTTCCGTTCTCTTTACTACCTTCTGAAGGAGAAGGAACACTTCTTTGCCATATGGACACTCAGAGCTGATTTCCTCAAAGAGTTTCAGGCAGATAAAGCACTCAAACCTATCTGCAAGACCATGGAACTGTTTGCACTTACGCCTTTGCGAAAGGAAAATGTCTCTTCCATCATTAAAGATCCAGCTGTGGTAGCGGGAATAGATATCGATGAGAGGCTGATAGAGAAGATCAAGGAGGATATGCAGACTACTGATGCACTCCCTCTGCTTGCGCTTGGTATGAGCGAACTCTACCAAAAGTATGGAAAGAGTGGCCAGATTACGCTGGAAGGTTATAAGGCACTCGCCAGAGGCGAAGAGAATCCGTTGGAGCATATCATCCAGCAGAAAGCAGAAGAGGCAATAAAAGGGTTCCGTGAAGATGCGGAAACCATGCGTGCTCTGAAGGAAGCATTTATTCCCCATCTGGTTCGTGTGAACAGTAAAAATGAATATATCAAAAGGATCGCCCTGTGGGAAGAACTGCCCGCAAAAGCATATGCTGTTCTTGAAGAGCTGGTCAAAGCAAGACTTCTCATCAAAAAATCAGAAGAGGGCAAAGAGGTCATAGAGATATCCCATGAAGCACTTATCAGAAAGTGGCCGCTGCTGCAGAACTGGCTTCAGGAAGAGCAGGAGTTTCTTGTAGGCAAGTCACAGCTTGAGATAGCCTTGCAGGAGTATAGCAGAGAAGATGCAAACACCAGGCACAGAGCATACCTGAGCGGGATAAGACTGCAAAAAGCTTCCAGCTGGCTGTTGGATTATCAAAACCAGCTGAGTACCGAAGAGAAAAACTACATCAAAAAGAGTATAGCATTTCACGAGAAACAGGAGAAGAGGAGAAAAACACTGTATCTTGGAGTATTTCTTGTTGTTTTGCTTTTTGGGCTTTTCAGTGCCTGGCAGTGGAGGGTTGCAAAGGTAAATGAAGAGAGGGCAACAGTACAGGCAAAACTGGCAGAAAAGAGTGAAAAAACAGCATTAGACAGATTGGCAACAATAGAGAAACAAAAAAATGATATGATAGGGGCATATTGGGTATTGTTCCTGAATGATGATGCAAAAGACGGACATATTGATAAACTAGACAAAGTATCGAAAATTCTAACATACCTGGATGCCAATGTAACAAGAAAAGACTTTTTGATCAATGTACTTACGAAGTATTTTAGTAAAAAAGGATTAGGGCTTAAGTTTGAGGAAAAAGAGTTAAATGATTTCGATAAAATTTTTACCGGTATAGTTTTTAGAAAAAGTAAATATGTAGGAATGGAGTTAGAGGCAAGGCTTTCTTTGGATCTGTGGCTATTATCCAAAGAGCAACTCAAAGCTCTGGATAGACTGATATCAACACTCCTGTCGCAAAATTTGCCGGATATTTTTCAAAGATATCGAAATGTAAATGATAAAGATCGTCAGACCCTGGAATATCTCTCTTTCATGCTTAAGTACATGTATGAGCCCAACGAAGAACTTTTGAACAAGCTTATGAAGTTTAAGCAGTTTAAGAGCAAAACAGAAAACAGTGTATACAGCGGACTGGACACCTTATTGAACTTTACATCTGTGTTTAATTATGTCAATAGTGAAAGGTTTGCAAAAGAGTATACCCAGGATAGATGGGAGCAAATACTTAATGAAGGGATTGAGAAGATCGTAAAGATTTCAAGGGTTTTATATCGACACTCAAGCCAGTATCCGGAGCTGTATACAACCAAAGAAAAAGAGACTATTGAAGATATGTATTTTTACGGTATTTATAAGATGAAAATTGATTATAAAAAAATCAACAGGAAACATGAAGTTCCTGACTGGCTTAGAGGCTCCCTGTATATAAATAAGTTTATGATCTATAAATATAAAGAAAAAATAGAAAAATTATTTAAAGATTATAAATTAAAAGAAATAGAAGAACAGATCAATCATATTCTTGCTATTCAAGATGATAACTTCTGGGCTTTAAATCAGCTCTCATACAGCTATCTTTTACAAGAGAACAAAGAGGCTATTGTATTGGTTGATAAAATGATCAAACTGTTTCCGACACAGAAAGAGTATCTAAATAAAAAACTAAAAGCATGTATATCTATTTTGAAAGATACCAATTTGAATTTAAATAAGAAAGAAGAGAAAACTCTCTTTAACTATTATTTCAATATGGCATCCTGTAATGCAGCTAACGGAAATCTCTCAAAAGCGATCCGGATTACCAGGGATTCTCTGAAAAAATATGATGATATGCCTAACAAGTTAAGAGCCGAACGGTTTGGCAACCTCTCTTGGTTCCAGTTGCTTTCAGGAGAATATAAAGAGGCTTTGAAAAGTGCCGAGGAAGGTTTAAAACTTGATCCTGCACAAAAATGGATCGAAACAAATCTGGCACATGCCAAGCTGTTTTTGGGCAAATATGATGAAGCCAAAATGATCTATGTAAAAAATAAAGGATTGAAACTGGACTCGGGACAAATATGGGATGATGTCATTATTGAGGACTTTGCAATATTTGGGGAAAAAGGTATCAAGAGTAAATATTTTAAAGAGATTGAAGTGCTCTTGAAAAAGGATAAAACGTGAAAACAGTTGTTTGGTTGATTTTGATTTGCAGTTTGGTGTTGGCAGATAATAGCAATAGTGTAACGACAATAAGAGAGCATGGCACAAAGTTTATGATCAGTAATGCGTTGTTGAAAAAACATGCTCTCCTGGTAAAAATGATTTTGGCAACAGAGAGTATGGATGATGATGAACGACAGTATTGGTTCGATATTTTGCCTTCTATGACAGATAGACAAACTGAGCGGCTCTATAATATCTTAGAGACAGAGAGAAGAAAGCTGCAAGAACTGGAAAAAAAGTATGCAAAAGAGATTCGGATATTGAATGAGAAACATTTGATAGAGTATCAGAAGTTGCAATACGAAGAAAAAATAAAGTTTTTAAACAGTTTGCATAGCAAAGAAGAAAAATCGACATTAGAAGAAGCTGAAGAACTATTGCAAAGCATATAGTACAGGGGCATCTAAAACCATCCCGTTTTAGATGCCGTCAAAAAGTGCCATTGAGGGTCGCTCTCTTCGATACTGCTGCTGTACATGATGAACTTCAGGTCACCATCCCGCTCTTGGATGCAGACTTTGATACTGCCGTCCGGAAAAATCTCCTGTTTTGTCCTGATGAGCCCGGCAATACTCAGAGATTTGAGCTTGCCGACCTTCCAGCCCAGAGAGTCTGAGATCAGACGGATCTGCTGGGCATTGACCGTCAGATCATCTGTTGCTTTGAAACATCCTGCACCAAGGAGTGAGGCAAGAAGTGGCATGAGGAGTAGTGACTTTTTCATAGTTGGTCTCCTTAGATAGAATCTTCAATTTTTCTTTGGTCTAACAGTTTAAGTGTCTGTGCAAGAGTCTCTGCCTGTGATTTGGCAAATAAAATAGCTTTATCATCCAACTCATCCAGACTTCTGTCAATCCACCGGTTCATTCTCTCCAGCTCTTTTTGTCTGGAGTCATCATCCAACAACCCCTGCTTGTACATATTTTTTATATTACTGGTCCAGCTGCCTCTTCTGTGATATATGGTACTGATACCCTCTTGGATCATTCCGTTGAGTTCATCGGTAATACGTTCAGATTCTTTAATGATCTCTTTATTGAGTTCACTGACTTGTGTCTGGTAAATCCCATAGGCTTTTTTCTTGCGGATATCTCCATCAAGCATCAATCTATGGATAATATCTTCCTTCTGGGCTTCCAAAAGAGCGATGGCAATCTGCCCCATCCTTTCCCGAAGGGCTTTTCCTGCTTCTCTATGGTAAACTATTTCGTTAAAAAGACCCAAACGGGTTTTTTTGGACTGGACGGCTTTTCTGAGCTGTTCATTTTCTGACAATGGCTCTACCAGAATTTCTGCTTTTGTCTCTTCCGTGTTGATAAATGATGTTGTATTGTTTTTCATTGTTGACTCCTCGCTATATGTTGTTTCCGGCCAACCAGATGTCGGCACCGCCTGCATGGTGTATTTATCGCATACAAATTATGGATATTTTAGATAGAGGGTGATGAGTATGGGCTCAAGCTGCTTTGTCAGCCCGAAAACATACTCTTTGGTATGATACCTCATGTAAAAAACATTGTTTTCTCTATTTCTGTAGAGGAACATTCCCTCTTTCAATACCTTGTATATGTGTTTTTCATGTGCTCTTTTTGCCAGTCCTGCACGCTGTTTGAGTCTTCTTTTGGCATGCTTGGTGATGATGGGTGCTGTCATGACGGCTCCTTTGAAAAAAATTAAGTGCAAATCTCATGATAAATTCATATAAGACTGAGAATGGGTTGGTCATTTGTGATGACAAGTATTTTCCGGTTCATCTATGAATTTACAGACTGTTTTTTGGATATTTTGGATGCAGGATATTGAGAGAAAGAGACAGATAGTATGTCTATATGGTGTATCTAAAGTATCTAAAAAAAGTATGCAAGAGTATGATCATCAAAACATAAGGAGCGGTCAATGAAGATGATCAATAAGATAGCAAGAGACATAGCAGCGATAGACAATATAATGCTGAATGAGTGTCCTCAAAAAGACAAAATATGGGCAACACAGATAGGATATGCTCTGATACTGACTTTTGTGGTACTCTGGGGCATTACATTTTACTCTATAACTATCATGAACGGTGGAGATGTCTTTTTTGATGCAGAGACCAAAAGCGTCCGCTTTGACAGCAATATAATAGAAACAGGAGAGTATGTACTGTATGGCGTGGTCTCTGCCATTGTTGCGCTGGTGGTTGTGTTGTTCGACAGGGCATTTTACCAGTCGGACTGGTTTATGCAGATGCCCTATGGTGCCCAGATCTCACTTTGGAAAAAGACAGGCTTTTGGGCCGGCAATATCTTAAAAATAACTGTCCGTATCAGTATCTCACTCTTTTTGGCCTATACGTTTTCAAGTTTTCTCGAGTTGAAGTTCTATGAGTCTGAGCTGCTTGCCTCAATGCAGAAAAAACATCTTAAGGAAAATAAGAAAGCGTATGATGATATGAAAACATACGCTCAGAAACTGGAAGAGGAAGAGGATGTTTTAAAGCAGGCAGAAGAGAAACTGATTGAGAAAATAAAAACACTTGACAGCGGTGTTGTGGTATGGAGTGATGATTCCGTGGTCAGGTCACTTGAAGAGAAGAAAAAGAGCGTTGAAAAAGAGTATGAAAAAATGTTTGCTGCTTTAGATACTGAGTATCATGCAAAAATGAAGGTAGTGAAAGAGGCACGCAACCCGTTACAGCAAAAGCTAAATGCCATGCAGCAGGAATATGATGCAGTTGAACTGAAGTATCAGGCAGAAGTGGGAGGACTCAAAGAGATCGAGGTGGGCGGAAAGATCATCAGGGCAAGCGGAATTCCTACAGAGGGAAGAAGGGCAAAGGTCTATAAAAAACGTATGCATCAGCTCAAAGGCAAAATGCGGGAGCTTTCTGCCTTGCTGCACAATTACGATGTCAAGATACAACTGCTGGTAGAAGAGTCAGCAAAGAATAAAGAAGATCTTCAGGTACAAAATGAACATGCACTTGCCGCAATCGATGCGCAGCTTAAAGAGTATAAGCAAAAGGTACAGAAGGGAATGCAGGCAAATGCAAAGACGATCATGAAGAGGTTTGAGGCACAGCTAAAAAGGGTGCAGAAGAGACTGGAAGATATTGCCAAAAATAAGCAGCAGTACATTGAAGCACATTACAAAGAGATCATACACTCTCCGGAGTTCATTCCGTTCAGAGATGGTCCCATGAGCCGTCTGATCGCTATGGATGAGATGAAACAGGATCCAAAGACAGGGAAAGAGGTAGGGTACTTCTCATGGGTGGTCAAAGGTATACTGATCTTTTTGGAGATCGCACCAATCCTTGCAAAAATGATATTCGGACCACCGACAGTCTATGCAGCTGCACTACAGATGCAGACGAAAAGAGCAACGCAGCGCATTTTGGAAAATGACGGTTTGAGCAGGGATGAGATCGATGAGCTTATAGCAGTGGAGAAGAAAAAAATGGAACTTGAAGAGGCAAAAAAAGTACTTGAGCAGATACGGCAGGAGCGGATGTCAGAAGAGAGAAAAACGGTTTTTTCGCAGTCTCAGACAAAAAACTATGAGGAGATCCTGAAAGAGGTTTGTACGAACAGGGCAGCCTAAGGCTGTATGGGGTGATGGAGTATAGAGGTGTCAAAGCAGCATAGATTTTGCTGTCTTGTCTAAAATATCCAAAAACAGTATTGGAAAATGTCGGAATTACAAAAGGAATCTAAATGAAACCATATTATCTAAAAGAGAAACTGTATGTAGGTGTCTCCGGACATAGAGATTTGAAGAAGTCAAAAATGGATGACTATAAAGAGGAAGTAAAATCAATATTGATGAAGTTGATTAGGGAAAATCCTGACAGAGAAGTGATTGTTGTCTCGCCTTTGGCAGATGGTGCAGACAGGCTGGCCGTGTATGCCGCAAAAGAGCTTGAGCTTCGGTATGAAGTGCTGCTTCCCATGCCGTCATATTTGTATGAAAAAGATTTTTCATTGGAATCACTGCAAGAGTATAAAGCACTGACAATGACTGCTATGGATAAACCAACGGTCATACCGTTATGTGAGGGGTGTACCGAGGAAAATATCTCAAAGTATGGAGAGTATAGAGATAAACAATATTTGAAAACAGGGGAAGAGATCGTAGACAGAAGCAATATGATGCTCTTTTTGTGGGATGGCAAACCGAGTGGTGGTACTGGCGGTACAGGAGATATTGTTGTATATACAGAACAAAAAGATAAAAGCTTTTTTATCGTAGAATGTGAGAGAGAAGCGAAGGAAGAGTAGAAATGACAGATATACAAAAGTTTCAATGTATGGTAAGCAAATACAGGGACAAATATGAGCATTATGAGATATTTGCAGAAAAGATAGGAGCATCCAGGGCAGCGGTGAACAATTGGGAAAATGGTGCGGGGAATAAGCTGCAGACAAAGAACAGAACGAAAATCTGTGAAGGATTTGGTCTAAGGTATGATGTCTGGACCGAACACTACTATACCGAACAGGAGTTTATGAAGCATCTTGATACCTATCTTCTTGATCAGGACACTCCTGTATGGGAAGAGAAAGAAAAGGTTTTCTTTGATGATATTATTAAAATGTCACCGGCTGAAGAAGAGCAGATAAAAATACTTGATACACAGGACCCTGTTAGTCTCCCCGGTAATATAGAAGGGTATTCTCCTGACTTTATGATGGCCCTGATACGTTTACTTAAAGATAATAACCAAATCGAAGATGCACTACGGATAACAGATGTGCTACTTGCTTCCAATACACTCTATAAAGCCAAACATTACAACCTTATTCAGCATCTCAAAGCAGTTTTACTTTCAAGTGAGAGGGTGCGAGACTGGGACGGTGCATTGGATATCTTGAATATACTTTATTTTTCTGCCGGATATCACATGGAGGAGCCGGAAGTACTTACATTGATCGCCTCAAACTATAAACGTAAAGCATTGTATAGTGAAAAGGGAACGCTGAACCCACCTGATGTACGATATATAGATATGGATCTTTTAGGGAAGGCACAGGCTTCATACAGAGAGTCATATGGGCTCAAAAAAGAAGAAAGATACTATGATGCGATCAATATTGCTTACTTGATCGGAATTATCAATGCTTTGGAAACCGACAGTGAACAGACCGATACCAGATCAGAGATCAAAGCACTCTATGAAGAGGTGCATAAGTCCGGTTGGAAGACAAATGAAGATGACTGGTGGGAAGTCGCAACAGAAATAGAGTTTTTGGTACTTATGGATAAAATGCATGATGCCATAGGAAAACTCAATGATTATCTGGACTGGAATGAGAAGTCATTGAAAAAGTTCGATATGGGAACGACCATCAGGCAGTTAGAGTTGTATATACATTTTACAGGTGATAATAGTGCCAAAGAATTTCTTGATTATATGAAAGAGTGTCAGGAAGCTATAGGGACAAATAGTGAGGGTGAGTAGCAGTTTTTGGGCGACCGTTCAGAACTTTATTACCCTCCGGTAGATGAATGAATGATATCACAACCACAGACTCTTATCCGAACGTCACTCTTTAGTGGCTGAGTTTACTTTTTTACCTCTGTTTTCAAAATAATTATACTCCCTCCAAAATTTTAAAAATAATCATCGCACAGTAATATTGTCAGCCAACAGAATGTTGGCAGGTGTGAAGATGAGTTAAGAGAGATTTTGGAAGACAAGAAGCATATTTCCAAAATATCCAAAAATTTTCAGACATACTCTTAATGTGAAAGACGAGAGGTGTCCGGGAAAGTTCGGACAGATACTATTTGCAGTATGGCACAAGGAGTACAGCATGGCAAAAACAGTCAATCTGGCAGAAGTAGTACCCGGGTATGAGTCCGGTGTAAAGGAGTTCATCGTAGAGGATAAACAAAAAGGAAAGGTCGAGGTGATGACCCGGGAAAACCTGGAGAGAATGGCACCGGAGAACATCGGTACGGTTACACCAAAACCGTTTCAGGGGAACATTATTGACGGTGCAGATGATATTGCCGAGTATTATCTGCACAAGGAGTTTCCCTATCTGCTTCAGTTCTTTAGAGAGCTTGGCATCGATCAGCCGATGATCACGTATGACTTTGAGACCCCGGGAGAGCACTGGGTGAAGATGGATTTTCCGCTTCCTGAAAAAACAACACTTGAAGATGGAAGCACCTACCGTTTTCCGTATGACAAAGAGTCGTTTCTCTTTATTCTAAACAACTATCCGGACAGCCCTCCAATTGGGTTTCATATACCTAAAGGTTCTCAAAATATTGGTGCAATGGAAAAGATATTCGGTACACATCTTTATGACCATGCCATTCTTGAGAGTGACCATGTAGAGTCAAGCCTCAAAAATAACTGGCATTGGATATGTTTTCACTACAATGACAACAGCTGGAACTTTAACAGAAACAACATCAAAGAGGGTGATACTCTTGCATACTACTGTTACTACATTTACTATAAACTCCTGGGAGTAGAAGGAGTTTCGCAATGAACAGAACGATTGTGAAGTTTACGAAGGAGACCTTTGATGAGCTTAAAAGCCTCCTTCTTGCAGACAGAAATGAAAAGCACGCTTTTTTGCTGTGCAACCTGGCACAGAGCAGCCACCATACATGTAATACGGTATTTTTGGTAGACAAGATAGTCATCTTTGATGAAAAAGAGATCTCTGTCTCCGCCGTACACGTAGAGATAGAAAATGATCTGGTGAATGGACTTTTTCAGCAGTTTGTCAACGGAAAACATCAGGCACTCATAAGCTGTCATTCCCATCCGTTTGAAGAAGGGAATGTCTGGTTTTCGGGTATTGATGATGCCAATGACCAGAAACTGTTCGAGTATTTCTATACGGAGATTACCAAACATAAACCAGATGCACAAATGCTTACCATGGTCTTTGGGCAGAAAACGATCGCGGCAAGAGGGTATGTGAAAGAAACAAAAGTGTTTACTTCTGTTGATCAGATAGTGGTAGTAGGGTATCCTATGAAGTATATAACCCCTGTAAATAAGAGCCATGAAGATCATACTGTTGATATGAAGATGTATAACAGACAGATCCTTGGTTTTGGAGAAGCAGGGCAAAAAGAGCTTTCTCGGTTGAAGGTGACACTGGTGGGAGCGGGAGGTACCGGTTCCATTTTGGCTGAAACACTGGTGAGACTTGGTGTAAAAAACCTTGTGATCATTGATGATGACAAGCTGGAAGATACTAACTTGAACAGATGGCAGGGAGGAAAGATTTGTCATGTTGGCAGATATAAGGTCAACATTTTAAAAGATCTACTCTATCCGATAGCTTTTGATCTAAAAATCAAGACATTTGAGTCTACCCTCTTTAATGAAGAGGTGATAGACTACATTAAGGACAGTGATGTGGTCATAGGTGCTGTAGACAGCAATAAAGCACGCTATCTTCTTAACAGAATGGCACTGGCATATCTTATTCCGTACCTGGACTGTTCAAGCGGTATTGTTGTAGAGCAGGGAAACATCAAAGAGCTGTCTGCGCGCAATGTTGTGGTTGTTCCGGCAGCGACACACTGTTTCAATTGTGAAGAGGTCTATTTCAAAAAGACAGAGTTCGCCTATGATTTTGTATCCGAAAGCATGAAGAAAGAGGCTCAGAGACGAAAATATATTCAGGTGGAGGATATATCTGTCAAGTCCCCGTCAGTTTATCCGCTTAATATGCTTTCGGTCAGTACATTGAGCCTGGAATTTATGAATCTATTTTGGGGATATAAAGACAAAATGCTGGAAAATACCTATATTAACTGCATGACTCTGGAAAATCAAGGGCAAAAGATTGCATGGGAGCATCAAAAACCAAACAGTTCCTGTATTGATTGTCAGGATCGGGTCGCACTTGGGGATAGAGCAAAAGTGTGGGAACTCTTCTTTAAAGAAGGATAGAAGATGGGACTCAAAGATATAGATCCTACCCCTCCGTATATGAGAGCAGGGTACAGTAGCAGGTCATCGCATCCTTTTACCCAAAAGGAGTCTGAAGAAGAGGTGGCTTTGGGCACACTGCTGGAGACGATGCGTGAACGACCATGGTTCTTTTCTGCATGGCTTGTTTACGGTGGAACCGCCATTATGACATTTGCAATGATGCTCATCGACACCCTTATGCAAAGCAGAGGGTTTTTCAGTTTTATCTGGCAAGTGTTCAAAGGGCTCTTCATTGGTACAGTAGACGGACTGTTATGGCCGATACTGCTGCTGTTTGACATGCAAGAGATGTGGGCAGTCTGGTTCCCGTTTATAGGAAGTATGCTGGTGGTCTATAGGCTTTTGTTTGAACAGAGGGCATACCGTCAGCAGTTTGTTATTGCGGTATGGGTGTATGGTATGGTGACTCTTGGGCTGATCATTAACTATTTTGTCAATTGAGGCACTTGTCTATTTTATCTAAAAAAATTGCAATAAATTACATATACGGAAAAACAGAGGTGCTTGAAAAGCCGACTATGATATTAAAAAGGAGCAAAAATGGCATATGCAGTACAGGTAATGGTTGTTGACCGAAGAACAGGAAAAGGTCTTTCAGGACAAAGAGTAAAAGCTTATGGCGGTCCGGAGGTTAAAACGAACAGTAGTGGGCTTGCAACAGTGATAGTGAGTTCATCGGCTGTGGATGTATATGTGAATGGTATGCGAGCATATAACGGTAGTGTCAGTGCTGCTCCAAAACCCATTATCTATGAGAGAGGATGACCTTTCTCATAAGTTTAAGGGCATTGCGGATGCGATGACGCCATGTGTATCAATCTTGATGAGTTCGTATATCCTGTCTTTAATTCGCAAAACATTCAAGGGGTGCCTTTGATAGTTTCCACTGTCTAAGCCTATACGGTCTTCTTTTAAAATAATGTTTTCCGGTTCACAAACATTTAAAAATGACTTCTCATCTTCATTTAAACTGCCTATCGGAGTATGGCCAAAAATGATTCTTGCAGGATAGGTACCTGTGTACATATAAAACTTTTCTCTTATCCATAGGTAAGTATCATTACCGGAGCCATCAGGTGATATGCCCGGTTCTACGCCTGCATGTACAAAAAAGAGTTCATTCTCTCTATCATACATATAAAGTGGCATAGATTCAAAAAAAGTTTTTGTTTTTTTCATAAGATCAAATTCTTGGGTAAAGCCTTTTAGCGTATAGATCATCTCTTGATAGGTTTTTCTGTTGAGGTCATTCATCTTCGATTCAAGGATCGCTATAAGATTGTTGCCGCTTTCTGCAATTTGGATATTTCTAATAAATTCCTGCTCATGGTTCCCGCGCAAAAATGTATGAGTGATATTGTGCTCATCAAAATAATCTTTAAGATCGAAGAGTCTCTCAATAACCAACCTCGAACCAATATCTTCATAATATATTTCGACCTCTTTTTTAAAGCGTTTACTATAGTGTTTGAAATTACCACCCTCTCCACGATCTATGTAGTCTCCCAGAAACAGAATATGTATATTTCTGTCTTTTTGTATGGATTCTTTGATCAATTGCACTACAGCATCAAACTGCTTAACTTGTCCGTGAATATCGGGAATTATCAGGTAATCGGCTTTCATTGTTCTTGTCTATTTTTCTAAAACTTTGGCTCTTTACAAAAGTCACTGATCTTGTCAAAAGCTCCATTATGCAACTTTCCAAACAACTTTATGACATCTAAAATATCTAAATAGTCTATCTTAATATTTTACATAAAAACACAAGAAAGGATCTTGAATGAGAATCAAATGAAAACAGATGCTGTTTATAGCAGGGTAAATGAGCCTAAAGAGCGTAAATTGTTCATTAATGGCGATCATCATGATATGTTAGCTGTGAACAGAATAAAATACCTTGCTATGCTCAAAGAGTTTACAGAAAGTGTAGATTGTAATTAAGGAGGGGTGAATGTCCCAAAGTGGAACTATTGTTTTAGATAAGCTGTATGAACAGGCAAAGCAGATTGTATTGACGGATAGAAAGAGCACGATAGTGCATTTGCAGCGAAAACTCCATATAGGGTATGAACGTGCCGGAATAATTCTGCAGCAGCTTGAAGCCACAGGAGTTGTAACAGCTCCAGAGAGCTTTGGAAAAAGAAGAGTCATGGATGACTTTCAGTATGAAAATATGGAAAAAGGTACGTAAAATGCAAAAATATACAAACAGTGTGATTGTTTTTGGCTTGTTGTTATTCTCATGGGGGTTTGGATCCTATGTCTATCCGCTTATGAATCGTGCAGAGGCGTATGGGTTCTTTCTGTTTATGATAGCGGGTGTTGTATGGATACTGCGGAAAAAACTGGGCTGGAAATGGGTATGGACAACCTTTTTGGGGCTGTTTGTCATTGCTGTACTTTTCATACTGACATCACCACACAGGCTGCATAGATTGAAGTCATGGACAGAATGGTTAATGGGGTAGTCCGGTGATAGCGTATCAAAAAGTTTTATTTACAAGTATGTCGATCTTTTTTTGAGTACCTCTCTGTTTGGATTTAAAACAGGAGGTCAGTTAGTGAGAAAGATCATTTATGCTTCTTTTCGCTTTTTAATAATTTGATCGATCTGGTACTCCAGGAAATGATCTCCTTCTTTTCTGCATCGGTTAATCTGGAATCCCAGTGTCCTAAAATATAACGAAGTGGCGGCATACCGCCTTCCATACCTATTTTTTGAATACTTTTAAGATCATTCAGGGGTGATTCGTGAGAGATAAAAGGAAAATCTTTACGCATATCCATATGCTCTTTGGCTTCACGCATATCATAGTTCATCATCTGTTTGATACCGGGTAGTGTATAGTACCATGGTGTATTTTCCGGATCTGCATGACAATCAAAGCATTTTTTTTCAAAGATCGGTTTGATATTTTTCAGATATGATTTATTGATCTCTTCATATAGAGCGCTCTGGGTAGTGTTGACTGATTTTTGAACTACACTTTTAGTTGTTTTTACTTTTTCTTCATGAGTTTCATCTCCGTGCCCAAACACTATGGCGGGAGAAAAAGCCAATAGAAGAAATACCGTCTTTTTATTTGTTTTCATTGTTTTTCCCTTGGTCAGTAGGTTTATGATCCATATTAAGAGTATTTGACTTATTTCCATTCTATACCTATAGTGTGTAAAATGTGTGTAGAAGTTGATGAGGCAGAGCACGTATGGCTGGAAGCTTTCTCGTTCCATATCTCCCGATATGGAATGCATACCTCAAATTCAATAAACCAATAAGCCCAATATCGCTACTCGTACCATATCAGGAGATATGGTACGAGTTAAAAATCCAATCTTTCTAAAAGTGGAAAATTCCAGTAAAATATTATAAGAAGATTTTCTATGAAGAAGTCACGATTTGGTGATACACAGATACTATCAATTTTAAAACAGGCAGAAAATGGGATACCGGTTTCTGAGATTTGTAGAGAGATTGTATCAAAGTCCATACTGGGATGATTTAAGAAAAATCAATCACTGGCAAGAGGAAACAGCTTGTTTTAGCAATGGATCTATACCTCCTGAAGAGCTTTTTGAGGATTGACAGGTTGTAGATAAACTTTTTGAAATGTATAAAAAAGAGAGGTAATAAAATAATGTATTACATCATCGGTGATGTTCACGGTGAATACAACACCCTCATGAGACTTGTCGAAAAACTTCCCAGCGATGCCAAGCTCATATTTGTAGGCGACCTTATCGATCGCGGCAGCAGAAGTGCAGAGGTGGTGAAGTTTGTGCGAGAGGGTGGACATGGGTGTGTGATGGGCAACCATGAGGAGATGATGACGGGATACGGCAGCAGTTTTGCCCTATTTATTGAACAAAATGAACCTATAAAAACGTATAACAGTTGGTATAGCAACGGTGGTATTGCCACACTCAAGTCGTACGGGCTTATTACCTTGCAAGAGGGTAAGCCCGTAGTTGCTTTGGATGCCAAAGAGAGGCTGGAGATATTCAAAGAGGATATTTGCTGGATGCGTTCGCTGCCACTGTATATACAACTCGATATAGACCACTCTTCAGGTAAACCCGTTGTCGTCTCACATGCACCTATCGCCACCGTTTGGGGGATGCGCTACAGCGATGCAATGTACAAGACCTTTGCCGAGATGGCACTTTGGAACAGGCGAGAGCCTGATGAGAACGCACCCATTTTCAACATCTTCGGACACACCGTTACTCCATATGGTGCCGATGTGCAGCCACACTATGTCAATATCGATACGGGATGCTACATGAGTGAGCATGGGTACGGGATGCTCAGTGCCTACTGTGTAGAGACGGGGGAAGTGGTGAGTGAAAAAAGAGTAGAGAAGAGGCGGTAATGAGTCAGATAATAGAAGTATGGGCTGAAGACAACTACGATTTTATGAAAGGGGAGAGCCATCCCTGTAAAATAGCGGAGTTTCATAGTACAGAGGAGGCAGTGGCGTATATGTGTGCCAAACTAGATGAGCAGTTATACGGACTGGCCAAAAATGTTGCGAGTGCAGAAGAACTGTTGAGCGTGTACAAATACGGTGGTGTAGACTATTTCATCAAAGATTCGCTGCTTTTTTCAAGCTGGGAGTATGCAGAGCAAGTGGCGCAGAAGATATTTGAAGAGGTGTGCTGTGAAAAATAACAGGGAAAAAATGATAAAGTCGTGTTACATAAAAAGGAGAGAAAATGAAAAAAATACTTTTTAGGTTGATAGTCAGTATGCTTGTGTTAAGTCTAAATATAAGTGCAGAGGAGTGCAATGATGATAGTTCATTGCCAGTTGTATTGCAATCGGGTTTGCATTTTAAAAAGGTGAAAGATTATGCCAATGCAGCAAAGTGTTTTGAAATTGCATGTGAGAACGAGTCATCTGACGGCTGTTTTATGGCAGGTGTTGTTAATGAAATGATGGATCCCAAAAAGTATCAGAAGCGTTCTTTGAAATATTATGGTTCTTCTTGCTATGGTGGCAATGCAGATGGGTGTATTGAGGCTGGAGGACGTTATTGGGCATCAGGTAATGGTTTGTTTGCAAGAAATATGTTTGAACGTGGATGTGCTGTAGACAAAAGAGTGTGTGGTTACGTATTTATGATGAATCTTCGGGGTATTGTTTCCGAAATGGATTCAGAAGAGAAGATGGATAAAGAGATGCTAGGCTTTATAAGAGAGTATAAAAAGCTTAAAGGCTATTGTACTGAAACAGAAGAAGAGTTGCCTTGTGGCTATCTTCATAAAGTAGAAAATGTCATCGAACACAATCCCATATTTACAGACTATTTTGAGAACTTGGCAAAAGGAAGTAAATGGATCAGTCCAAGCAGTAGTATTTGTCAGGCAAAGGGAGGAAAGTTTGATAGTGGAGCATGCAAAGCCAATTGGCTACAGGCTGAAAAGATATGCCGTGCCAGTGGTGGTCAACTTCCCAGTATTGACGAATTGAGAGATGTAGTGACAATGTGTGGTGGGGTTGTTAATGATGTAGGAAATAATCTTGAAGATTTGGATTATCAACAGTGTTATTCTAAAATGGGTTTTAGTAGCTCGAACAATTACTGGTCATCTACAGCTATAACTGGTGATGATGATGTTGTGTGGTATGTTCGTTTCCGTCAGGGTGATGACAAAATGAGTATGAAGTCTAAGAGCAGATATGTAAGATGTGTGAAGGATGGGAAGATAAATGATGCAATGCCTTCATGGTGTACTGCTCCAAAATTAAATAAAACAGAACATACGATTTGTACTGATGACACATTGAGCGCATTAGATATAAAACTTGCTGAAATTTATGGCGCTTCAAAGGTTCGCAGTAAAGATGTTTCACAAAAGCTTTGGCTTAAAAAACGTAATGATTGTGGAAGTAATATTTCGTGTATCAAAAATGCATATGAAGAGAGGATCCGTAGCTTACTGAAGATATCAAAAAAAGATATTCAAAAAGAAAAAACCATGCAGGAACAAGTAACAGAACAGAAGCACTTACCGCCAAAAAGTGACACTTCACTGGATAAAGTAGTTTTGAAAAATATAAAAAAGAGTATGCACTATATTCTGGATAGAGATATGAAAGCATTTGCCAATATCACAGACAGTGGTAGAGTATATACAAAAAAAGAATTCGAAAGATTGACTGGCAGTGAAACGTCATGGAAAAAGAACTTTCCGTTTCTTGATGGGGTGACACATGCCGATATTGATAGTTTGCAAATATATAAAAAAGCACATAGAGACAAGGAGCGTACCTGCCGTTACGTTGCAACAGGAAAGAAAGTACCTTGTAAAAGTTTGGAATACTGTTTTACGATAGACGATAAAACACTGCCGAAGAAGGGATGTCTGGATATGTATTATATTCAAGGAAAGATATACTGGGAGCCTTATGGGTGGTAGGTTTGTGTATCCTTATGTTAATTAAGTCAGAAGAATGAAAGTAGTACAAAAAATTCTGTGGTGGCTTTATTGTATTCTGGCAATAGGTATTGTCGGGTACTTTTCTGCACTGCTTGGTGTTTTTGCAACCGATGCGCCGGGTACGCCTCCCGAAGGTGCCATTGTGATCGGCAGCTTGATCTTTGTTGCAGGTATGGTACTTTTTATTGGGATACCTTTTGTGTTATGGAAATGGATAAAGAGACAAAAATGAAAACAAACAGACTCAAACAAGCTTTTTTCACCACACTTGTTCAGCTTCCTGTAATCTTATGGCAGCATATGTTCATAGCGATGTATGCCAACCATACCCGCCATGTGGATTATACTAACCGGTTCAATATCACTATACTGCTCTTGCTCGTTCCATATCTCCCGATATGGAATGCATACCTCAAATTCAATAAACCAATAAGCCCAATATCGCTACTCGTACCATATCAGAAGATATGGTACGAGTTAAACAGATCCTCTTTACGCATATCTTCCAACGAGTATCCTTTGAAAACAACTTCATGTCCTTTGTGCTTTTGAAGTAGCTTTTGAGCTTTCTTCTCCAGCAGTTCCAGATTGATCTTGTCAGGGTTTCGTTTGACTTCTGCAATGAGCATCTTTTTTTCATCATCATTGACCGCTACGATGTCTATCTCATTTTGGTTGCCTTTTTCCCAATAGGTTCCGATGGCAGAGAACTTTCCAGATGCTTTGAGCTTTTCTATGAAGTACTTTTCCAGAAATCTGCCGCTATAGGTAGCAAAATCCCTTTGAACGATGGATTTAACATAGTCGTAATTCTCTATCTCAATGGCAGAACGGTTTTTGTAGATGAAACGGAACCAGAAGTGGAAAAAGTTGTCGATGATCTCATACTTAAGTGTCCTGCTTCCTTCCTTAGCAAAAATAGGCTTGACTTTTTTGATGATGGTATATTCATTCTCCAGTCTATCCAGATACCCACCGACATTCTTTCCGAGTATACTCTCTATCTCCGAGCGTGATGTTTTGGAAGAAGCGATGAGTGAGAGTATGGAGAAATAGGTGGTATACTCTTTACCAAACTCTTCTATGAGTAAGTTCTTCCCTTCATCGATGAAAAGAGAGTTCTCATCAAATACCAGGTCAAGTTGCGCGGCGAAGGTAAAGGCTTTGTTGTCTACAAACAACTCAACATACTTGGCAACACCACCGGTTAAGATATAAAAAGAGAGCAGATCATCATTGGTGTAGTTGGAAATATTGTCATCTAGTATCTCTTCGAGGGTTTCTACGCTAAAGGGTTTGAGATATATTTTATGATTCGCTCGTCCAAAGAGAGGTTCTTTCTTATCTTCAAATATCTTTTTCATTAGAGAGTAGATAGACCCACTGAGTACCAGATTCATTTTACTCTCATCTTTGTAGCTGTCCCATATATTTTGCATATCAGCGTAAATCGTATGGTTGATCTGTAAAAACTCTTGAAATTCATCGAGAACAAGTGTGAAAGGAGTGGTCTTAGAGAGTTCCATCAGGTATTCAAAGAGGTCTTTGAAGTTGGTGAAACTTCCAAATACTTTGACATCCAGTTCATTTTGGATAATACTAATGAACTCTTCACAAAGCAGGGCTTCATTTTTCCTTGAGACAAAGAGGTAGACTCTTTTGGCGTAGGCTTCTTTGATGAGCTTCGTTTTCCCGATCCGTCTTCGCCCTACGATGATGGTCATACGTGAGGTACTTTTCGCCTCTTCACCGATCTTTCTCAAATAGGCTAACTCTTTGTCTCTGTTGTAAAACTTCATGTGCAAGACCTTTTATTAGGGTAATCTAAATTACTGTAATGTATATTACTATAATTTTCCTAAAGGAAACTTTCATGGTTTTGTTTATCTTTTGATGCTTTTGCAGAGCTATACGCTGTAATAATTCTTTGGAAGACTTGTTTCCCTTACTCAAGTTTTGTAGTATATGCCATTCAGGAGTAATAAACTGGAATTTGAGAACGAATTTAAAATAAATATATTACTTTAAGGCTTTGCCCTAAAACCTACTCTTCGCCAGAGGGGCAGAGGGAAAGAATGAAATAATCATAAACCTTAGATTAATATAAAGAACTCTACATATTTTTACGATAGAATATATTATTACTTCAAATTGGGGAGAGGTAAATTTGGCATATACAGAAGCAGATACCAGAGCTAAACTTATCGATCCTCGCCTCAAATCCAGCAATTGGCTAGAATCGTACATCGTCCGTGAATATTACTTTACGGATGGGCGTAAGCTCATTGGTGGGAAGCGCGGGAAGCAGTATTATGTGGACTACCTGCTCACCTATGAAAATACCAATCTTGCCATCATCGAAGCCAAAGCTGAGAACAAAGACCCTCTGGACGGTTTGCAACAGTCCATTAACTATGCCCAAAAACTCAAAATAGATTTTGTCTATGCCACCAACGGGCATAAGATCTATGAACATAACTTACGCACAGGTAAAGGCGACTGGGTAGAAAATTTCCCTACACCTCAGATGCTCTTTGAGCGAAAATTCCCTACCATTACCCCTGTCAAAGAGAAGATCATCAAACAGCCTTTTCATTTTGAAGGCAACATGAAACCACGCTACTATCAGCAGATAGCCGTAGATAAAACGCTTGAAGCCATTGCAGATGGTAAAGACAAAGTCTTGCTCACTTTGGCTACAGGTACAGGCAAAACCTACATCGCTTTTCAGATCGTCTATAGACTCTTTGAAGCCAAATGGAGCAGATCAGGTACGCAGAGACGACCCAAAGTGCTTTTTCTTGCAGACAGAAATGTACTGGCAGACCAAGCCTTTAACACTTTTAACCCACTGGAAAAAGAGATCGTCCGTGTCAATGGCAAAGAGATACGCAAACGAGGTGGCAGAGTACCTACCAATGCCAATGTCTTTTTTGCTATCTATCAGTCCATAGCAGAGCGTAAGTCAGATGAATTTGATGAAGAGAATGATGTCACTGCCTACTACAAGCAGTATCCACCTGAGTTTTTTGACCTCATAGTCATCGATGAATGTCACAGAGGAAGTGCTAACGATGAAAGCTCATGGAGAGAGATCTTAAACCACTTTTCTTCTGCTGTACACTTAGGACTCACCGCTACACCCAAAAGAGATGATAATGGAGATACGTACAAGTACTTCGGTGAGCCTGTCTATGAGTACTCTCTCAAAGAGGGGATAAACGATGGTTTCCTCACGCCCTACAAGGTGAAACGAATCAAGACAAACATCGATGAGTATAAGTTTAACCCTAACGACATCGTGCAAGGTGAACTGGAAGAGCAGATAGTCACACTTGAAAAGTTTGAAAAGCAGGTCATCATTCCCAAGCGTACAGAGCTTGTTGCCAAGACCATACTCGAACAGATAAACCCTATGGACAAAACCATCGTCTTTTGTGTGAACCAAAAACATGCCATAGACATGAAGATAGCCATAGACAAGTACAAAACAGTCAAAGACAATGACTACTGTGTCCGAGTCACCTCCGATGAGGGAGAGATAGGGCGTGACTACCTCGAAGCCTTTCAGAACAACGACAGAGACATCCCGACCATTCTGACCTCTTCCAAGATGCTCACAACAGGTGTAGATGCGAAAAATGTACGCAATGTAGTCTTAACGGCTCCCATCCGTTCCATGACAGAGTTCAAGCAGATCATCGGGCGAGGTACAAGGGTCTTTGACGGCAAAGACTTTTTTACCATCATAGACTTTGTAGGTGCGACCAATCTCTTTTATGATGATGCCTGGGATGGTCTGCCCCAAGAGCAGATAGATGACACTACGGTAGAGGGAGACAAAGGTGCAGACAAGGTCAAAGAACCAAAGCAACCTTATGGAAATTCAGAAGATTCAGATACCGATGCGGAGGGTAAAAGCGATGCTAAAAGAAAAGAGAAAGTCACCATCGACATACGAGGAAGAAAGCTCAAAGTCATAGACATAGAGACCACTTATGTAGGAGAGGATGGCATCCCTCTAAAAACCCATGAGTTTTTAGAGTTTTTGGTAGGCATACTCGACAAGTTTTTCCACGATGAAGCACAGCTCAGGGAGCTATGGTCTGATCCTGTAAAGCGTGAAGAGTTGCTGGAAAAGCTAAGAGCCATGCAGATAGACGAAGTCCAACTAGAAGAACTCAAAGCTATCTTTGATGCCCAAGAGAGTGACATCTATGATGTACTGGCTCACTTGGCGTTCAACCTCGACATCAAGACACGGAGTGAGAGGGCTTTTGCTGTGCATTATCGAAAGTATATAGAGAAGTATCATAACCATAAAGTACGAGAGTTTTTGAACTTCATACTGGAACGGTATGAGAAAGACGGGGTCAAAGAGATGGGGAGCGACAAACTCTCTTCACTCATCAAGCTTAGTGGACTAGACAGAAACGAACTCAAAGAGGCATTTAAAGGTGCAGCCAATATCCGTGAGGGGTATTTTGGGTTACAGAGGGAGATTTATAGGTGATGCTATTGCGCCACTAATAAAATATGTTAAAATAAAAATTAATATAAAAAGGGGAGAGTTATGAAAGATATAGAATTTAATAACCTAGAAACATTTATCTCTTTGCTTGCAAAAGATATAATGAAAAAAAGTTTACTTTGATGCCTTATCCTCAGCTGTCATAGTGGATGGTGTATTGATAATGCTATTTATGAAGGTACAAAAAAAGATAAGCAGGTGTTTCACCTTATGTTTAGATAGATATCATCAAAAAGTTTGAATTTGCGTTAGAATCTGGATTTAGAGGTGTTGTGATAAAAAAAGGATATATATGATGAAGTTTAGATTAAAAAATATTGGGCTTATTGAGGATGCAGAAATCACATTAAATGATTTAACAATTATTTGTGGTCAGAATAATACAGGAAAAACCTATATAACGTATTCTATTTATGGTTTTTTGTCTATGTGGCAAGAGTTGATTGATTTTGATTTAAAAAAAGAAATATTTGAAGAATTAGAAGAAAATGGTTTTTGTAGTTTGGATATTACAGTTTTTCAAAAAAATATTCAAACAATATTAAACGATTTATCAGATAGATATACAGGTATGCTAGAAAATGTCTTTAGTGTGGATGCAGAATGGTTCAAAGAGAGTTTATTTGAGGTAATTATTGATGATTTTATACTTGATATTCATTCTGAAATCAATACTACATTAACATCTTCTAAAAAAGATATTTTACAAATTAAAAAAGAAAAAGATAGTAATTTATTGGAAATCTCTACACTTTCAACAGATAATAAAAGGCAAATTCCTCATTTTATTTTAGATCAGGGAATCAATAGGGCATTAGGAAAAATTTATTTTGGTAATTATTTTAAAAATCCTTTTATCATTACCAGTGAAAGAACGGGAATCTCACTATTTTATAAAGAGCTAGATATCAATAAAAATGTTATGGTAGAGCATATTACAAAAAATAAGGGAAAAGATATAAACCCTTTTAAAATATTTGAAGAGACTATTTCAAGATATGCTCTACCTGTGAAAGATAATATTGATTATACAAGAGATTTAGCCAGTAGTATTTCAAAAGAAAAAAGCTATCTTCATTCAGATAGAGAGATAACAAAATATTTTTCAGATATTTTACAAGGGAGCTATAAAGTTGTAAATAAAGAAGTATATTTTACTACTAAAAAAAATAAAAAACAGATACCTATGTATTTTGCTTCTTCTGCAACTAAATCTTTGGTTGAGTTATTCTTTTACATAAAGCATAGTGCAAAAAAAGGTGATTTACTCATGATTGATGAGCCTGAGTTAAATTTACATCCAGATAATCATAGAAAAATTACTAGACTTTTAAGTCATTTGTCCAACAAAGGAATTTATGTATTTATTACTACGCATAGTGATTATATGATTAAAGAATTTAATAATTTAATTAGGTTGAAGCATAATATAGCCAATAAAGAAAAAATTATTAAAAAATATGGATATAAAGAACATGACAATTTGGATTATGCCAAAATATCTGCTTATGTGAATAGTTCTGGATACCTGAGTAAAGCACCTATAGATGATATGGGAATAGAGATGGATACATTTGATAAAGTACTAAATGATTTATCTAGTTCAATGGATGATATATATTTTAATATTGAAGAGTAGAAATGTATAGTGTATTAAAAGATATTATTTCTGATAAGGCACAGTTGAAAAATTTTTATATTTCACGACATAATGGTAAAAATTGTTTTTCAATAAAAGAGTCTAGCAATAGTGCAAAATGTAAAAAAGTTAATTTGGTTGGTTTTGAATCAGAAGATGTAACTTTTGCATTTGAGTTAGATTCCAAAAAAGCTAAGTGTGGTAAAATCAGTAAAATAAGTCCTTATTTTACTGATAAAAAAGGATTAGACAAAGGTAATGACGGAATAATATTTACCACATTGAAGGGGAATAAATATGTCTTTATTTGCGAATTAAAAGATGGTAGCAAAGGTCATATAGCTCAATTTAAAAGCACAAGTTGCTTTGTGGATTATTTAAAATCAATTTTAAAAAGATTTTATAATATAAATGTTGATAATTTAATTTTTAAATATATTGTTTTCTCTAAACATGGTAGTGTACAGAAAGATACTCGAGGAAATTATATGTCAAAAAATCAATCTGGATTTGAAGTTTATAATATGAAATGTTGTAGTGAGGCAGAATATTATATTGAAAGTTTTATGTAAATGTACAACCTATCCTCACCAAACTAAAGCTTATTAGAAACTATAGTAAACTTACTTCACTGGAGGAGCAGACAAGTATGTTAGTATAACATCTTTTTAAATTTGTTATATTAAAAAAACACGAAAAAGTTAACATATCAAACGGTCTATGTTAAAAAAATGAAAAAAATTTAACATGGTTATAGGTAAAAAAACCAATAATTTACCCATACCTTACGACCTATGTATAAAAAACCGTAAAATTTACCCATAGATATAAAAAGGCAACCATGGAAAGCAAAATCAACCGAATCACCGACATCCTGAGAAGAGACGATGGCATCAGCGGTGCGATGATGTACACGGAGCAGATCTCGTGGATACTCTTCCTCAAATTCATCAATGACCTTGAGATCAATAAGGCAGAAGAAGCGGAGCTTGATGGCAAGGAGTATACCTACATCATAGACGAGAAATACCGTTGGGATGTTTGGGCTTGTCCTAAAGATGCTAAGGGTAAGTTGGATTTAATGAATGCTCAGAGCGGGGATGATCTGCTGGAGTTTGTGAATGGGGAGTTGTTTCCGTACTTGAAAGGGTTTAAGTCCATCACGGCAGATGTGAAGTCGGTGAAGTATAAAATAGGGGCTATTTTTGAGTTTATTGACAATCGCATTGCCAATGGGCATACGCTTAGGGAAGTGCTGGACATCATTGATGCGATGGACTTTCATTCTCAGGCTGACTTGTTTCAGCTCTCACTCATCTACGAGAAACTGCTCAAGGACATGGGGAGTGATGGGGGTAACTCTGGGGAGTTTTATACACCTCGACCGCTCATTAAGACCATTGTCGATGTGGTAGATCCTCAGATAGGTGAGACTATCTATGATCCTGCTGCGGGGTCTTGTGGGTTTCTTATAGATGCTTACAATCATATACGCTATGAAGATGTGAAAGCGAACAAACAGAGAGAACTCTCTACGGAGCAGCTGAAATTCTTAAACGAAGATACCTTTTTTGGTAACGAAAAGACACCGCTGAGCTACGTGATGGGTGTGATGAATATGATACTCCACGGCATCGAGTCACCCAACATTGCCAAAGCCAATACCCTCACCAAAGACATTCGAGGGCTGGAGGAGAAAGACCGCTATGACTGCATACTGGCAAACCCTCCTTTTGGGGGGAAAGAGAAAGAGCAGATACAGCAGAACTTTCCCATTAAGTCCAACGCTACAGAGCTTCTGTTCCTTCAACACATGATGAACTACCTCAAACTGGAGGGCAGATGTGGTGTGGTCATCCCTGAGGGTGTGCTGTTTCAGACGAACAAGGCGTTTCAGGCGGTAAAGAAGGAGCTTTTAGAGCGTTTTAACGTGCATACCATACTCAGCCTGCCTGCGGGTGTGTTCTTGCCGTACTCCGGGGTCAAGACCAATGTCATCTTTTTTGACCGCAAGGGGAGTACATCGGACATCTTCTACTACGAAGTAAACCCGCCATACAAGCTTACCAAGAACAAGCCCATACAGTATGAGCATTTCAAAGAGTTTTTGGAGGTATGGAAAGAGCGAAAGCTCACCGATAACTCGTGGATAGTCAATGTTAATGACATAGTAGACTATGACATCTCTGCAAAGAACCCGAACAACATAGAGGTCGTAGAACACAAAGCACCGTTGGAGCTGGTAGAGAGCATTAAAGCGAACAATGCACAGATAGATGGGTTGATGGATGAGATCAAGATGATCTTGGAGGGTAAAGATATTGATGCATAGGGCAGATAATGTAGGGGCATCCCTTGTGGTTGCCCGAGATGATGAAAAAGAGATCTGTTTTATGGATGGTCGATTCAAAGGGTACCCACAAGGGGATACCCCTACGGGTGTGCAAAAGGTGTATTTATGAGTGAGTTGTATGTGCTTCCTGAAGGGTGGGAGTGGAAGAAGTTGGGAGATATAACTACTTTGATTGGAGGAGGTACTCCAAAAAGAAATAATAATGAGTATTGGGAAAATGGAACTATTATTTGGTTATCCCCAACCGATTTGGGGGGAATAGGAGAAATAGTAGATGTTGACATTTCTAAAGATAAAATTACTGAATTGGGATTAGCTAAAAGTTCAGCAAGGCTTCTGCCAATTGGTACAGTACTTTATAGCAGTAGAGCAACTATTGGAAAAATAGCTATAAACTCTATTGAAGTATCTACAAATCAAGGTTTTACAAATTTTATTTGTAATGATGATTTATTAAATAAATATTTAGCTTATGTATTGAATAGGTTTACTCCTGAGATTACATTACTTTCTAATTCGACAACTTTTAAGGAAGTAAGTAAAACAAGTTTAAAAGCTTTTAAGATTCCATTCCCACCCCTCCAAGAACAAAAACGCATCGTTGCCAAGCTTGACAGTCTCTTTGCCAAGATAGACCAAGCCATCGCCCTGCATCAGCAGAACATCGACGAAGCCGAGGCATTGATGGGGTCTGTGTTGAATGAGGTATTTGGGGAGTTGGAGGAGAGGTATGAGAAGAAAGTATTAAAAGATATAGTTACAAAACTTGGTGATGGTTTACACGGTACACCTAAGTATGATGAAACTGGTGATTATTACTTTATAAATGGTGCAAATTTATTGGACAATAAAATTTTTATTAAAGATAATACAAAAAAAATAAATAAATCAGAATATGAAAAATATAAAAAAGACTTAAATGATAAAACGGTTTTAGTTTCAATAAATGGAACAATCGGAAATGTTGCTTTATATAATCATGAAAAATGTGTTTTGGGTAAAAGTGCATGTTATTTTAATTTAAAAGACAATATAGATAAGTTTTATATTGTATATGTTGTTAAAAATGGTGATTTCCAACAATATATTAGAGAAAATGCAACAGGATCAACCATAAATAATGTATCATTAAAAACAATGAGAGAATATCCTGTAATAATTCCACCCCTAAAAACCCAACAAAAAACCGTCCAATACCTCGACCAACTCTCCCAAAAGACAGAGAAACTGAAACAGGTGCAGCAGGAGAAGATGCAGCACCTCAAAGATTTGAAGGCATCTATTTTAGACAGGGCTTTTAGAGGGGAGTTGTGATGACAAGAAAGGGAAAAAATGGATATAAGACCGTTAGATATAGCAAGCTATTATTGAATGGGCGAATCAAAAATTATCTATAATTGGTTACCAATAGGTTGCCAAAATAAAAAACAAAAATCTATAGAAACACTGAAACAACGTATTTTAGGGGTGTATTTGAGGTTGTAGGTGGTGGGTCCTCGGGGACTCGAACCCCGGACCACTCGGTTATGAGCCGAGTGCTCTAACCAGCTGAGCTAAAGACCCGTTTATGGTACTGGCGTACCTTTTGTCTGCATTACAATTTTTTCGTCGGAAGTATAACGACTGTAGTCTTTAAAAGCAATTAAATTTTGCAGAATTCCGAAAATTACAGCAAAGATAATGAAAGAAGTTCCTCCGTGGCTGAACATAGGCAGGGGGAGTCCCACGACCGGAGCTAGACCGATGATCATGAAGATGTTGACACCCATGTAGACAAAGATGAGGAAGGCCAGTCCTCCGGCGAAGGTTTTGATGAGGTAGTCGCGTTTGTATTTCCATGAAATATAGAGCAGATTGAAGATGAGGAGGATGTAGAGTCCAATGACCGTGACCATACCTTTAAAACCAAGACGCTCTCCCAGGTAGGCGAAGATGAAGTCTGTGGAAGAGACCGGAAGGAACTTCAGCTGTGTCTGCGTGGCCTCTTCCTTGGTTTTACCCTCCATTCCGCCGCTTCCAATGGCAATAAGTGCCTGACGTACCTGATAGCTTGGTTTGTTGAGCATATCATGGATACGCTTTTTCTGGTATGGTTTAAGTCCGTACTGGTAGATCACAGGAGCGCCTGCCCCGGCAAGAATGGCAAGGGCAACCCAGATCTTCCAGTTCACACCGATAAGAAAGAGAATACCGTAACCGGTAATGAGCAGTACAAGTGCAGTACCGAGGTCCGGTTCTTTGGCGATGACAAGAAAAGGAATGACAATGATCAGTGAGAGTTTGAGGAACTGGAAAAGCCCATACCCTTTTTCCGGCGGCGGCTTTTTACTGATGAGGTAGGCCAGCATCATAATAACATTTACCTTGATGAACTCCGAAGGCTGAATGGTAATGTGGATACCCGGCAGCTCGATCCACCGTTTGGCTCCAAGAATGGTCTTGCCTACAAACTCAACAGCGATCAACATACCGAGGTTTATAAGATAAAAGAGTGGTGCAAACCACCACATAATACGTCTCCACGGGATAATAACAACAATACAAAAAGCAATGAATGCGATAAAGTAGTAGACCATCTGCTTATTGAAAAGACGCTGATTGATCTCGTAAACGAGGTAAGAGGAGATAACAAAGATGGGCAGCAGCTGTATCATTAAAGAGTATGAGAAGTATTTGAAGATACGTTTGTCAAAGTCAAACCATGCGTTCATCTGTGCGATTCCAATTAAAATTTTTAGGTATTATATCGTAAAGATTTAAGGGAAGTTCTAAAATGAAAACTATGGTTGATTTCTACCGTTTTGAACACCTGGAGCGGTTTTCCGGATGCATGCATGCTGTCACTATGAAGGATACATCAGCGCCCTTCAGTCTTTCCCTTGCACTGCATACGGGAGAAGAAAAGGAGCAGATCGCTGTCAATCGCAAGATGATCGCCGAATCTTTTGGTGTCAGTCGCGAGTGGTGTTTTGTAGTTGCCGATCAGACACACAGTGACAACATCCATATTGTTACTAAGAAAGAGACAAGGGGGTGGGAGAGTCAGGAGAGTGCCGTAGCAGACTGTGATGCCCTTATTACGGATCAGAAGGGTGTGGTGCTTTGTGTCTTGACAGCAGACTGTGTGCCGGTGCTGCTCTATGACCCTGAAGAAGAGGTAGCAGCTGCCGTCCATGCCGGATGGAAAGGGACGAAGTCAAAGATCGTTGCCAAAACGGTACGGAAGATGCAGGAGGTATTTGGGTGCAGCGCTGAAAACATTGTTGCCGGTATTGCTCCGGCAATAGGAAAGTGCTGTTATGAAGTAGGAGAGGAAGTCGCACAGCATTTTTTTGATCTGAGGGAGGCTTTTACGACCAGGGGAGACAAATATATGCTGGATCTTTCTTTTGTCAACAAACAGCAGCTTTTGGATAGCGGACTGCAAAAAGAGAACATCAAGATGAGCGGCATCTGTACCGCGTGCGAAGTAGAGAGGTACTTCTCCTACCGAAAAGAACAAGGCTGCAGCGGACGGTTTATGAGTATGATCGCACTTCTTTAACCCAGCTTGCAGGCTTTCATTTTTTTGTACCCCTTGTAGGTAAGCCACCACAGCGGCCATTTATAGATCTTCTCGATGAACTTTTTTATCAGGTATGCACTGTATCCGGAAACATAGATGAATTTCAGATCGATCACTGCATATTTTCCGCCAAGGGCAATGGCGATCCCTTTTATCTTCAGGTTGGCTCTTTTCAGAGCTGTTTTCTTCAGTGTACGTATGATGTTCTCTGCCGCATCTCTGCCGCTCTCAATGGCAGTCATGGCTGTAGGAGGGAGCATATTGCCTCTTTTGTCTTTGAGGCAGGCAGCATCACCTATGATATAGATATCTTCATAGCAGAGCGATCTTAGGTATGCATCGACAAGGAACTGTCCCTTTTCATTCTTTTTGGTATTCAAAGATTCCAGTACGGGGTTGATAGTCGTTCCCCCTGCAAATATCATAAAGTCAAAAGGGATCCTCTCCCCGTTGCTCATGACTGTCTCATGCCCGTCAATGGCGCTGATACGGCAGTTTGTATGTATGTTCACACTGAGTTTATCAAGTCTTCGGGTACCTGTTTCAATGATTTTCCGAGGCATACCGAAAAGAATGGTCTCTCTGCTGGCAATGAGGTGTATATTGAGTGTTTCGCACGAGAGGGTATTGCTTCGGTAGTAGTGGTTGAAAAAGTGCTGCATACTTGCTGCGATCTCGACACCTGAGAGTCCTGCACCTCCAACAATGATGTTGAAGTTCTCTTTGGCATACCTGGCTGACTCAAGCCGTTTGTAAAGTTCATCTTGAAAGAAGCGGTTGAGCTTCAGGGCACCGCGCAGGCTTTTTGCTCCGCTGGAGTAGTTGTAGACTCTGGCGTCACACTGAAAGCGTTTGGTTACACTTCCCAGTGCGATGATCAGTGTATCGTACATCTCGATACCGTCACTCAGGTGTACACTCTTTGTTTCGGGATCAATATGCTCTACACTGCTGTGTCTGAATGTGACATTCTCGTAGTTGGCACACAGTGTAGAGAGATTGACGATGGTCTTGTCAAAGTAAGTATCTCCCGAAATAAGCTCATAGCCTTCTGTCTGAAGATAGTGATAAGGGTGGTGGTCGACAAGGGTGACCCGGACATCTCTGTTGATCTGCACTCTTCTCAAGGCTGCAATGCCGCCGTAACTTCCGCCAAGAATGACCACATGATGCATTATAAGCCTTTTGCTGTTATATTTTGACCATTATAGTCAAAAAGTGTGCAGAGGGTGTGGATCGGTTATCTGAAGAGATCTGCATTTGTATCACAGCGGAGTGTCAGTTCATAAACCCACTGTTGCAACTCAAACATATCCTCATAAATTTTAAAATTTCTGTCAATGAGAGCTTCGGAATGAAATGTTTCATCGGGAGGAAAGGTTGTGTAGGCATAGATCGCGCCCATTTTGTAAAGATAGCTGTAGGTATCGTCAGTCTCACAGCCTCTTGGCATTTTTTTGTATTTGGGTTCGGGGAGTCGGTAGCCTTTTGCCCTGAGGCCTTCGAGAATGTTGTGCAGCCGGCTTCTTCTCTCATCGTTCCGGATATATTCGCGGTAAGTTTTCAGCAGGGTAGGTTTGAAATTGCGTATACCGGTGGCGACAAAGATCTCCTGCGGGTCATAATGCATATAGAAACTGCTGCTTTGCATACGATGACCTGCCCCCTGCCAGATGATGATCCCGATGCGGGTCTTGATGGGGTCGTTCAGATGAAAACGTGCATCGCGGTAGATGCGAAAAAGGGATTTGTTTGTTTTGGGAACGGCATTGATCGTGGGAACAAGTATCTGCAGGTGTTCACCCATCTCTTCGACGTAGGCTTTGTTGGGAGTAACGATAAAACGTTCATACTTCTCTTTGTGGGCATCCAGCCACTCTTTGGAGTTGTTGACGATGATCTGGTCGAGGAAGGCGAGTCCCTCTTTTGGAAAACCGGTAAAGTGCATTTATACTCCTTTGACCTTTTGCCATATCATGCCGATGATCTCATGAAAGGCGATAGTGGATTTTTCAAGTGCATCAGCCGAAAATATACCCAGATAGTGGGGGTGTTCAATACTTGCCAGATGGTAGGTCGGTGCCGGATAGGGGGTGAGCCCCTCATGCTCGAACCATTTGAGAGCACGGGGCATATGGTAGGCGGATGTCACCACTGCCAGAGGGGATTCTTTTGCTATGGCTCTGGCGGCTTTTGCTTCGGCTTGTGTATCTTCAGGTTCAGAGAGTGTAATAATGTCTTCTTTTGGAATGCCCAGTGCCAGGGCAAGTCTTTGCTGCATAAGTGCATGGGGGGTCGGGTCGAAGAGTCCGCTATAGCCTGAGACGATAAGTTTGGCATTGCCGTCAAGCAGACGGTAGAGCCGTATACCTTCTGTCAGCCTTACTATTGCCTCTTTGTTTACTTGTGAAGTAATGGGCAACGCTTCATCGGTATGGTGTCCGTTCCCCAGCACATAGATGTACCTGATCTCTTTTGGCGGGCTAAGCAGTGCAGCGTAGCGTTGTTCCACCTGGTAAAGCAGCCAGTTGCCTAAAGGAGCGTAGGAAAAAACAAACAGCCATACCATACCTGAAAGTATGAAGAGACGGGCTTTTTTCAGATGTGAACGGTAGAGAAAAAAAAGCCCGGCTCCTGTCAGCAGTATGCCAATGGGAAGAGGCATTAAAAAAAGAGAAATGAGCTTTTTAAGAAGGAATCCGAATTCCAAGACTATGCTTTCACTTCCAGTGTTGCATCTGCATCAAGCTCCATGATCTGCCACGGCAGCCCCTGTTTGTTGAGTTCCTCCATGAAAGGGTCGGGATCGAACTCTTCCATGTTGTGTACGCCTGTTTCGTACCACTTCTTCTCCAGCATCAGCTTTGCACCGATCATGGCAGGTACTCCTGTGGTGTAGCTGACTGCCTGGCTCATCACCTCTTCATAGCACTTCTGATGGTCACTGACCTGGTAAATGTAGAGCGTTTTGGGCTCTCCATCCTTGATACCTTTGGCAAAGATACCGATATTTGTCTTACCTTGGGTTCTCGGACCGAGGCTGGCAGGGTCAGGAAGCAGGGTAGAGAGAAACTCTATAGGTACGATCTTGCATCCTTTGTGTTCAATCGGTTCGATACTCAGCATACCGACATTTTCAAGGCATCGCATATGTGTCAGATAGCTCTCTCCAAAGGTCATGAAAAAACGGATACGTTTCAGCCCTTTGATGTGTTTGACCAGGGACTCCATCTCTTCATGGTAGAGCAGGTAGGAGTCTTTTGGTCCGATCTCAGGGTAGTCCCATACCTGTTTGATCTCCATCGGTTCGGTCTCTATCCACTTTCCATCCTCCCAGTAGCGTCCTTTGGCACTCACTTCACGCAGGTTGATCTCCGGGTTGAAATTGGTTGCAAAAGGATAGCCGTGATCACCGGCATTGCAGTCGAGGATGTCGATGGTGTGTATCTCGTCAAAGTAGTGCTTTTGGGCATAGGCACAGAAGACATTGGTCACGCCCGGATCAAAACCGCTTCCGAGCAGTCCCATGATACCTGCCTGCTTAAAGGCATTGTCCCTTGCCCACTGTTCCTTGTATTCGAATTTTGCTGTATCCGGATGCTCATAGTTGGCCGTATCGAGGTAGTCGACACATGTTTGTCTGCATGCATCCATGATGGTAAGGTCCTGGTAGGGGAGTGCTACGTTGATCACGATGTCCGCCTCTGTTCTGGTGATCAGCTCTACAAGTTCCGGTACGGAGTCTGCATTTACCTCTGCCGTAGAGATCTCGACACCTACTTTTTTCTTGATATTCTTGGCTATATCGTCACATTTACTTTTTGTGCGGCTTGCAAGTGTGATCTCTCCGAAAGTCTCTGCATTCATTGCACACTTGAAAGCAACGACGTTCCCGACACCTCCGGCACCGATGATAAGGGTTTTTGTAGACATAGAAAAGCTCCTTGAAAAATAGTGGAATTATTGTACCACAAACTAATGCAGAGAAGGATAGAAAAAGGGTATAATATTTGTCAATATGAAAAGAATAGGGAGAAAGAGAAGGGTACTGATGAGGATCAGAGAGGTCACATCTTTGGGACGGCAGTCATAGAGAGAGGCAAGGTTGATATTGGCAACGGCAAGCGGTACCATCATCTCCATGAAAAGTACCCCCTGTACCATCGGCGGCAAATCAGTAAAGTGCAGAACGACCGCAGTAAAGAGGGGGACAATGAAAAACTTCTGGGTCATCGTACCGACAAAGAGTCTGGAATGGAGCTCATGTACCCTGATGCCCTGAAGAAACGTTCCCAGTAAAAAGAGCTGCAGAACAATACCGGCATAAGCTCCCATTTTAAAGAACTCTTCCAGCTGAGGCGTGAGGTCAATATTGTTAATATTTATAAATATTGCAATCATTGAAGCGGGGATGATCGGTATCTTTATAATATTCAGAAGAGAAGCTTTGACACTGAAGGAACCACGTGAGTAGATGTAGACACCGATAATGTAGACCACAAAAACATTGGCAATGTTGATAAGTGTGGTATAGATGACACTCTGTTCCCCGAAAAGTGCAATACCAAGAGGGATACCTATATTGCCTGTATTGCCGACAAAACCTGCTATTGAGAAGATAGCACGCTCTTTAATATCTGTAAATATGAGTTTGCCGAGGGCGATGGTTGGCAAAAGGAGTACAAAAATGATCGCCAGATAGAGAAGCGGTACAAAAATATGTTCTGTATGCAGTTTTGCTGTACTGAATCCCCAGACTGTGACAAAGGGCTGGAGAAAGTAAACAGACATCAGGGTCAGTGTTTTGGTATGCATATCTTCTTTGAAGATCCGTTTGGCAAGATAGCCAAGCAGTATGAATACATATACAAATATGATAGAGAGCAGTGTACTTAACATAAATGTGATTATAGCGCATAGAGACAGTGATAGTGTTTAGCAGAAGGCGCAAACGTGATGATCGATCGTGTGTTAATAATGTTTTGGTATGATTTTGCCAACTTAAACTTAGGATATATATATGGATTTTTCTTCACTGGAGACCTGGGGATATTTAGCGGTTGCCTTTTTCTCTTTTGGCGGTTCTTTTTTTATTGTGGCGGCAGCAGGGGTATTTTCCTATATGGGACATATGGATCTGGCAATGGCTCTGACAGTTGCGGCCATAGCGAATTTTATGGGAGACAATTTTCTTTTTTATCTGGGAAAGTACCAGAAAAAGGAGATACAGCCCTATTTTGCCAAGCATAAGCGGAAACTGGCGCTTGCTACACTGATCATGCGAAAGTATGGTGTTGCGGCGATCTTCATACAGAAGTTCATCTACGGAGTAAAGACACTGGTACCGCTTTCCATGGCATTGGCAAAGTATGACTTCAAAAAGTTTGTCTTCTTCAATATATTCGCTTCGGTTATTTTTGTACTTACGATTGGCCTGAGTGCCTATTTTGCCAGTGAAACGATCATTGCACTTTTCGGTGTGATCAAAGAGAAACCGTGGATCGCTCCCTTGGTACTCTTCTCCATTATTGGTGCCGTATGGTTTGGAATGGAGAAAATGACAAAAAAACGATAGGAGATTATCGGCTCAGCCAATAGATGAGACTGGGAATATTCTCAATACCCAGATAGAAATAGTCATTGTTCTGAACATCTCCATGCCGTCTGACATAGGTCATTCTGAAGATATCCATGACATCGATATAGAGATTGGTCCCATAAGCGGTATCACGCTCGTAGAAAGCACCTTCAAGATTCCCGAATAGACTGAGTCCCGCCCCTGCCTTTAGAAAGTCGTTATACTCTGTAAAGAGATCGGAATCAAAACGTATAAAGTCTCCACCCTCATCATGTACATTATAGGAGGCTTTGAAGTCCAGACCGTCAAGGAGTGCCATTTTGTGGTACCAGTAGCCTTCATAGGCGAAAGAGAAGCCTCCGTTGACCGTATCGGTGGAGAACTCGGTCGGGATGAGTCTGAGAGCATTTCTGAAGTGCTTTTGGGCAGGAACATCAGGTACATTGATCGGCAGGATATTCCAGCCGTCCTTCTCTTTGAGCATATCTGAGACAAGCCATGCACCTATTCCCAATACTTTTGCTGTGGATCTGTAATCGGGATAGACTTTGGCACGTTCGTTCTCCAGATAGGTAATACGGTTGACAAGGTAGCGTAAAGGGCGGTTGTACCAGTGTTCAGTATCTTTTCTGGCATAGTAGAGGAAAGAGCCTTTTTTGATTGGCAGGTAACGCATGTCCAGTCTGGAGAGGAACTGTTTGAATGCCTCTGATGTGTAGCGCTTGCTGTCGGCTGTTTTCAGGTCAAAGGCGTAATAGATCGCAGCGTAGCGGTTGTTCTTCTCCGGTTTTGTCTTTTTGAACTCTGTTGCCTTGAAGAACTTATAGGCAGTGTAAGCCTCTTTGCTCTTGTCTATTTCAAGCTTCTGCATGATCTTGTCCATGACCTCTGTCTGGGAGAGATGCGGGAAGAAGCCTTTCTTTCTCAGTTTTGCAGCAAGCTGGTAGACGGCATCGTAGACACCGACATGATAATCGTAGAGGCGGAAGTTCTTGTCCAGAAAGGCACCGAAGTGCTCAAGAAAGCCGGCAGTAAGAGGGTGGTAGCGTGAAGAGAGTATCAGTTTTCGTTCGGGATGTCCTCTAAAATAGCGGTTGATCGCCTGGTATAGTTTCATCTGCTGAAATATCTCAACTGACGAGGAGAGTGTTCCGGCACTTGATGCAAAGAAACCTATGGGTGGTTTCTCCTCTTCATCTTCAGGCAGAGGCGCCTCTTTACGCATATTGTTTGGGTCCATGAATAAAAAGAGATCTGCTTTGGGGTTCAGTTCCGTAGCCAGCCCCAGAGGGATGTTATCGTATGCTCCCCCATCTATGAAGTAACTGTGACGCACTTTTCCTTTATACTCGTAGTGCAGTTTCACTTGCTGAAAAGCACCGGGAAAGGCTGATGAGGCAAAGAGTACATCTGTGATCTTTCTGTGGTCTTTCTCAATGCCGGGGATGGAGAGGTAGAAACTGGTACTCTCTTTGGGCATCAGTTTGTTCTCTATGACCACCTTTCCTTTTTTGACTGTAAAGTCAAACGGGACAGAGAAGTTCT
The DNA here is from genome assembly GCF_014931715.1 of Sulfurovum indicum. Taxonomy (NCBI): domain Bacteria; kingdom Pseudomonadati; phylum Campylobacterota; class Epsilonproteobacteria; order Campylobacterales; family Sulfurovaceae; genus Sulfurovum; species Sulfurovum indicum. Next base: position 1,390,343 of record NZ_CP063164.1, on the reverse strand, counting down.
GATTTTTGATTTTGATGCCCTGGAACTCTTCGATGATCGGTGTGACCTTGGTCACGGCAAACCCCATAGGTACTTCGCATCCCTCACGGAAAATGGGTTTCTCCAGATACTGCATGATATTTTCTGCCTTCTCCCGCAGGACCCTGCGGCTGAAGAGCGTGCTTTTGTTCTCCGGATCATTTCCTTTGATGATGAGGTTTTCCAGACCAAGATTCACCCATGTTTCATAAAAAAGGTTCTCTTCGACCGTGTTCTGATAGGGAACAGACTCTTTTTGGCACCAGTAGGCAGCAGTAAGCAGGGCATTGATCGATCCTGCAGAGGCACCTGCTACAGAGCGGAGTACCGGATCGATATTCCATTTTGGAGAGTGCCTGATCTCTCCCAGTGCTTTGACCATTGCCCAGTTGTAGCCTGACTCATAGGCGCCCAGACTGACACCTCCGCTGATGACCATAGAGAAGTCGACCTGTTCGTTTCCGGCAGTTTCTGCAGAAAGCGGGGCAAAGAGCAAAAGAGAAGAGAGAATAAGGGGTTTTGGGAAAAGTCTCATGGAAAGGATCCTTTGATGAGAGGGGAACGGCAGGAGAGCTGCCGTTGAAAAAGTGTATCAGGCCTGTTTTTTCTGCTTGACGAACTTCTCGATACGTCGGATACCTTCGCGTATGGTAGTGATATCGGTTGCAAAGGAGAATCTGAAGTAGCCCTCGCTTCCAAAGCCGATACCTGGAACAACGGCAACACCGGTTTCCTGAAGCAACTCTTTACAGAACTCTATAGAGTCATTTGAGATATCTTTGATATTCACAAAGAGGTAAAATGCCCCCTGCGGTGCAATCACAGAGAGTCCGTCTACCTCATTGAAGAGTCTGACCGCTTCCTGGGCACGTTTTTCAAAGGCTTCCCTCATCATCTCTATTTCATCATCTACTTCACCAAGTAAAGCAGGGATCGCCGCTTTTTGTGTGATGGAGTTGATGTTGGAAGTACTTTGGCTCTGGAGTTTGTTCATAGCGGCAATAAGCTCTTTTTTCGGACTTGCCAGATATCCGAACCGCCATCCTGTCATCGCTACAGATTTGCTCAGACCGTTGATGGTGACGGTTCTTTGGTACATATCTTCAGAAATGCCTGCTGTTGCAGTAAAGTCGATACCGTAAACCAGCTTTTCATACATCTCGTCCGATGCAACGATGATCTCGGTCTCTTTCAGTACTTCAGCCAAAGCCTCCAGCTCCTCTTTGCTGTAGACAGAACCTGTCGGGTTGGACGGAGAAGTGAGGATGAGCATTTTCGTTTTTGTGGTAATGGCTGCTTTGAGTTGTTCTGCTGTGATCTTGAATCCGTTGATCTCATTGGTATCAATGATTACCGGTATGGCACCGGCATATTTGACAAGTTCAGGGTAGGTTACCCAGTACGGGGCAGGGATGATCACTTCATCACCAGGGTTCAGTGTTGCCTGGAAGAGATTGAAAAGAGACTGTTTCGCACCGTTACTGACAATAATGTCGGAAGGAGCATACTCAAGATCGTTGTCTCTTTTGAGTTTGGCAGCAACCGCTTCAAGAAGCTCAGGGATGCCGGGAACGGCAGTATATTGGGTGAAGCCTTCATTGATCGCTTTGATCGCTTCATCTTTGATGCGCTGTGGTGTTCCAAAGTCCGGTTCTCCTGCTGAGAACGAAAGGACATCTTTGCCCTGGGCTTTAAGGTCCCTTGCCAAAGATGAGATGGCGATGGTAAGTGACGGTGACAGTGTCTGAATACGGTCTGATAACAACATACAAAAACCTTTAGTAAAAAAAATGATAAATATTATAACTAAAAGTGCTTGACAAGGGACTAAAATGGCAGACCAAAGGGAGAGACTATGGTATAAATGGTGTATTTTGTATCATATCAGAGAGAGTATCTTTTACTGTTGTCCTGCCTTGGATGTGGATCAATCCATTGAATGGATGAAGTTGTCATACAGCTCTTCAAGCTCATGGTCTTTTTCTTTGATCTTTTCCTGTTTGGTTTTGGGAAGTGCTGCTTCAAGGACTTCGATACGTCTGAGAAGATACTCAAATATCTCTTTGTTGACATCGGGAATCTTGTCATGACTGAGCGGGCTTTTGTCATAGCCGCGTTTAAGGACACGCGCAGGGATGCCGATGGCTGTAGAGTTGGGCGGTACATCCTTGACCACAACGGAGTTTGCTCCAACCTTGGAGTTCTCCCCTATGGTGATGTTCCCAAGTACCTTGGAACCTGCACCGATAACGACATTGTTCCCCAGTGTAGGGTGCCGTTTCCCTTTGGTGGTACTTACACCGCCCAACGTTACCTGCTGATAGATGAGAACATCATCACCGATGATCGCAGTCTCTCCGATGACAACTCCTACTCCATGGTCTATGAAAACCCTGCGTCCGAATTTTGCGGCAGGGTGAATATCTATCATCGTCAGGAACATTCCGATCGCTGAGATCAGTCGCGGGATGAAACGCAGGCCTTTGCCGTAGAACCAGTGTGCGATACGATGGAACATAAGCGCCCAAAGACCAGGATAATTGAAAAAAAGTTCAAAAGTGGAATGAAGTGCAGGATCATTGCGTTTGACATTGGCAAAATCCTCTTTGATCAGTTTGAAAACATTCACGCTTGGACTCCTTGATTACTTTCACTGATAGCTTGAATGGTTTTAAGATAACTGTTTTCACTTAAATAGAGATAAAGTTTTCCCAAAAGTTCCCGTTTCTCTTCCAAAGAGATCTTTTCAGACTCTTCGATACGGTATTTAAGCGCTTTGTCGATGATATTGGTATCGTACTCCAGATCTTCAAGTACATCCATGAGATTCTGTGCCTCTATCAGTTTATCGATCACATAGTTGCCGTCTTCATCGAAACTGATCACGGCTTCTGTGGGGTGTGTAAAGAGATTGTGTTTCATGCCCAATACCTCCTGGTAGGCACCGGTAAGGAAAAACCCTATGAAATACTCTTCTGTAGAGATATCAATGTCATGCAGATAGAGCGGCAGTTCCCGGTTGAAACCGATCTCTCCGTCACTGTCACAGGTAATATCCCAGATGCTTGCAGGATTGCTCGGTTTTTCATCGAGCTTGTCCAGCGGGACAATAGGAAAGTGTTGTGCAAGTCCCCAGAAGTCCGGCAGGGACTGGAATGCTGAAAAGTTGACCAGATATTTCTCCTGTATCCGATCCTGAAGTTTTTTCAGTTCGTCCGTTCCTTCATTTTTAAGCAGGGCGATCGATCTTTTGATAATGAGGTTGACGAGAATTTCGGTATTGGAACGGTCTTCAAGGTCAATGTACCCCAGATCAAAGAGCGTTAAGAGACTCTCCATATGATCAAGCGCATCGTGGAGATACTCTCTTGCATTTTTTCGTTTGATATTGTTATAGAGATCATAAAGCTCCTCAATAAGCGGTGGGTTTTTCTTTTTTAAACGTAATCCTTTTTCTGTATACTCCTGGGAAAAGAGTTCAAGTACCGGTGCAACAAGTACAGAGTGTGATGCAGCGATATAACGGCCGGACTCTGTAAAGATATCGGGTTCGTCGACCCCTTTGCGTTTGGAGATCTCCTGCATCAGGTAGACAACATCATTGGCAAATTCAAGAAGGGAGTAGTTGCGTTCCTGGCTATGTGTATGCTGTGAGTACTCAACGGCAAGTCCCCCTCCGATATTAATGGCTCCCAGTGCATTTGCACCTCTTTTTTTCAGGTCTGTATAGATGTTTCCTGCCTCTCTGAGAGCTTTTTTAAGCGGTGCGATGTCGCCCATCTGGGAACCGATATGAAAATGGATCATCCAGAGTTTGTGCAGGAGAGTGTTGGCTTTAAGCATTTCATAGGCTTCAAGCAATTCGGTAGAAGTGAGGCCGAATTTGGAGGAGTAGCCGCCGCTTTTTGCCCAGATACCGATACCTGAACTGTGCAGCCTTATACGTACACCGATCTTCGGACTGATAGGGTTTTCCGCTTTGTCGTTGAACTCTTTGTTGACTTGAATGATCGTTTCAAGTTCTCCCAGCCCTTCGATGGTCACAGTAATATTATGCCCCATTTTGGCTGCAATAAAACACAAGGAGATCATCTCTTTGTCTTTAAATCCGTTGACAGTGATAGGGGCTCCGATAGGGGTTTTTGCCATAGCGATGATCAGTTCTGCTTTGCTTCCTGCTTCAAGTCCGTAATTGTATCCGTCGGAAACTTCCATGAGTGAATGGACGAAATTGGGGAACTGGTTGACCTTGAGAGGGAAAACAGCATGAAAACTGCCCTGATAGTCAAACTCTTTTTTTGCTTTTTCGAAGGTTTTGAAAAGTGTGGAGATCTGTTTCTGGATCAGATGCGGGAAACGGAGAAGCAGAGGACCCTTGTAGCCTTTTTCCCTGATATCCTGTGTAATCTGCAGCAGTGAGGGTTTTGACGCGTAATTTATATTGATGGTCTCGCCATCGATCACAAAGTTGTCATCTCCCCAAATACTCAAGCCGAAGTTCTTCATACCATGCCTCAAAGTCTAATTTACAATGATTATACCAAAACTTAATCTAATCTTACCTATAATTAAAGATATGAACAGGGAATTTATCACTTGGCAGGAAGATCAGGATCAGCTTAAGCTTAAAGCAGAGGGAGAATGGACACTCCAGACCGTACCGGTGATCGAGGAGATGTTGAGAACGGTACCACAGACCAAACGTATCGTATGGGATCTCTCCGGTGTAAATGATTTTGACAGTTCAGGTGTATTGCTCTTTATCGAATATCTCAAACATTTCCAGTCTCAAGGCAGTGTTGAGATCGTAGGATATACCCAGAGTCAGAAAAAAATGTACGATCTGCTTCGGGAACATATGGTCGAAGAGATCCCGCCGAGAAAAGAGGGGTTTCTTGAAGAGCTTGGAAAAGCAACGGTCGAACTGCTTCGTGACATTAAAGACTTCATCACCTTTCTCGGACAGCTCTCCTATACTTTTTTCTATGAGCTCAGACACCCGGGGAACATACGTTTCAAAGAGACCGTCTATCATATTTACCACTCCGGGTTCAATGCACTTATGATCATAGGTCTGACTTCGTTTCTTGTGGGAATGGTCATCGCATACCAGGGAGCAGTCCAATTGGCAAAATTCGGTGCAGATATCTATATTGTCGATACAGTGGGTATCTCTATTGTACGTGAGCTTGGTCCTATGATCACCGCGATCGTTATAGCCGGACGGAGTGGTTCTGCCTATACTGCTGAAATCGGTGCGATGAAGATCACTGAGGAGATCTCGGCAATGCGGACAATGGGATTCGACCCCTATAATTTTCTGGTTTTGCCACGTATCTTTGCCTTGATGATCACACTGCCGCTATTGATCTTTTTTGCCGATATCGTCGGGATCTTCGGAGGTATGGTCGCCTCCGTAATGCAGCTTGATATTTCCTTCGATATGTTTATCAGCAGGCTTTATGAAGTATTGGAGGTTAAACACTATATACTGGGTATTATCAAAGGACCGGTTTTTGCTTTTGCCATTGCATCTATTGGCTGTTTCAGGGGGTTTCAGGTTTCTGACAATACAGAGAGTATCGGTTTGCACACAACTGCTTCTGTGGTCAACGCCATCTTCCTTGTTATTGCCTTTGATGCACTCTTCTCAGTGATATATACGGAGCTGGATCTATGAGTCCGGTCATCGAGGCAACAGACATTGTGACACGTTTTGGTGAGCGCACCATCCACGACGGTGTCTCTTTGCATATAGATGAAAACGAGATCTATGGTATATTGGGAGAGAGCGGCGCAGGGAAATCGGTTTTGATGAAAGAGATGATCATGCTGATGCGGCCCAGTGCAGGCAGTATGAAAGTACTGGGGCATGAACTTGCAAAGATCAGCTATGATGATGCTCAAAAGTTACGTGCCCAGTGGGGTGTACTTTTCCAGTTCGGTGCGCTTTACTCTTCGTTGACTGTTGCCGAGAATATTGAAATACAGCTTAAGGAATATACGAAAATTAGCAAGAAAATGCGAGACCGACTGGTACGTTCAAAGATTGCACTGGTAGGGCTTGATGCACATGTCGGTGCGCTTTATCCTTCTGAACTGAGCGGAGGGATGATCAAGCGTGCTGCATTGGCCCGTGCACTTGCCATGGAGCCAAAGCTGCTCTTTTTGGATGAACCTACATCGGGACTCGATCCTGTCGGCGCGCGTAATTTTGATAAACTTATTGTAGAATTACGACAGATGTTGGGTATTACCGTTGTTATGATCACACATGATCTTGACAGTATTTCCAATATTGTCGATCGTATGGCTGTCCTGGCAGACAAACGGGTCGTTGCACAGGGGCCTTTGGAAGAGGTGTTGCGCTCAACCCATCCGTTTGTAGAGGAGTTCTTCAAGAACGAATATACCAAAGAGAAATTTGCAGACAAGCTAAAAGAGGGGGAGAAGAATGTACAGTAGAGTCAACTATACCGTTGTGGGGTTGTTTGTACTCCTGTTCGGCATCGGACTGGTCGGTTTCTCATTTTGGCTTGCCAAGTATGGTCTGCAGCAAAAATATGATCTCTACAAGATCTATATGTATGAATCGGTTGCGGGACTCTCCAAAGATTCTGTAGTCAAACTTAGAGGTGTCGATATAGGACGTGTCAAAGAGATACGTATCGATCCTGAGCATGTAGAACGTGTAGAGATCCTTCTGAGTATCAAACAGGGTATTCCCATTAAAGAAGATATGATAGCACATACGTCACTCGTCGGAGTGACGGGACTGCTTAATATAGAGATAGAGGGGGGCAGTAATGAAGCCAAAACCCTTAAACCGACTGAAGAGTATATTCCGGTGATCAAATCCTCATCCTCCTGGTTTGATGCAACAAAAAAGGATATCGGAACGCTTACTGTACGTCTTGTCCACCTGCTTGAACAAACGGACAAGCTTTTAAGTGATGAAAATATTGAAACGTTCGGCAGAATACTTAAGAATACCGAAGTTCTGAGTGCCAAAGGATCCTTGCTGCTTGATGAAACAAACAGTACTGTAGTTGCATTTAAAACCGCAGTGGAGAATCTCAATAATGATGTTGATGCCATTACCCAGGTCTTTACCGAGTTGGGTGATGAAACGATACCTGCAGTGAAAAAACTAAGGGAGACCACACAGAACTTCAATCGTATGACCCTTAAAGTAGAGAAGAGCCTTGACCGTGGAGATTATGATATCAAAAAGATCTTTGAGCCATTACTGGTTGATATGGAGATCCTCTCCGAGCAGGTCAATGCATTGGCAAAAGAGTTCAAGGAGAGTCCAAGCGACATCTTGTTTAAATCGCGAAAAAGAAGACGTGGTCCGGGAGAGTAGAAGAGATGAAAATGAAATATGCAGGAATGATCGCAGTGCTTTTGCTTTTAAGCGGCTGTGCGATGAAAGAGGCGGCACCAATAAAAATCTATACACTGGATGCAGGGAAAGTCCCTGTGGTATCAACAAACAAATACCGTACAAAAGTGCTAAAGGTCTCTTTCCCCCAGACACTTAAAGAGAAGATCACAGATAAGATGCGCTTCTCCTACAGCAGCAGTGACCATGGAGTCTATCAGAACTCAGAGTGGTCGAACTCTCTGGAGAAACTGGTGCAGGGAAGTGTGATTGAGGCATTGCATGAGAGCAGACTCTTTAAAGCAGTACTTCCTTATGCTTCCACTGCCGGTGAGGATCTGCGTTTGGAAAGCATGATCTACGATCTCTCCCATCATATACGCGGTGAGGACTCTTATGCTGTCGTATCCATAGAGTTCAGCCTGATCAACTCTGATACCGGAAATCTCATAAAAACGACGCGGTTCAGTTATAGAGAAGATACACCGACAGTGAATGCCGAGGGGTATGTGAAGGCTACGAACAGAGCGATGGCCAAGTTGACCAAAGACCTGGTAGTATGGCTCTCCCGTTAATCCGGGTTAATACTATGCAGGAGTATAGCCATGGTATCTACCTGCTGACAAAGTGTATAAAAGGTACTCTTGAAGGCAAGTCTACAGCTCTTCCTCAAACAGTTCCAAAGAGATGGTTCTTTCCTCTTTGCTCTCCAGGTCTTTCAGCCATACAGTGTCGTTTGCCAGTTCATCTTCACCAATGAGAAGAGCGTAACGGACATTAGCCTTGTCGGCACCCTTCATATGGCTTTTAAAGCCTTTTGATGTGTATTCTACAGTCACTTTGTCGCTTCCGCGTCTCTTATTTGCAAGCATAATAACCTTTTCTACAGCTTCCGGTACCATAGCTCCCATATAATAGCCCTCTTTCTGTTTCTCAGGCATCTTCACAAGTTCCATAATACGTTCAATCCCTATGGCAAATCCTACTGCCGGGGTCGGTTTGCCGTCAAGAAACTCAACGAGTCTGTCATAGCGTCCACCACCGGCGATGGCAGACTGCGCCCCGATCTCGTTGCTGACGAATTCAAAGGCTGTTTTCCCATAGTAGTCCAATCCTCTTACCAGGTTGCTGTTCACTTCATAGCTGATACCGGCTTTGTCCAGCAGCTCTGTAAGTCGCTTGAAGTCCGGGTCACACTCTTCACAAAGGTAATCGATAAGTTTTGGTGAATCAGTCAAAACTACCTGGCACTTGTCATTTTTGCAGTCAAGCACCCTTATGGGATTGGTACTGATACGGCGGTTACAGTCTTCGCAAAGCTGTTCTTTGATATCTTTTAGAGAACTTACAAGATTTTCTTTGTATTTAGGCATACAGATTTTACACCCTAGTGAGTTGATCTGAAGATCAAAACCTATGCCAAGTTCCTTGAAGATACGGGCGATCATTGTGATAATGGTAAAATCCTCATAGACCGAAGCCTCACCAAAGCTTTCACATCCAAACTGGTGGAACTCTCTGAGTCTTCCTTTTTGGGGTCTTTCATAACGGAACATCGGTCCGTAGTAGTAGAATTTCTGTTTGACAGGCTGACGGTCGAGTTTGGCAGAGATAAAAGCACGTACAACGCCGGCAGTACCTTCCGGACGCATACAGACATCATTGCCTCCTTTGTCTTCGAACTGATACATCTCTTTTCCTACGATATCGGAACTTTCTCCTACCGAACGTTTGAAGAGTGCCGTCTCCTCAAGGATCGGTGTTTCAATGTAGCTGTATCCGTAATGCTTTGCTACTTTTGAAGCAGTGTCGACAATATAGTTAAAACGTTCTGCCTCCTCAAAAGTGAGGTCCTTCATACCGCGTAGAGGTTTGATCATTGTGTTTCCTTACAGAAAATGTTTATCCCGGATTTTGCATCGGAGTTGCCGGACATCACTAAAAGACCAGTGATCCCTAATGCCTGTTTCGGGTTTATTAAAACGGAGCTGCTGCACCGTATACCGGAGTTTCTTACTTCTCACGCTTCACTAAAGTTGGAATTATACCTTCAAGTAGGTAAGAATGGATTGATGAATACTTTCAATGCTCTCTGTTGCATCGATGAAGAGATGCGGGATATCAAGTCTGAGTATACTCTCTTTCATATGTTCCTGTACCTGAAGCAGGTACTCAAGTCCACGCAGTTCTATACCGTCAAGGCTTTTTTGGGAGGTGCGTTCCTGCAAGGTTTCCATATTGGTGATAAAAAGTATGATACGGTCAGGGAAATGCCCCTTGAGCGCAAACCTGTTCAATGCCACAAGTTCATCAAAGTCAAAGTCTCCGTTGGCAAGTGCATATCCTATACCGGAGATGAACCCCCTGTCAGAAATAACCATACTGTATCTGTTCGGTTCCACTATCTCCTCATAGTGTTCTGCTCTGTCAGCCAGAAAAAGAAGAAGCTCGGCTCTCTTGGACCGGAGTGAGTCATTCAGAAGTATCTCTCTGGCTTTTTTGCCAAAAGATGTGCCTCCCGGTTCATGCGTGGTGATGATCTCCGGGTGGGTCTTTTTAAGCAGTTCGATCTGCGTGCTTTTTCCGCAGGTGTCAATACCTTCAAAAAGTATATACATTATGTACCTATCTCCCTGATGATACGGTGTACTTCCGGAGCAACAAGGTGATCAATCTTTCCGTCATATGCCAGTATGGCACGTACGACAGAGGAGCTTACAAAAGCATGGTTGAGACTTGGCATGAGATAAATGGTCTCAAGATCGGATTTGAGTGAGGCATTGGCATATCCCATCTGCAGTTCATATTCAAAGTCACTGACTGCTCTGAGTCCCCGTACGACAATATTGGCATTAAGATCACTTGCAAGGTCGACAAGCAGTTTGTCAAAGCCGATCACTTCGATCTTTGGGAAATCTGCAGTGGCCGCCTGTACCATCTGGATACGCTGTTCGAGAGTAAACATCGGTTTTTTAGACTCAGATGCCGCAACTGCCACAATAATACGGTCGAACATATGACAGGCACGCTTAATGATATCGAGGTGGCCGTTGGTAATAGGATCGAAAGTGCCGGGGTAGATCGCTGTTCTCATAGGAGTACCCCGGTGAGGTCTGTAGTTGATAGTTGACAGTTAAGAGTTGATAGTGTTGGTAAACATTGCGGTGCAATGCTTTTATTGAATAGATGATATGTCATTAGTTCCTCTAACATAATAAAAGCTTTCTGAGAGAAAGCATACCATAACTCCTCACTCCTTACTCTTAATTTCTCACTCCCAACGATTGTAAAGGTCATTGGGTATCCCCAGTACATCATACCACTTGCCTATGATGAATTTTTCCATATCCTCGAGAGTCTGTTGTTCAGAGTAGTAACCTATGACCGGTGGGGCGACAATGACACCCAGAGAGGCGAGTTTATGCATGTTCTCCAGTGCAATGGCGGAGAGGGGCAGCTCTCTTGGGGCAAGCAGCAGTTTTTTCTGCTCTTTGAGTGCTACTGCAGCAACTCTGGTAGGGAGATTGTCACTGATACCGCAGGCGATCTTGGCAAGAGTGTTCATGGAGCAGGGGATGATGGCGGTGGCATCGACTCTGAAAGAACCGCTTGAGACGGAGGCGGCAATATTTTCGCAATTGTGCAGTGTTACATTTTTGTTCTCAAAAAAATCGACGGTCACAGCGTTGTCTGAGACTATCACATGTGCCTCAACATCTGATGGCAGGTAATCTACAAACTTCTTACCCAGCTGTACTCCGCTGGCTCCGGTAATGGCTACGACCAACTTCATCTTCTGCCTTTATCTTTAATCCGGAAGAGACGGCAGTTCTGCTGCCTGATCCGGGTTTTCTTGGAGGGATTATAACAAAAGTAGTTAAAGAGTGTGTGCAGGTTTCCTTTTCTGCGGATTAGAGCATTCCCATTGCCAGTTTGGCTTCATCACTCATCTTGTCCTGACTCCATGGCGGATCAAAGACCAGTTCAACATCCAGGCACTCAAGTCCTTCCATACGTTTGGGAATGGAACGTACCAGGTCAACGATCACTTCGGACATGGAGCAGGTGGCTGAAGTAAGGGTCATGGTTATTTTACATTCTGTGAGCCCGGTTGTCGGGTTTTTCCAACAGTCTATATCATAGATGAGTCCCAGATTGTAAATATCTACAGGCAGTTCCGGGTCATAAATGGTCGAGAGTTGTTCAATGACCTTGGGAACCATGCTCTCATCTGCTTCAGCCCCTTCGGGTTTAAAACACTTATCCTCGGTTGCATCAAAACGGTTGTCTACACCGCCAACTGCACTGTTACCGAATTTTGCTTCCCATGCCGCCAACTCTTCGGCAGTTGAGGGGATATCATCATATTGTATGTCATTAGGATCTTTCATCTTTTCTCCTTTATCCTTCTTCCTTGCACTTCTGAGCATACCCGTAGACCTTCTTGATGAAAGCTTCCAGGCTTTGCTGACGTACAGGAGAGAGGAGTTCGACTACACCCATATCGTGCAGTTTCATCGGATCGAAACTGAGTATCTCGTCAGGAGTACGGTTTGAAAAGATATCCAACAAAAGTGTCATCATCCCTTTTGCCATCTCTGAGGTTCCTTCCCCCCTGAGGATGAGCTTGCCATCTTTACATTCACCCACCAGCCATGCTGCAGAGGAACACCCCTCTACGAAAGTTTCATCATTCTTTTCCTCAGGGGGCAGTTCGGTATGCTTTTTCCCAAGGTCAAAGATATACTCTATCTTGTCATTGTCGCTTGGAAAGAGTTCAAAATCTTCCTTGTATTGTGCCAGAGTTTCTTCCATGGTCATGGTATTGTCCTTCTCTACTAATTTCTGTTACTGTTAACTGTCAGCTGCCTCTTGTGCAGCATAGAATGTTTCTTCGAAAGAAGCTTTAATGATATCCTGATGTCTGTGGTCCTTGACCTGCTCAATAAGTGTGTTGGCAAAAGCGATAACGAGCATTTTTCTTGCTTCCATATACTCTATACCGCGTGAACGCAGGTAGAAGAGCTGTTTCTCATCCAGCTGTCCGGTGGTGGAGCCATGAGATGCTTCCAACTCATCGATATAGATCTCCAGCTGCGGTTTTGCAACCATATAGGCCTTTTCATGCAGCAGGATCGCCTTGGAGTTCTGATATGCTTTGGTATATTTGGCAGTGTGCTCAACTTTGATGAGCGCATCGAAGATCCCTCTTGCATCACCGTCGAGAATGTTTTTGGCTTCCTGATGAGAGATTGAGTGCTCACCCTGGTGGATGATCTTGGAGACTGTACCACGCTGCGCATGCTCGTTAAGATAGAGAAGATGCCCTGCATCGATATGTGCATAGCGTTCCAGTTCCACTTTGATGAGCTGAAGTCCCATGTCACCACCAAGGTCGAAGCTTTTAATGACGGCATTGGCACGCTCTTCAAGGTGTATTCTGTGTGAAGCAACCATAGCATAACGGTTGCCGTGCATATGCTGGTTTTTCAGGATGCGCAGGGTACTGTCCGGTGCAACGAGCACATCATAACCATACAGTACCAGGGTATTGCTTATCTCTTCTTCATGAAAACTCTCAAATACCGTTGCATGACGGTTTGCCTGGTTGAGCAGGGCAATGCGGTAATGGATAAGTGCATTGCTTTGGGTGTAGTGGTGTTCTATCTCAATGTCTGCATCGCCATCAAGATCGATCCTGATAACATGTGGAGAGAGCAGATGACCCAAATAGTAGAGAGGATCAAAGTGTTCACTGTCTATCGCTTCATACTGCTCATAGTAGATGCGCATACCCTTGGGTGCATGTGTTACTATACCGTCAACGATGACGACCTTCTCTGCTTCTTGGACAGGTCTGGGTACATAGCTGAGCCTTCGGTACTCTGCCTCCAGGAGCTTCTCAATATGGAAGTAGCGGTACTCTTCACTCTTCTTGGAGGGGAGTCCCAGCCCCACAAAACGTTCAAGTGCCATGGAGTGCCTGTCGACATCCAGGAAGGCTGCTGCCTGGGTGAGGGTTAGGTTCTTGAGCTCACTCAGTTTCATTGTGCTTCCTCGATGATGCTTTCGTACCCTTCCTCTTCAAGTTTTGCTACCAGCTCAGGGCCGGCAGTCTTGATAATACGCCCCTCTTTGAGTACATGGATATAGTCAGGTTCAATGTAGTCAAGAATACGGCTGTAGTGGGTAATGACAAGGAATGAGCGTTTACCGTCCTTCATCATATTGATCCCCTCACTTACTGCTCTGAGTGCATCAATATCAAGACCGGAGTCGATCTCATCGAGAATGATCACTTCCGGTTCAAGGATGAGCATCTGCAGGATCTCGTTGCGTTTCTTCTCTCCACCGGAGAAGCCTTCATTCAATGAACGGCTGATCATATCGGCTTTCATTCCGAGCATTTCAAGATGTTTTTTCATCTCTCTGAGGAATTCTGCAGCGTTGAGCTCCTCTTTGCCTTCGTGTTTACGCTTGGCATTCAGTGCAGTCCTGAGAAAATAGGCGTTGTTCACTCCCGGAATCTCCACAGGATGTTGAAAACTGAGGAATATCCCCTCAAGTGCTCTTTCCTCAGGCTCCATCTCAAGAATACTTTTGCCTTTATAGAGAATATCCCCCTCTGTTACTTCCACATCATAGTGTCCTACAATCGTTTTGCTGAGAGTCGATTTTCCTGCACCGTTTGGCCCCATAATGGCATGTACTTTACCCGGTTCAAGTTCCAGGTTGAGTCCCTTGAGAATCTCTTTTTCTCCGATCTTCGCATGTATGTTCTTTATTTCCAGTGTTTTCATCCTACGCTTCCTTCCAGTGTTAATTCCAATAATGCTTTTGCCTCTACAGCGTACTCCATAGGGAGTTGGGAGAAGACCTCTTTACAGAAGCCGTGTACGATCATACTGACCGCATCCTCTTCGTTGATCCCCCGCTGTCTCAGGTAGAAAAGCTGCTCATCGCTGATCTTGCTTGTAGTCGCTTCATGTTCTACCTGCCCTTCAGCATTCTTGACCTCCAGATAAGGGAAAGTATGGGCCCCACATCTGTCACCGATCAGCAGGGAGTCACATTCCGAGTAGTTGCGTGCACCAGAAGCCTTTGCTCCTATCCTTACCAAGCCTCTATAGGTATTCTGCCCTTTCATCGCAGAGATCCCTTTTGAAATAATGGTTGAACTGGTGTTTTTGCCCAGATGGATCATCTTTGTTCCTGTATCAGCCTGCTGGGCCAGGGTGGTCACAGCAACTGAATAAAATTCTCCTACAGAGTTGTCACCTTTGAGGATACAGCTTGGATATTTCCAGGTAATGGCTGATCCTGTCTCCACCTGTGTCCATGAGATCTTTGAATTTTCTCCGGCACATATCCCGCGTTTGGTTACGAAGTTGTAGATCCCGCCTTTTCCCTCTTCATCACCGGGGTACCAGTTCTGTATGGTAGAGTATTTGATCTCAGCATCTTTCATTGCAACCAGTTCCACTACAGCAGCATGGAGCTGGTGTTCATCGCGTGTCGGAGCAGAACATCCCTCATTGTAGCTGACATAAGAACCCTCATCTGCTACAATGAGCGTACGCTCGAACTGCCCTGTATTAAGTGCATTTATCCGGAAGTAGGTGCTCAGTTCCATTGGACAGCGCACTCCTTTTGGGATATACACGAATGTTCCATCGGTAAAGACAGCAGAGTTGAGTGCGGCAAAGAAGTTGTCTGTCATGGGGACGACAGAAAACATATATTTTTTGATAAGCTCAGGGTAGTCGCGTATGGCTTCTGAAATAGAACAGAAGATCACGCCATGTTTGTTAAGCTCTTCAGTGTAGGTTGTTTTGACCGACACAGAATCCACAACAGCATCAACGGCAACGCCTGCAAGCTGTTTCTGCTCTTCGAGAGGGATCCCCAGCTTTTTGTAGGCTTCAAGGATCTTGGGGTCCACTTCATCCAGACTTTCCAGACCCTTTTTGGGTGCAGCAAAATAGGAGATGGACTGATAGTCTATAGGGTCATACTCGAGATGCCCCCAGTGCGGCTCTGTCATTTTCTGCCACTTCTCAAAAGCTTTGAGACGAAGTTCGAGCATCCACTCGGGTTCCTCTTTTTTCTTTGAGATGAAGCGTATGGTATCTTCATTGAGTCCGGGCGGTACTACATCAGTTTCGATATCGATCTCAAAACCGAGTTTGTATTCACCCGAGACAGCTTTGTTTATCTCTTCTTGTGCCATAGGTTTTCCTAATTCGGAGTTATTTAGTATCATTTATAGCATAAAAAGGTTCAGCGGTCAAGTGATATGGATCAAGTTTTAAAGAAATAGTTGATATTCATGCAGAAGTTTTGAATTGAAAGTCTGGAAAATCTCTTTTTCCTGATTCTCCAGAGTTGTGCAATATCGCTAGTGTGTCACTTTTTTGTCACTTTTTTTTACACTTTTAACAAATTTGCCGTAGGTTTTGCCGTTTAGTCCCCAGTCACCCCAGCACTTTCCTTTTTCACAATGGACTTGGCCTGCATTACAGTCATATACTGTTCCTTCTATCAAACAGCCTCCAACCCTCTTTTTGTACTCACCATCCACTTTTGCATTTACACTGACGATGAGTATAAAAACCGATAATAGAGCTATTTTATTCATCTTTGATCCTTTAGAAGTAATATTTCATATACAATTATAAAAATTTTTGTGTGTAAAGAGTGTGTAATAGTGAATAACCCGAGGGGAGAAGTCTGATAAATTGTGCGAAATGGTATGAAAAGGTGTAATTATTGGGTAAAGTGGAGCGGGAAACGAGACTCGAACTCGCGACCCTCAGCTTGGAAGGCTGACGCTCTAGCCAACTGAGCTATTCCCGCATGACTGAAAGTATATCGAAATTAAAATAATAACTCTTTTAATCCGAATATGATGTGGTACCTCGGGTCGGAGTCGAACCGACACGGGCAAAGCCCACCAGATTTTGAGTCTAGCGTGTCTACCAATTCCACCACCGAGGCATTTACGTTCAAAAACGTAGGTCGAATTCTACTCTCAGAGAACTTAAATCTACTTTAGTAGCCTCCAAAAACGAAAAACATGACATTTTAGCATATTTTTATAGCTACATAATATTTATTTGTTATAATATCTTCATTAATTAATATTAAATTATCAATAATTTAGGATGACGAGTGAAGATCACGATCATTATTACAGCTATACTTTTTATTTATGGTGCATTCTCTACTTTTTTCAGAGATACAGCACTGGCAGGAAATATCGGGAAGATAGTAGGTGATACCAATCTCCATCTCTTTGGGTATTTTGCATATGTAAACATCCTGCTGCTCTTTTATCCGCTTTACAAACTCTATACTGATGCAAGTGTAAGAAAAGAGATCGATTTCTATCTGGGGTGGATACTTCTTTTTATCGGAGCAGTACTGTTCGAGTCTTTGGTACTTGATCTGAAAGATGCCGGTTACCTTGGTGCGCAGGTAGTGGATTTTCTGTTACCCTATATTGGGAAAGCGGGTTTATGGCTTCTTTGGCTGATGACCATCTCTCTTGCTGCAGTTTTTATCGTTGATGATGAGTTTGAGTGGCGCTCACTTATACCGGAAAGAAAAGAGAGAAGATCAAGGAAAAATGTAGAGAAAAAGAGTTCAGGTGAAGGCTTCAGAAAACTTGCTTCCGGATTTGGAAAAATGATGAAAATCATCTTTACAAACCCTTTTGCTTCTCCCAAACTTGAAGATGAGATGATGCCGATCATCGATACACCGGTTGTTGAAGAGAAACAAGTAAAAGCGATCGCAGGCAAGAGTTCGTCAGGCAGAAAAAAAACGGTACCGAAAAAAGCAAGAAAGTCCAAAGAGAAGACGGAAGATCCTGTTCTCAATGAGATCATGGAGCTTGAGCCGCCTATAGAAGAGAGCTTTGACTTTCAAGCAGATGAAAAAACAGAAACGACTGCTACCAAAAGCGGGGTAGAGATTGTCAAAGAGCTTGAGGAGAACTCCAAGCTGATGCAGGAGCTTGATAAAGGAAAAGTGGAGAAACCCAAGAACTTCAAGCTGCCAAAACTTGATTTTCTGCAAAAAGCACCCAGGCATAAGAAAAGAGTAAATGAAGCAGAGATAGACAGAAAGTCAGGTGATCTCATAGAGAAACTCAAGCTCTTCAATATCAATGGTGATGTGGTCAGAACCTATACCGGACCGCTGGTTACGACATTTGAGTTCAAACCTGCACCCAATGTCAAGGTTTCCAAGATACTTGGACTCCAGGATGATCTTGCAATGGCACTGAGTGCCGAGACTATACGTATACAGGCACCGATCCCGGGGCGTGATGTGGTAGGGATAGAGATCCCCAATGAGAGTACGGATATTATTTATCTAAGAGAGATACTGGAGAGTGAACTTTTCCAAAACTCAAAGTCCCCATTGACGATCGCACTGGGAAAAGATATTGTCGGGAAACCTTTTATTACCGACATCAAAAAACTGCCGCATCTGCTCATCGCAGGTACGACAGGTTCAGGTAAGTCGGTAGGAATCAACGCGATGATCCTCTCTCTGCTCTACAAGAACGATCCGGAGCATCTGAAGCTGATGATGATAGATCCGAAGATGCTGGAGTTCTCAATTTATGATGAGATCCCCCATTTGATTACACCGGTTATTACAGAACCTAAAAAAGCGATCGCTGCATTGGCGAACATGGTAGGAGAGATGGAGCGGCGCTACCGTCTGATGGCAGACAAGAAAACCAAGAATATCGATAACTACAATGAAAAGGTCAAGAAAGACGGTTCTGCAGAACCTATGCCGTTTATTGTGATTGTTATTGACGAACTCGCGGATCTGATGATGAATGGCGGGAAGGAAGTGGAAACCTCTATTGCACGATTGGCCCAAAAATCCAGAGCATGCGGTATTCACCTGATCGTTGCTACGCAAAGACCGAGTGTGGATGTGGTAACCGGTATCATCAAAGCCAATCTCCCTTCAAGGCTCAGTTATCGTGTGGGACAGAAAATAGACTCTAAAGTTATTTTGGATTCGATGGGAGCAGAGAGTCTGCTGGGACGTGGAGACGGACTGTTCACACCTCCAGGAATGACGGGACTTGTACGTATTCATGCTCCATGGGCAACAGAAGAAGAGATTGAAAATATTGTCGAGTTCATCAAGGCACAGCGCGTTCCTGAATATGATGAGAGTTACCTTATTGAAGGGGGCGGTGCATCACTGGATACAGGAGAGAGTAAGATCGACCTGGATCCGCTTTATGAAGAGGCTAAAGCCGTAGTTCTTTCTGATAAAAAAACTTCCATATCCTATCTTCAGAGAAAACTGCAGATCGGGTATAATCGCTCAGCCAATATTATTGATCAGCTTGAGGCGACGGGGGTACTCTCATCTCCAAATGCCAAGGGGAACAGGGAGATTTTGATATAGGAGAGTCACGATACCGATTACTAAGGAGTGGCAATGCAGGACAATCAGGCGCTTATTGAGAGTATGATCTCAAGCAGTATACTTCATTCGTCACATATTATAGAAGCTTTTAAAAAAGTTGACAGAAAATATTTTGTACCGGAAGTATTCTATGAGCACTCCTATGCCGATGCACCCTTGCCAATAGGAGAGGGGCAGACCATTTCCCAGCCGTCTACAGTCGCATTTATGTTTGAATTGCTTCAGCCGCAGCCCGGTCAGAAGATCCTGGATATTGGCTCAGGATCCGGATGGACGACAGCGTTACTCTGCTACATAGTTGGAGAGGAGGGAAGTGTACAGGGACTGGAAAGAGTGGATGAACTGGTAGAAAAGGGAAAAGAGAATCTCTCATCTTCGGGCTTTGGAAAACGATGTAGTATTGAAAAAGCCGGTACAGATTTGGGAAAACCGGATGAGACCTTTGACAGAATACTGGTTTCAGCCAGCAGTAAAGAGATACCTGAAGAGCTGTTCAGGCAGCTTAATGAGGGAGGTATACTGGTCATCCCTGTGCAAGATACTGTTTACCGCTTCAAAAAGTACTCGGACAGCCGCATTACACAAGAGGCTTATCCCGGTTTTCTCTTCGTTCCTCTGATCTACTGAATGATCCTTTTTTACACTTATCATGTCTTCAAAAGTAACAAAAATGCTTTTTTCCTTCCTAATTCCTGTAACTATCTGATACATCCTTTACAACTGCTTTCTGTAAACTTATCATTCAAATAAGATTTAACCCTATTTCGATACTATTAAACTACAAATTCATACACAATAGGAGACCGAATATGGCCTTGATCGAAGATTATAAAAAACATACGGCTGAACGTGCGGAGCTTGGAGTTCCACCGCTTCCATTGACAGCAGAGCAAACAGCAGAGCTTGTCGAACTGCTCAAAGCAAGTCCGATCGCGGATGTTGAATACGCGATGGATATGTTCGAGAACAAAGTTCCTGCGGGTGTAGATGATGCAGCATACGTTAAAGCGGCATTTTTGAACGACATTGTTCAAGGAAATGTAAGCTGTGACGCGATCGATAAGGTAAAAGCGATCGAGATCCTTGGAAAAATGCTTGGTGGATTTAACGTTACACCGATGGTTGAAGCTTTGAAGCTTGGTGGTGAAGTAGCGGATGCAGCTGCTGAACAGCTTAAGAATACAATTCTTGTTTATGATGCATTCAATGATGTGAAAACATTGATGGATGAGGGAAATGAAAAAGCAAAAGAGGTAATCGAGTCATGGGCAAACGCTGAGTGGTTCACCAACAAGCCTGAACTTGAAAAAGAGATCACGCTGACTGTGTATAAAGTACCGGGTGAGACAAATACCGATGACCTCTCTCCAGCATCTGAAGCATTTACAAGAGCGGATATCCCTCTTCATGCAAATGCATTCCTCGTATCAAGAATGGAGAAGCCGCTTGAGACTATGGCAGAGCTCAAGAAGAAGGGGCATCCTCTTGCATATGTAGGTGATGTTGTAGGTACAGGATCTTCAAGAAAGTCAGGTATCAACTCTGTTCAATGGCATATGGGTAGAGACATCCCTGGTATCCCTAACAAAAGAACCGGTGGTGTAGTCATCGGTTCTATCATAGCACCGATCTTCTTCAACACAGCAGAAGACTCAGGATGTCTTCCTATCCAGGCACCGGTAGATGCACTTGAAACAGGTGATGTGATCACTGTAAAACCGTTTGACGGAGTGATCGAAAAAGAGGGTCAGGTAGTCTCTGAATTTACACTTGAGCCGAACACGCTTCCTGACGAAATGAGAGCAGGAGGACGTATTCCGCTTATCATTGGTAAAGGATTGACTGCCAAAGCAAGAGAAGCACTCGGACTTGGCGCATCAGATATCTTTATGGCACCTGCCCAGCCGGAAGACAATGGCAAAGGGTATACTCTTGCTCAGAAAATGGTGGGTAAAGCATGTGGACTTGAAGGTGTGAAACCGGGTGTCTACTGTGAACCGGTATGTACAACTGTAGGTTCACAAGATACTACAGGACCAATGACCAGAGATGAGATCAAGGAGCTTGCAGCACTGAGCTTTGGAGCAGACTTTGTACTTCAGTCATTCTGTCATACTGCAGCCTATCCAAAACCTGCAGATATCAATTTGCAGCACACACTGCCTAAGTTCTGGACTGAGAGAAAAGGATTCATCCTCAGACCGGGTGACGGTGTTATCCACTCATGGTTGAACAGAATGTGTCTTCCGGATACAGTAGGTACAGGCGGGGATTCCCATACACGTTTCCCTATTGGTATCTCTTTCCCGGCAGGTTCAGGACTTGTAGCATTTGCAGCGGTGACAGGTATGATGCCTCTTACAATGCCTGAGTCTGTTCTTGTAAGATTCAAGGGTGAGATGCAGCCTGGTATCACACTGCGAGACCTCGTAAATGCCATCCCTTACCAGGCGATCAAAGATGGTCTTCTGACAGTTGAGAAAAAGGGCAAGAAGAACATCTTTGCAGGACGTGTACTTGAAATTGAAGGTCTTGAGCAGCTTAAATGTGAACAGGCATTTGAGCTTTCCGATGCATCTGCTGAGCGTTCAGCAGCTGCATGTACGGTAAAACTGGATAAAGAGCCTATTATTGAGTATCTTGAGTCCAATATCGTACTTATCGAAGAGCTTATTGAGCAGGGATATGAAGATAAAGCAACACTTCAAAGACGTGCAGACAAAATGAGAGAATGGCTCAAGAACCCTGAGCTTCTTGAAGCAGACAAAGATGCAGAGTATGCAGCGGTTATTGAGATCGATCTTAATGAGATCACAGAGCCTATTCTTGCCTGTCCAAATGATCCGGATGATGTAGCGACACTTTCTGAGATCCTTGCTGATCCAAACCGTCCTACAGAGAAGATCGATGAAGTTTTTGTTGGTTCATGTATGACAAATATCGGTCTTTTCCGTGCGCTCGGTGAAGTACTCAGAGGTGAGGGTGCGGTGAAAGCAAGAACATGGGTTGTACCGCCGACCAAAATGGATGAGAAAGAGCTTATCGAAGAGGGCTACTATGCGATCTTTGGTGCAGCAGGTGCAAGAACAGAGATTCCTGGATGTTCACTCTGTATGGGTAACCAGGCACGGGTTGCAGACAATGCGATCGTATTCTCTACTTCAACAAGAAACTTTGACAACCGTCTTGGTAAAGGTGCACAGGTTTATCTTGGATCTGCAGAGGTTGCAGCTGTTGCAGCGCTTCTTGGACGCCTCCCGACAAAAGAGGAGTACCTTGAAATTATGAACAGAAAGATCACAGATGACAACAAAGAGAGTGTCTATAAATATCTTAACTTCAACCAGGTTTCCAAAGCAGAGCTTGAAGCGATGGTCGGATAGTGCCATCTCAACTTCTCCCCTTTGCGGGAGGACCCAACTTGTTGTTCCTTCTTCCCTCCTCCTTTTTTCCCAAAAATTTTATCAATTTTATCGCTGAGATTGAAAATATATTTTAAAAAACGGTTTTTTGCTTTGTAGGTTATCAGTAAAATACCTGTAGAATAGTCAAAAAGCGGAATGGAGGAAATGAAGATGAGAAAATGGTTGAAAGGTATTTGACAGATAATGAACAGACCGTTGCGTATTTTACATTTCAGTGATATTCATGTGGGTGCCCTTGTGCGTCACATGAAGTGGAAAAAGTGGTTCAGTAAGCGTGCCGTAGGAGCGATAAACCTTCTACGTGGCCGTGCGAACTATTTTGATGAAGTTGAAGAGAAGATGGCAGCGATGGTACGTTTTAAAGAAAAGAACGATATTGATATCATCATCAATACAGGTGATTATACAGCTTTGGGACTGGAGCATGAACTGGTCACAGCCCGTGAATTGATGGACCCTTTTATGTCTCCGCCTCAGAATTACCTTACTGTACCGGGAAACCATGATATTTATGTGCATGAGGGAAATAGCCACTATCGTTTTGCAGCACACTTCTGTTCCGTTCTGCAAAATGATCTGCCCGAATACTGCAGAGGAGGACACTACCCTCTTATCCGACTGATCGGTGATGATGTCGCAGTGATAGCACTCAACAGTTCCAAGCCAAACCCATGGCCGTGGCGTTCAGACGGACACATCCCCACTATACAGCTTCAAGCATTAGACCAAATATTGCAAGATGAACGTGTCAAAGGACGATTCCTGTTTGTAATCACTCATTATGCACCGCGTCTGGCAAACGGCAAACCTGATAAAAAACTGCATGGATTGCATAATGCAGATGACTTTTTGAGATCGTGCAGTGTGATAGAGAATGGGGCGATACTTTTTGGACACATACATAAAACCTACAGGGTAGAGGTCCCTGAAGTGAAGATTCCGCTTTATTGTGCCGGCAGTGCTACGATGGAGGGTCATGAAGGTGCCTGGGTCTTGATATCTTCTAAGATATAACCACGAAATCAACTAACCACAAATCACGATATATCTTTGTTTCTACATAGTTAATAAATACACTACGAAAAAGAACACTTAACTTTCAAGTAAATACACAAACTGTGTATTTATCACCAATTTCCCTTTTATATACTATAAAATCTCATCTCACTATCATTTATAAAGGGATACTCATGAAGACATCCAAAGATTTTTTATCGTCTGTCAGCAACCACATCTATTCTCAAATAACCATGTATCAATTCAACAAGAACACCATCACCGAAACAGACAAGTATCGGGAAGGAAGGCTTACTGCTTTAAAATATGCCTCCGAACTTGCATACTACTTTCTGCAGATAGAAAAAAATCTGCCTCATCAATTCAAAAAACAGATAGACTACCAAATGAAATCAAACTCATGTTTGCTTGAAGGGGATTACAAACGAGGTTTATATGATGGATTAAACAATATACTCGACGAACTGGCTAAATTAAAATAATTCCTCGATAGAATCAATCTTACCGTTTTCGTCAATAGCATATCTATAGGTGATCACGACTAATATCTTTTGGCTGAATATAGTTGTCGTTCATTAATCTTTCAATTTCGATATCCGGCAGACTTGGAAGGTAGCGGTGCAAATATTTTCGCCGGCAGTCATTGTACGCTCTGATAATACCTTTCTCAAAACTGTTTGACGGATGATTGATATTGATCGGCTTTAGCTGCCGCTCTTTGATCTTTTCAAATGTTTTAAAGCCTTTGTTTTTGATCTTGTAGATGGATATCTGTATGCTCTCTTCACCTACCGGTTTAAGCCGGAATAGCCGTGCCCTGTATTGCCCGTTTTGAACGAGTTTCAGGATTGAACTATATTCGGGTATAGGTTTGTATTTTTGAAGCCTTTTAAGCACCCTTATGACCCATTCTTGAGACATTTGCCTAATGGTCTTGCCTTTACCGCTCAATCCAAGCCTTGATGTGTTCCATTTGCTTTCCGCGATCAGTACCCCCCTGATCACGCCGTTGCGTTTTTTGTAGTAGAGCCCGTCAATACCGTTGCGTCCGACTTCGCCTTCTATCTGTGTCCATCCGCTGTTGGTATAGAATTTGTGCATGACGCATTCGGTGCTTGCCCCGTTTATTATGTTGAGATGACTTTTGGTTGCCCCAAAGCTATTTATATGGGCTAAAGACATAAAAAATAAAAAGAATATTTTAGTTAGAAATTTTTGATTGAACAAAACCTAATGCCTGCTTTGATAGTGTTAAGCCAGGTCTTAACATGCCAGCAAAAGAAATGTTTAGAAGTTCAAATCCAGCATCTAAGATAGCATCTTTCCACACTCCAGTCGCAAATTGTTTACACAGCTTACGACTTGCCTCTTCATCTTTTAAAATATATTTATATGTATAAAAGGCATCTGATTGCAATCGACCTGTAATATTACTACAATCTTTAAGTCTTCGTTTTTTGTCATTCCAATACTCGTTAAGCTTTGTTTTTTGATTTGGAAATATAACCTCAAAAAAAACCCTTCAGGGAGTCGTCTATCTCTGTTTTGCACACTGTTGTCACTATGGTTTCAATAAGATCATGATCCTGAATGGACAAAACATTTAAAAGTGTAAGTGCCGTAGCTAATTGTTGTGAAGACAACTGCTTTGTGTCGCCAGTAAATTTTGTAGTAATTTTTCCACCAATGAAACTACTCAAAACCTTATCCTGTGACAACTCATCAATACTTTTCGTTGCACATATAAACGAGTGAAGGCGCAGATTAGGATACTCTTTTCTAATAGACTTTTCTACTTTTTTAATTTCCATAGAGAACAGCATTTTTTCCCAAACTGAATCAACATTTAGCCTGCTAACTCCCTTGGGGTCGATAAAGACAAAATGCGTAATATTGTTTCTGTCAATAACCCAAAGAATGAAGTCTGGGAAATAGCCATTAAAACCTATTTTTTGTTGATTTCTTAAAAGATAAATTTCTTGGTATGACTTATTTTTATCATTATCAGAAAGGTATTTATTGACTTTATGAACAAAATCTTGTTCACTCTCAACCAGTCTGTCGGGGCTGATCCTTAATTGACCATATTCAGCAAGCAATGGGGAATAAGCATGTATGTCGCAAAGGAAAGAAAAAATACTACCTTCAATAACATATGAACCATATCTATCATAACTTTGTTTGGATATAAAAAAACGACCTTTATTTTGTTCAAAATGTTCTATAAAGTTTGCTATTCTTTCCTCTGTTCCAGAAATAGTATATTTCTCAAAGTTTACATTCGGGTCGTCTTCACTCAATTGTTCAACCATTGGCGTAGAGAGTTCATCTTGTTTCTTTTTTAGCTTATATGCGCTATCAAAGAAATATTCAACCAGCCTATTTGCCATTTGCTCTACAGAATTGACATTTTTAAATTGATCTTTTTCTTTGAGCCTAAAATTTAATCCAAAAATTTTTACAACTGTTTGACAGAAGTCTGCATACGGTATGTGATAATTCAAGTAGCTTGTAGTTTCGATGTAAGTTTTATATAGCGCCTTAACATCAACAAGAGGAAGTAGTGAGAAAGAATAGTCACCTTTATCAAGATGATACTTTTTTATCATTTTAGAACATAGTTCTTCAGTAATATCTTTGTCATATTGATAGGTATAAGGAAGCGTCGAAAATGAATGTTTTGGTTTCACTATAGGAAGCTTTTTGTTTAGCATATCCGTATTTTTATCAATATAAACTTCAATCATTATGTCTTTTGATATATCGCTAAGTTCCGCCTCATTAATAAATGTTTTTAAAAATTTAGAATCATATCCATAAATATTGAATCGCTCCATGATGGGATGCTCGCCTGATCGCTTGAGTCTATTCTCCTGTGAACCATGAAGCCTTACTCCTCGCCCAAATAATTGAACAATAAGGCTACCTTCTTGTTTTCCAAAGTCAAATAACGATAGAGAGGAAATACGCTGAGTATCCCATCCCTCAATCAGCATTCTTGCAGAAATTACAATATTGATTTGTGGATTGTCGCCATCTTGTGATTTAAAAAAAGTATCAATCAGACTTTTTTGCAGAGGGTCTTTCCTTACTTCGCTAATTCCTATTTTTGAAACTTCGCCAACATACACTGTTGCGAAATACTCTTCAGCATTTGCTACCTTGATACCAAGCTCTTTACTGTTGAGTTCATATATTTCAATTGGTGCGGGAGATTTTGCATGAAAAATAAAACGGAATATTGCATTATAGATTTCGAGCGGTTTCATGGTCGATATGTATGAAAAATATGGAAGATTTTCCTTAATATACCGAAGTGTCTCCTGTTTTATCAAGGAAAGGTTCTGGATATATGTTATAGCTTTTTTAACATCAGATTCATTGTTGGCATCATCCACCCTTCGGCAAATCATCAGCTTTAGAGGCTTCTTGAAAAAATAAGCTTCAAAATTTGGTTTACCTTTATGATCCTTGAAATACAGTTGTTGCTCTAAAAAAGCCATTATATCCTTTACAAAAAGCTTATAAGACTCTTTATCCGTCAACTCCTTATCAAAGTCATTTTTAATTATCTCTTTAGGTTCAAACTCAGCTTGTTTTCCATACCCATCTGTATAAAATTTTTGATATGCATAGTCAAAAATGATAGCCTTTGAATACTCTTGTAGTAACTTGTTGTTGTCTTTTATTGCATGTGAAAAAGTTGCACTGTATTCAAAGGCGAATCCTCCCCATCCTAAAATACTTTTCCTGTCCTTTCTCCAGCCTTCTTCCTTTGCTTCTCCCTTGTGTCCCTCATCGACAAAAACAATATTTTTATCTGCGAAGAAAATATTCTGCTTATTGACTGCACTTAATTGGGAATTGGTCAGTATTTTTAAAGGATAGGAAGCCTCCATCATCTCCTTAACTTTTTTCCCTACAGTAGCTTTAGCACTTTTTTCATCTTCAAAAAAGCCAATATCTGACTCTTTGAAGCCAAATGAAATAAGGTTTTTTTTGTGTTGTTTTCCCAATTCTTTAGTAGGAACAATAAGATAAAAGTTTGATTTTTTCCCAAAGAATTTATATGCTTGCAAAATATTGGTATGCAATATAACAGTTTTGCCACTACCTGTAGCCATATAATAGGCGAGTTTGTTGTTCTCCTGTAGATATGAGCTAATTGAAAGAATGTCAAACACTTCATAGAGTGCCTGCTGAAGAGTTTTATTTTCATTATTTACAATAGAAAGAAGTTTTTCATACTTTGCAACAAATGATCCTTTTGGAGCACCATTACTTTTTAAGTCACCTATCAGATGTGCAACAAGCTGCATTCTTTCTTCTTCGCTATGTGTATCAATGATTTTTGATACCTTTTCATCGGAATAGACTCTTATCCCATCAATATTGGCGGGGTATCCAAATGAAAATATTTTATTCCCATGTTCTTTTTGCATGAGAAAAAGCTCTGTAAATAAAATTGCGAAGATTTGATAGTCAGTAAAGGAGAAACTTGGATCACGATATGATTTTTTTAATTCCTTTTCATAGGAAGAGACAGATGCTATGGCTTTTTCCAGATAATCCGAGTCTATATCAACTTTATGTATGGAGTCTATCGATATATCCCCATACTCATCCCTATAGTATAATTCTTTAAGCTCCTGCCACGACTGAACACCAAATAGAGACAAGAATATTTCATACAGATAAAGATACTTGTTCAGGTAAGAATCTTTTTTGTTTGATCCCATAAGGCGTGTACACTTGATTTTGTCATTGTTCTGTATAAGAGGGATCAGCGATGCATATTTTTCCTCTTTCATAAGATTTTCAATAACATTCTTTGCATCTGTGGCACTTATATTTGAACCATCAACCTCAATAGGGGATTGACCATTAACTTTGATTTGATATGGCATACGCTCAACTCCCGTTAGTCAATTAGCTTTTCGCGAAGAGCGAAGAGCGTTTCTTTTGCATCAAATTCAATACGAGAATGTGTTTGACATACTCCATTCATATAAATCGTTTTATCATTCATATCAACTTCTTGTTTCATGAACTCCATTTCTTTATTTTTGTATTCTGTCTGCATCACTTCCTTCAGATTGTCAAACTCTCTCCATATCACTAAAATGTCTGGACTATCAACAAAAACATACCTTTTTCCTTCATATTGTCTCATTTTGATAGACATCACATTAATGCCAATTAGAGCATTAAATGTTTCAACCAAATCCATTGTTTTTTCTTTTATGGTTCCATCTTCATATATTTTCAATTTGAAGTCAAATGGTTTATTCAATAGCTCATCTTCAATCTTCATCATAAGTGATTGGGAGTGGCTTTTTCCGAAGTGTTCATACAGAGAAAGATAGCTTTTTTGGTAGTGTTCAGTCATGTATTCCTTAAAGGGTTCAAGACCATCTTTAAATGCCTTAATAGCACTATAGTCACTACTATTGAAAACGGTATTCTCTAATGCATCTTCATATTGTTCAAGTTTGAAGTATTTTACTATTTGGCTTATTCCGTTAGGTTTTTGGGCTTTACCTTCTTCCCAGCTATCTGAATAAATAGCCTTTTTTGTTCTCTTTATAATTAAACTATCAAAATATTCACCATTTTCGATTCCAATAACTTTAAAATCTTGCTTTAGCCTTTTTTGATTTATTGCTGCATGTATTGTTGTTCCACTTCCCAAAAAATAATCAAGTATATATCCACTCTCTGGGGTGGAACCCAATGAAATCAAATCTTCTACCAAAGCTAATGGCTTTGGAGACTTAAATGGTTTTGAGTTAAACAATTCTTTAAGTTCCGCGGTTCCATTTCCACTACTATATGAGGGCTTATATAGGAAGGATTTTGCTTTTTTTGTCGGAAAATCTTTTAGTTCAGGTCGCTGCTTTTTATAAAGAGTAACACCTGTTTTTGTTTTGACAGGAATTACATCATAAGATTCCTTTTGTATTTTTTCAAACGACCACCTCCATGTTAACTTTGAACCTTTTTCGTCAAGAGGTAATAAAAAGACATAGTCTTTTTTTTGATACTTTGTCCTTAACTCTTCAATATAATTATCGTTAAAAGTATTGTTTTCCTTATTATATATTTTGCCATATTCTTCAAAAAGGATACTTTCTACTTTGTTTGTCTTTTTATTAAATAAGATAGGATAATATAAATTTTGCCTCTTTGTTCTTGGTGCGTTTTCTCCTGATGATTTTAAAGTTGCCCCCTTTTTAAAAAAGCCTCTTTCATCAGTCTCCCACTTTATAATATCGTCCTCAGTTACATTTAATTCTAAAATGGCACCATCAACTTTACCATTTTTTATACTACAAATTGTATATTCGTGTGCTCCAGAAAAACCATATTCGTCATTATTTCCTTTTAAATTCATTATCGTTGGTAGCAATTTAACAAAATCAAAGCCAAGCGACTTATACAGCTTTAACAAATTATCAACCTCATTATCATCAATACTTGAAAAGATCACTGCATTATCGCTTAATAATGGTAAAGATGCCTCTATGCGACTACCAAGTAGCGATAACCAAGTGCTGTCTGGATACCCATCCTTATAGGGGAAAGTCCCATTCGATCTATCGGTTTCTGTATTGTATGGGGGATCGATATATACACATTTTATCAGTTTTTTAAATTTTTCAATTAAAAAGTTTATACCATGAAAATTATCACTGTTAACAAGAATACTGTCAATAGTATCATCCAGATACTCAATATGTTCAAGCACACTATAAGTCAAATCTTGATCTTCAAATATGGCAGTATCTAAGGGCAAATACTTATATTCCTCCTTGATCTCTTTTGTTTTTGAGTCTATGAATGAATTTTTAGGAAACTTTTCAATTAAGCCAAGACTCTTCCATTCTTCTACCTGCTTATTGAATTTCTCATGCGATATAATCTTTCTCAACAAAGGTAGATGTATCTTATCAAGTGTGATAATATAGTTCACATCATATGCAAACTTTTTCTTCTCCCACAAAAGTTTTTGTAAGTTTTCCATTGATGCTAAAAATTCAATAATAAAAGCTCCAATCTTTTTAATGGCAATAGCTCTTTTTATCAGCAAATCATTTTCAACTTCAAGCTTATCCAAATCCAGAACAACAGTCTTAATATAATAATCAAGCTCCATTGTTAGAAAAGAATCAAGATTTTTATGAATAAAAAAATCTGACTTGTGGAGACTATTGAATTTTTTGAAATGAAACTCAAGGTTTTCAATTTCTATTTTTTCTGATTCAAAAATTTTCTTCAATGCCTCAAGGGTTACAGGGGTTTTGCTTTTTTTATAGTCAAAGTAAATTAAAAAACTATTTCCATCATCTGAAACTTGTGGCTTTTTGTTTTCACTCAACACAAATGCTCTTCCAGATTTTGTAGTACCTTTCTCTTCCTCTATTTCGTCAATAAGAAATTTAATATTAGTGACATTTTTAAATGCTTTTTTCCTGTTTTTTACACTGATATCAACTATCTTATACTCTTGAAAGCTATTCACGCTTTTAATATAATATTGATCCTTGTTTGCCCATGAGAAAATAATCTCTTCTCCATTGTGCCTAAAGATATGATGCTTGTTTTTGGAAAATACCGGAGTGGGGTAAAAATCCCCTTGATCGTAATATCTGCCAAAGAAATTCAAAACATCTCGATAAATATCATATTCACCAACATCTTTGACTGCCTCCTCAATAAAAGCAGGAAGCTTCTTCTCAATAAAGTCTACAATCTCGTTTTCTTTATATTTGAAAATTTTATAGACTCCGAAATCAAGATCAATTTTATTTTTATTGAATTGAAATATTGTTTTTAGCAAGTCTATAAATTGTGTTTGTGTGTTCATGCCTTATTGCTCCATAATAATTTAACATTCATATCTTTTCCAAAGCCCCAATAACTCTGCCCACCACCGTCACATCCTCAAAAGGAATAGTCTGCGTTTCATAACTCTTGTTGTCGGAGATCAGATCAACCCCTCCGGTGGGATTAATGGCAACGCGCTTAACGAACACTCCTCCGGGGGTATTGATGACGAATATGCCGCCGTTGGAGAGCTCGGTCTTTTTGCGATTTACAAGGATGATTGCCCCCTCATGCAGCGTGTCCTCCATTGAGTCGCCTATAACCCTGATTGCCTCTATCTCATCAATATTGTTAATGCCGAGAAGGTCTTTGTAGATCGGGTCTATCGTAAGATATGAGAACTCAACGTCTTCATCATTAAACGCTCCGCCTCCGGCAGAGGAATGCACCCCCTCTATCAACTTGACCCTATAGACACTTTCCACCTCGGAATTGAGCATTTCTACGGATTGCCCGAAGAGTACCCAGTTGATGTTGATACGGTTTCTCGCACAGTATTCTGTAATTTTATCATAGGGAATGGATTTTCTGCTTTTAAAGTTGGAGAGTTGGGAAGAAGACATTTTGAGGGCTTTGGCTACGTCTTTAACATAGACCTTTTCTCCCCGCTCTTTTTCAAGAATATCTATCAGCCTGTCAATAATGTCTTCTATGGTATTCATTTTGTGAATCCTTCTACAGTATTGGTATTATTATAGCAATTTCATACACAAATCTGTAATTTTACACAAAATAAAGTGCAAAATGTGTAATTTTTGAAAAAGTTTTACACATTTTGTAAATTTTATGGACTTTTTTCTGTCTTTTGTGGCAATATGCCAATAGAGGATATGAAATTTCCGATATCTTCTTTATGCTCTATTCCGTTGGTGTAATAGCTCATCAACAAATCAATCGCTTTTGACTCATCCCTCCCTATAGAGTCGAAAGCATCCTTGTCGCCCATTTCAACTGCCACTTTCATCGCCTTGATTGTCAATATCTTCATACCGAAGTGATCTTTCTCCACCCCCAATAACTGTGCATCGTAAGCATTCTTGAGATACGCAAGTTCCGTAGGTATTTTCTCTGCAACGATCAATGACTTTCGGTGCCCCCTTGCGAGATCCTTGCCTTGAACCAAGCTGCTTTCTTCACACTCCTGCTCCATGTCATGCTTGATTCTGTCAAGTATCTCCTGATAGCCAAGTATCTCTTCAAGGCGTGTCTCCTGCGCTTCGATCTTTGCATGATTTTCATATCCTTTGTTCTTCTCTTCTTCAATAACAACCGATTCTCTCTGAAAGGCTGCAAACAGATTGTTGAGCTGATGCACAACCCCGTTATAAAGAGCTTCCCTGTGATTAGATAAGGACACAATGAGCATTTGTTCTCTCTTCCTTCGGGACATTTGACGGCAGGGCATATACCGTGTATCATCGGTCTCCAAGTGGTCGGATGCTTCTCCAGCGCAATCTCCACACCCGGATAGAGTTCTTTTGCCGTTTTTGTTGCCGAAGCTTTCCGGTAAAGTGAAAAGAGTTTATTCTCTTCAAGCGAATGCTTGATCTCATCCTTTCCTTTGTTATAGGCGCTGACAAACTCGCCCCGTATGAGCTGATCGGTATTTTCTATCAAGTCCTCCTTTTTGCCGAAGAATATTCTCTCTGCCGCGGAACGGAGTGTCTGTTCCTTCTCTTCTCTGGTAAGCTGCACATAAATACGTATCAGTGTTTCTGCACTGGCATGTCCGGTAAGATCCATTACGGTCTTGATTCCGACACCAGCCTCCAAGTACCGTGTTGCACCCGTAACCCTTAAAGAGTGGATATCATAGCTGATCCCGATGTTATCCATTGCCGTACTTGATGCCCTGTTGAGCTCTTCAACACTTTTAAAAAACGGTTTTTTGTCTTTTCTCCATGCAACCACAGGATAGTTGCTGTGACCTTCCTTTTTTGCCTTTTCCATAACTTCAATCTGATACTGGCACAGTACGCGTTTATGATAATCCATGTGAGTTTTTTTGCTCATAGGGCGAAGTACCTGCGGTGTGATCATAAGCGGCACGATATCTTCCCACGGAGAGTTGTCGTCATTGTGATATTTGACTTTCGACAAATGAGGAAAGTATTCCTTGTGCCACTTGAGAAAAGGAACGAATGCCTGCAAGTCATCCCATACGCACGGAACTTCATGCAGATATCTCTTGTTCACGTTTTTGTCCGTATTGATGACAAATCTTTCGATCTTTCCATATGAATCAAAAACAAAGGAGTTCTCTCTGCACAGGTTTCTTACTTGCTCCCCTCTGATCGGGATATAGTATCCAAAGAGCATCATCATCGGATAGACGGGATAGACATCATGCTCCCACCATGAACTGTCGGCTTTGTATCGATTCCATCTTGTGGTGCTGTTGGGAGGTCTGTTTTTGAGAATTTCAACAATGTGCGCCACCATCTCTTTGGGCATAGCATCCCTATATGGTTCTCGCTTGGCTTTTTTTCTCTGCTGTGGTGTGTTTTTTCGGGATTTTGCCGAGTAGAGTTCACAATGCACCAAAAACTGTATGATCTTATACAGTTCTGTAATAGCGCTTTCCCTGCTTGACCTAACTTCCTCAAGGTATCCAAGAAGGCTTTTTGAGCTGCCCGGCTCGAAAGACTCATCGATCCTGTCTATATCGATCTTCTCAAACGGATAAACATCCATCAGAAACCTAAAGAAGTTGTTGACTGCCGTTGCCTTTCCGTTGATCGTTCCTGCCGCCGCACCTTCGATCTTCAGTCTGTGGATATAGTCATACGCCTTTTCTTTGATCTCTGTCAGGTTTGGAAACCGTTCCGTATCAACCCACTCAAAACGCTCGTCAAGGGAAGACCCCTCACCGAAATAATCGGATCGTTTTTCTCTTGCAATATCTCTGGGAGGCGTAATATCGTCTCTTCCGCTGTCTATCAGCATATACCGCAAATCATTGATGATCAATATGTCAAACTCGTTTGTTCTTCTTCCGTCGCTTTGGTGTTCATTCCCCACGATCGCATCTCTAAGAAGCGTGAGTTCTCTGTCGCTGATTTGAGAGAGCGTGTACCACGTTGTTGCAGACAATACCCGGTTTAATGCCTGCCTTCTATGGTAATAGTTTGCTTTTGCTTTCCCCTTGAGTTGCTGTGTGAACCATGTAGTCAACTTTACCGACAATTCCGTTTCCATGATCATCTCATTCCAGTTATCCGGTCTTTGATAACCTTCCGGCACCTTCTTGATCGGATAAAGAAGTTTCTTCTTTCCCCACTGGTAGCCAAAGAATCTATCGATGATCGCTTTAACTCCCATGCCGTGAACTTTCTGTTTTTCAGATGAAAAATAAATCTTGATCAGCTCATCATAGCCCATGATCGGTGTGACTTTTATTTGATTGTTTCTGTCGATATCGATATCGATCACGCAAAAATCTTCTCCCATGCCGAGAAGATTTTTGGCTTTGTCGCTGAGAGATAGAAGTGATTGCGGCTTTTTCACTGCGTCTCGAATCGTTTTGAACTTCGTATCCTTTTTGAAGGCAAGGCTGAGTGTATGTTTCACATAGGCGAGCCAATCTTCTCCCAGTGTCGTATAGGCATCTTCTATAATCAGAAACTCGTCACTGATGTTAATTGTCGGGAGCAGTTTCTCGAATCTTGCGTTGTATGTCATGTAACTCCTTTTGGTAAAAAAGCTTCAATGCCTCCTTCGGTACGACCACTTCGTTGTAGTGTGCCACCTTCAGACATTCGGTTTCGCTGTCTATATAGGTCAACTCCATTTCGCACAGTCTTGACACCATAGACCTTGCTGCATTTTTAACTCCGTTGTATTCCCGAATGATCATATCGGGTACCGGTTCGGTTGCTTCTATGGCATTTGGCACCTCCTTTAGCTGTTGGGATAAAATGGTGTTCTCGCGTTTAAGTAATGCATTCTCTGTACGCAGAGCATGAAGCATCATTCGGATATCGCCGTCCGAATAATGTTTCGGGGGTCTTCCCCTCCGGTTTTGCTTTTCGCCCATGCGGGCACTTGCCGCAGCCTCTTCAACCAAGGCGCGGTAAACCTTGTTTTTAGATATGCCCGCAAGTGTAATCCCCTTTTCACCCTTCTTGCTGTCGGCAATCTCATAGCTGACCTTTGAGACGATTGACATCGTGATCTCGCCGTCAAGCTGTTTAATATGCTCGATAACCCTTTTGATCAATGCCGTATTTCTCTCTACAAGTGCCTGCTGATGCTTTTTCAAATTGTCGTTCTTTGCCTTGTGTTTCATGTTGTCCCTCTTTAATAAGTTTTACTCTTCGCAACGCTCCAAGTAGCTTGATATCAAGTCTCTTATTGTCTCTTTTGACATATTGAAATAAACAAGTGTTGATTCGAAATTACTATGCCCCATTTCATTCATTGTAATGTATGGAATGGCATCGTTGCCGCTTTGGGCATAAAGTTCTGCCCGCGCATGACCGAACATGTGACGCAGTGAATGAAATCCAAGATCAAGCAGTTTTTTGTCCACACTCTCTTGATGTTTTTGGTAAAGTTTTTTAAGTGCTGATTTCAAACGGGATAAAGCATCTCTGCTATGCACTCTCTTCCCCGTACTTGTCGTAAAGAAAAAGGGATGTCTCGGATAGCGTGCAAACTCGGATACATAGGTTTTGCTTTTCATATACGATTCAATGGTCTCAAAGAACATATCACGGTATTTGTCGCTCAGCCAGTAGAGTGGTTCGTGTTTAAGAGGAATAGGGTATTTAAATTGCAGATCGGGTGTATTGTGCTCGTTATCCAGCATCATGTCAATATCGTATTCTTCTTTGAGCCACACCCGTCTTTTGTTGTTGTAGATATCGATATCATCCGATTTGGGGTCAATCAGCCACACTTCCCGATTTTCATAGTCGATATCGTACAGGGTAAGGTTTAGAGCTTGTCCGATTCGTGCCGCACACGCACCGCACAAAATATAAAGCAGCTTTTCTCTCGGTTTGGATATCTCAAGCAGCTCATCGAACAATTCCATCGGAAAATATTTAATACGCTGTCTGTTCTTCGGTACTTTGTATGGTGGAAGATATTTAACCTTTGAACCAGAAGCTTCCAGTGCGAGAGGGGACTTCCTGATCTGAACGCCTGCGAGGAAACTTCTTGCGGCTTTGTGTCTTTCCTGCAGATGATTGATGAAACGGTGATCTTCTATCAGTTCGCTCTCTTCTGTAAAATAAAAATAAGAGTTAATCCCCGCAATCTCTTTATTGATTGTTGATTTTCCAAGCGGCGCACTTTGAAGAACCGTTACCTCAATACCATCAGCATCCCATTCACTTTCTTCCCTAACGGTGATCTCGAACCCAGACCGTAGTTGGTTTCTGTATCGCGCCTGATAGGATGCAAAAGGCTCTTGAAGCCCAATAGGATTATAAAGACTCCACTCCCAAAACCTTTCCATGCTTTTGAGAAAGGCATGTATGGTATTATTAGAAAGGTCTCTAACCTGTTTCATCCAAATACTCCACCCTTCTGAATCAACCAAGGTGACTACCTCGTTATTGAATATTGTGGAGATAATGTAAGAGTCAGCCTTTTTAACAATCATGGAATATCCTTTTAAAAAGCAATTAAGGAAATTCTATCATGCACAAATGCTAACATCATGAATAATTCACAAATTGTGAAATATTATTTATTAGTATTTACACTTTGTGAGTTTATATATCCGAGAATGTTTAGAATTATGAAATTTTTTGTAGATTTTATAGTGTTTTTTGGTAAAATTCACATTATTCTTAGTTTGTAGTTAAGTAGTTAATATGCCTTAGAATGAAGTTCAGGATAAACAGATGGAAGCGAGTCAGGTATACTGGAACGGAAAAGAATACAGTTTTGATGCAAAATGTATACTTCCGGGATCATAATGGTGCAGGTCAGGATAGTGTCTGACGTAAATTTTCCTGAACACTGCAGAATGAGTTGGAACTATTCTATCCCAAATGATAAAATCTGACAATAATAAGGAAAGAGATACGCTTATATATATGTGAGATATGTTATCATACTGTTATGATTAATGTGAATAGAACAGGTGAAGGATTTTAGTGGATATAAAGGATAAAAAAACATTAAAGCGCGAGTCGATCATTCAGGCGGCACTACAGCTTTTCTCTTTAAATGGTTTTCATAAAACCACTATCCCTGATATAGCAACTAAGCTCGGGATGAGTGTAGGTAACCTCTATAACTACTTCTCATCAAAAGATATTCTTGCACAGGAAATTATTAAATATACCTCCGAGGTGCTTGGTTCAAAGATACGAGAAGTCAACATGATGGATATCAGTTCGCAAGAGAAGATCAGAAAGATAGTTGAGGTTTATTTTACTACAGCAAAAGAGAAACCGGAGATGATCGAGTATTTTCTGCGTGTCTACCTTTCAAACCGGGAAGTATTCAGCAGTGGGTGTGAAGGAATGGTCTGTGTTTCGGGATTCATTACAGAGATTATGATCTTTTTTGATGATGCTGTCTCCTCAGGAGAACTTCGTAATCAGGACTTTTTCTCTGCATTTGGACTTTTTATGGGATATCTTGGAGGCATGGTCTTTCTCAAGGGTGAGGGGGTACTTCCCAAAGAGATCGAATACTACATCGATGATATCTCCCGTAATATCTATTTTGCACTCAAGGCATAGCAGTGTCAGCAGAGGCCAAACCCAAACTACTTTGGCTTCAGTCCATAACCTGCAATGGTAATACCCACTCTTTTTTCAATCACTACGATCTTTTCTCCATACTTTCACACTTTGAACTACTGTACCATCCGGTACTTGAAACAGAATATACACTGGAGGAAGTCATCAAGGGAAAAGTTCCTTGTGATGTACTGATACTGGAGGGTTCTTTCCGGGAAGAGGGCTTTGTAAAAAGTGGTGTTGAGGTCATTTCCTTTGTGGAGACCTATGCAAAAAAAGCAAAATTTATTATTTCAGCAGGTACCTGTGCTACCTTTGGCGGGGTCTTTAAGCAACATGATCCTGATGCGATCACAGGATTTTGTTTTGACGGAGAAGAGCCGGGGAAGCGTTATAAGAGATATGCTTCCAAACTGATCTCCCTTCCTGGCTGTCCTATTCATCCCAAGTGGCTCTCCTATGTGTTGATGATGATTGCCAACAAGAGGCATATTCCTCTCGATGAGATGCATCGTCCACAGGAACTTTACGGTATTACCGTGCATACAGGATGTGTACGAAATGAATACTTTGAGTGGAAGATTGATACTAAAGGTTTTGGGCTTAAAGAGGGGTGTCTTTTTTATGAGCAGGGGTGTCAGGGCCCATACACAAGAGGAAGCTGTAATAAAATACTTTGGAATGATGTGAGTTCCAAAACGGTTGCCGGTATGCCTTGTTTTGGCTGTACTGAGCCTGATTTCCCCAAAACGACTCTTTTTGAAACCAAGACCAATATGGGGATTCCTGCTACTATGCCTCTTGGCGTACCAAGACGGGCTTATTTAACAGCTACAGGGGTTAGTAAAAGTTTCAGGATCAAACGACTTGAAGAGAGGATCATCGACTATGGTCGTGAAAAAACTGATTGAGAAGATAGAGGGCGAAGCTGAGCTTGACTTTACATTTAAGAATGGCAAGATAGAAGATGTTCACATAGGTTTTGGATTTTACCGTGGTATCGAGGAGATACTTGTGGGAAAAGTACCAAGAGATGCACTGGTGATCACCCCCAGGGTCTGCGGTATCTGCAATCATGCACATCTTCTTGCAGCGGTCAGAGCGATCGAGAATGGTTATCAGAGTCAGGGGATCAGCATTCAGTTGACAAGCAAAGCTGAAAAGATCCGGGAGTTTACGCTGGCGTGTGAAGTCATTCAAAACCATATCAAATGGTTCTATCTGGTCATCTTGCCACAGTTTGAACACCTGACAGCTACGCAAAGTGGTGAAAACTATGCATTAAAGGCATCATATCTTTCATCAACTATTACAAAAGCACTGGCCGTTTTTGCAGGTCAGTGGCCCCACTCTTCCTATGCGGTTCCGGGAGGTATTACCTGTGATCCAACTTATGTGGATGTGATGCAGGCTGAGGGGTTTGTTGATGAAGCAATACGTTTTTTTGAACAGGTTATGACAGGAATCTCTTTTAGTGACTATTTGGAGATTGAGTCTGTCTCTTCACTGTCTAAGATTAATGGTGATCTCAGAAAGTTGATAGACGGACTGGAAGTATACGGTATGCTAAGCACAGGACAGAGCTATGACCGTTTTATCGTCTTTGGAAAAGATATGGGAAGACCTTCAGGTAAATTGATCGCAACGAGTGTCGCTAATGCTGATATACGTTATGTAGAAGAATCAGAGCAGAAAGGTACTGTAGCAAAAGCTGTTACATATAAGAACAGACTTTATGAAGTAGGGCCGCTTGCACGGGGAATGGTAGCTAAAACACCAATTGTCCGGAGTTTGCATAAACGCTATAAGGATTCATTGTATACACGTATTTTTGCACGTGTGAATGAGATTGCTCAGTTGCTGGGATATTGTAAAGAACTTTTATATGATTTGTCTTTAGATGAGCCTTCCTGTGTCTTGGAAGCCAATCAGACTCATGACAGCTTTGAAGGTGTAGGTATTGTAGAGGCTTCAAGAGGATCATTGATTCATAAGACAACTGTAGAAAAGGGAAAGATCGTTAATTATGAGATCATTACACCTACACAGTGGAACCTTAGTCATGGTACGTCTCAGGAGAAGGGTATTGCAATTCGGGCAATGGTAGGCTCAAAAAGTATTGAAGAGGCTACATTTATCTTTCGTACTTTTGATGTCTGTTCTGTTTGTACAGCACAGTAACCTACGCTTCACTTCTCCTCTCTTTAAAATCCTCAAATAGGTTTTTTGGGGTCTCCGGTAGCCAATATGCTTCCAAAGATCTGATCACTGCAAACATTTCATTCCAGTCTGTCATATTTTTGAAGTCCAAGAGCAGTTGTTCTATGACTCGCAGGTTTGGAGTTATTACCATATACAAAGATCATTTTTTCAAAACAAATTCTGATAATAATATGGATTGATGCTATTGCTGATCTGTATACATAGTTCTGAACTATTACAGAAGAGTATACTTGATAGCACGATTATTGAAACAAGACAGGTACATTTAGGATATGGAAATGAGAGCTCTGTATGGAGATTTCTGAAAATAGTATATCTTTCCAGAAACACTCTTTCTGGAATTGAGAATAAATATAATATATTCAAATAAATATGACCACTCAGTTTTGTTTAAGGTATAAATATCAGTTTAAATTGTTTAAACAGCTCCTGAAAAGATATTTTTATAGGTCAATTTTAAGCCTTCTCACCGATATTTCCGTATTAATCAGTAAAAAATGAATAGTTATTCAATAAAATAGATGAATTTTAGAATAAAAAAAGAATTAAAGGTGTACTATATAAGTGGAGGTTATGAATTGGACCTTTTTAGTCTTATTTATAACTTGAAATTAAACTCATTATTTTAAGGAGCTTACATGCAGATTGAAATGTCGAGACGAAAGTTTCTTCAGGGGACTGTAGCTATGAGTATTGTAGGTGGGTCCGCTGTCAGTGCGACAAATTTACTTGCTAAGGATGATAAAGTGGAAAAAAAGCTGACCTTCACCACAAAGACCGGTGAAGCCAAAGAGCTTAAACTTGTTCCTACTTTATGTGAAATGTGCGTTAACAAATGTGCAGCGATTGCGAGAATGGAAGATGGAGTCGTTACTAAACTTGATCCAAATCCCATGTTCCCGAAATCGAAGAATATGCTTTGTCCAAGAGGAAATGCAGGGATACAGGCCTTGTATGATCCTGACAGGTTGAAGTACCCGCTTGTTCGTATCGGAGAGAAGGGTGACGGAAAATACAAAAGAGTTACCTGGGATGAGGCCTATGAGGCGATCTTGAATGGTACGGACAGATTCAAAGGTCTTGCTGCCATTCTGGAAGAAGAAGAGGACAACCGTTCCACTATCGGTTACTGTGCCGGTGAAGGTATGGCTGAGCATACGTATAAAGTATTTATGCAGGACAAACTTGGATCATCAAACTTTGTAAACCATGCTTCTATCTGTCTTCAGACAACTGTATCAGGATATGCTCTGACGATCGGTGGTTACGGACAGGCTGATCTGGAAAATGCCAACTATGTTATTATGGCCGGTGCGAACAGAGCAGAAGCGATTGTTACTCCAGATACAATGGATCTGTTCAAGAGAACAAAGGGAAGAGGTGCAAAATTAATAGTTGTTGATCCGCGTTTTACCAATACAGCGTCACATGCAGACAAGTGGCTTCCGATTGAGGTGGGTACAGACCTTGCTTTTGTTTTGGCATTGACATATGTTGCAATTGAAGAGAATATATATAACAAAAAGTTCGTTGAATTGAATTTCAATGGTTTTGAGGAATATAAAGAGCATATCCTAACAAGTAAATATACTCCTGAATGGGCTGAAAAAATAACAGGTATCAGGGCATCTGATATAAGACAGGTAGCCAGAGATTTTATGGCAGCAGCACCCAGAGCCATATATTATCAGGGCAGAAGGACTGCTTGGAGCAAACAGGATTTCCAACTTAGACGGGCTCAGGCTATTTTCTCTGCAATGGGTGGCGGTATTGACCGTGAAGGGGGTATTATCTTTGGTAAGAAACTTCCTTTGGGAAAACACAATATCAATACACCAATGTATGATAATGCACAAGAGAGAATTGATAAAAAAGCAGCGGCCATTATAGGCGGTTCGGGTTCTTGGATCGGTTGGAGAAACACTATTCTGGAAGAGAAGGCTGCCTATCCGGTAAGAAGTATGTTTGTTTATAAGCAGAACCCGATGTTGAGTATCCCTAATACTGCAAAAACAAAACAGCTGTTTGAAAAAATGGATCTGGTTGTTGTGATTGATACGATGCCTTCAGACACAGCGATGATGGCAGATGTTATTTTGCCTGAGTGTACCTACCTGGAGAGAGAAGACCCTGTCAAATCATTCGGTTCGGCACAGCCTGCTATTGCGTTGAGACAAAAAGTGATCGACCCAATGTACGATACGAAACCGGTAATTGAGATTATTCGCGGATTGGCAGAAAAAGTTTCCAGACCATTGTTTGAGATCACAAAAAAATTCGACTCTGAAGTACAGGATGCAATTAAAGAGAGAGGAGAGGAAAGTGTTTATAAAGAAGACGGGTTTGATCTCGCTGATGCCTTCCGACACTCTCAAGAAGAGATAAATAAACATATGGTTGTTGAGAAATATGGAGAAGAAGCATACAAAACATTATTGAAAGAAGGTGTGTACTACCCCAACATGGATAAATTCTGGAAACAAATATCAAACAATGAGTTCCAGTGGTATCCTAAAAAAGAAAGATTTTATTCCGTGGTTGAAGGAGAATTCAAGTCAGATGTTTTCCATGATACATGTGTGGATGAAAAAGAGATTGCTGTACTTAAAAAAGAGTTTAAAACACCATCAGGAAAAGTGGAGTGTGTACTTCCAAACCTGGCAAAGAGAGGTGTGTCACCTATGCCAAGCTGGGATGATACACAGTTTACTCAAATACCTGAAGGAAAATTCAAGTTCATCACCGGCCGTCATGCACAATTTACGCAGAACAGCTCATCGAACAATGTGATGCTTCTTGAGCTTATGCCGGAGAATTATTTATGGATCAATAAAAGAGTTGCTGAAAGCAAAGGTATTAAATTTGGTGATAACGTTGAAGTGAAAAGTAAGGTCGGTCAGATCACCATTAAAGCATATCCGACGGAGAAGATCGGTCCAAACAACCTGTTCTTTATTCACGGGTTTGGTGCAGATTCTGACGGACTTACTTTTGCGAAGGGGAATGGTGCTGCGGATAATCATATTATTGAGGACATTATTGAACCAGTCTTCGGTAGTGCAGCTATGCATGAAACAATTGTTGAAGTTAGAAAGGTGTAATTATGGCTAGATATGGAATGGCATTAGATTATAAAAACTGTATTGACTGTAAAGCATGTGAAAGTGCTTGTAAAGAAGAAAATGGTGTACTGTTGGGTGCAGATAAGCACAGAATATGGGTAGGTACCAAAGAGGTTGAGGGTGAGTTCCCGTTCTTGAGCATATCAAGCAGCGGATTTGTACCGAGCCAGTGTCAGCACTGCGAAGCGGCACCTTGTCAGGAAGTTTGTCCTACCAATGCGACCTATTATGATGAGAATGGTGTGGTCAGAGTTGATGCTGATAAATGTATTCTTTGTACCTACTGTATGAATGCATGTCCTTATGATGCACGTTATGTGGATGACAGAACGATGACAGTCGATAAATGTAACTTCTGTTCAGATACCAGACTGGCAAGAGGAGAAACAACAACTGCATGTCAGAATACTTGTCCGACCAAAGTAAGAACTTTTGGTGATCTGGATGATCCGTACAGTGAAATCAGTGAATTGCTTAGAAGAAGAGATCACTATTCTCTCAAAGCCCACCTCGGTACTAAACCAAAACTGTTCTACCTAACATAAGGAGATTGATTATGAGTATAAAAGAGTTTGTAGCCTCTATTCCCGTGAATAAGGTTGGATTTAAAGATATTTTCGGATATGAGAAAACACCAAGAAACCTGATATTGACAGTGTTGACATTTGGACTTCTGGCAATGTTTGCCGCCGGTGTCGGATTGTATTTACTGCATGGTCACCATGCCTACAATGTAACAAGAGAACATCCTTGGGGACTTCTTCTTGCTGCGTATATTTTCTTTGTCGTCTCTTCAACAGGGCTGTGTATTATTGGGTCACTGGGAGATGTGTTTGGTTTTAAAGATTATGAGTTGATCTCAAAAAGAGCAATTTTTGGCTCAATTGTGACGATCCTGTCCGGTTTTGCAGTTATCTTGTTTGAAATCGGTCACCCGGTCACCATGGTGATATACAATGTATTGACTCCAGGCTTAACTTCAGCGATCTGGTGGATGGGTACACTTTATGGTCTCTATTTGACATTTATGATTATTGAGTTTGTATTCTTATTAAAAGGAGATGCAAAGTTTGCGAAGTATTTTGGTTTGGTAGGATTGATCATAGGTCTTGCTGCCCACTCCAACCTGGGTGCAGTATTTGGATTCCTGAATGCAAGACCTATCTCTAACGGAGTCTATTTTCCAATGTATTTCATTTTGACAGCATTTATTACAGGTGTATTCATCGCGTATCTGTTCATGGGTTTCAGATATAAACTGA
Organism: Sulfurovum indicum; assembly: GCF_014931715.1. Taxonomy (NCBI): domain Bacteria; kingdom Pseudomonadati; phylum Campylobacterota; class Epsilonproteobacteria; order Campylobacterales; family Sulfurovaceae; genus Sulfurovum; species Sulfurovum indicum. The sequence continues at coordinate 1,345,835 of NZ_CP063164.1, read as the reverse complement.
AGTTCCCTGAAAGAGTGAAAAAAATGTTGACGAATTTGGGCAAGATCCAGATATTTCTTTTATCATTTCTTGCTTTCTTTATGACTTGGAAAATGTTGACAGATCTATATGGCGGTATGCCGAACAGAGCAGATGTCGCGCATCATATTCTGGGATCTTGGACATTCTGGGCAGAAGTAATTCTTGTAATCGTGATACCGCTGCTGGTGTTGCTTAAAGATATGGGTCGTTCACATGTTGCCATGTTCTATGCATCATTTTCGGGTATGGCCGGTATTGCATTTATGAGATATAATCTTATTCATGATACGCAGGTTAAACCGCTGCAAATGTTAAAAGTCTATGAGTACCAACTTCCTCCTACATGGATACACTACTCACCATCTGCTGCAGAGTGGATGATTTCACTTGGTGGAATAGGGCTATGTATTACACTCTATTACCTGGGAACAAAATTCTTTAACCTTGATGCAGATGAAGGTCATGCAGAACAAAAAGCTTAGAGCTTTTTAAGACAAAATGTGTGCTTCACCGGGAATGGTGAAGTATGCAAATACTTTAGACTATCTTTTCTTTCTGATCCAGATAATTTCAGCAGTACTCACATCAATATGTAAAATTACGGTACAGTCACTCGAAACAAATATGTAAAAGTATACATATCCAAAAGAGAAATAAGACAGAGTATCATGCTGTTTTGTGAAGAGATAGAAGCAGGTGAACTCTGTAACGAAGCGCAAGATAAAAGGAAGCTGAGGTGAGTTTTTTGGATTACCGGAAAAAGAAGGGAGATTTTATACTGAACAGGAAAGATCTTCTTACGTTGTCTTGATCTCATAGAAGAGAAGTAATGAGAAGTTAAGTGCAGGAGAGGAATGTATGATGAATAAGAAGCGTATACGTGTTTTTATCAATGGGTTTGGAAGAATAGGGAGAAGCACAGCACGTATTATACTTAAAGAGAGCAGTTTTGAGTTGGTTGGCATCAATGATCTCTACAGCTATGAACAGATGGCATATCTTTTAAAGTATGATTCTCTTTATCCTGCATTACCCTATAGTATAAAAACAGAAGGTGATGTACTTTTTATTGATGAAAGAAAAGTGCAGCTTTTTTCCGAATCAAATCCGGAAAAGATGGATCTGGGAGCACTTGATGTGGATGTTGTGCTGCAGTGCAGCGGGATGTTCCTGACGGTAGAGGCTAATTTGCCTTTGATAAGGAATGGGGCAAAAAGGGTGCTTGTTTCCGCTCCTGCATCAGACTCGATGCCTACATATATCTATGGTGTGAATCATGAGACTTTTGAAGGAGAATATATTGTCTCAAACTCAAGCTGCTCTGCCAATGCGATTGTTCCAATATTTAAAATAGTAGATAAATATTTTGGGATACAGGGAGCGATAATGAACATGTATCACAGCTATACAAGCTACCAAAATCTACTTGACAACAGCCATTATTCCATGGATATACGCAGAACAAGATCTGCCACACAAAATACTATTCCTCTTATAAGTAGTGCTGCTGAGGCAACAGCTTGTTTTTTCCCTCACTTAAAGGGTAGAATGTCTGCTAAAAGTATACGGGTCCCCATACCTGCTGCGACACTTTATGATCTGACTGTCAAACTGAATGGGCGCTATACAAAAGAAGAGGTCAATTTTCGTTTTGAGGAGGAGGTAAGATCGATATATGCAGATATACTCGATATAACAAATACACCGGGCGGGGCAGATAACTACATACAAAATCCGTACAGTGCAGTTATCAATCTTCCTTTCACAGATGTAGCGGGGGAAAACCTTCTTAGAATATCGGCTTGGCAGGATAATGAATATGGATATGCCAAAAGAGTGGTTGATATGGCAAAGATCATAGGACTCTTTTCATAAAAACAGAAATAAACTATGTGGATAGATATACCATATTACTTATAGGGGAAGGGGAGTAGAAGTATTTTTGAACCTCTCATCTCCAAACCACTTTCAGGTCAGAAGAGAGCAGTGATTGGTCAAAAGAGCTTTGTTCCGGCTTGACCTTTCCTATTGTATGCTCTGAAAAAACAAACGGTTGCAGATAATAGGTACCGGTATAGCCTCGTTTTACAAGATCTCTGATAATACGGTTGATCTCTTCCACGCCTAAGAGATCATTATGCACCGTTGTTCTTACCTCAAAAGGGAATGCCTGACTGATAAGGAAGTTCAATGTTTTTGAGAAACGGTCAAAATGTTTATCTTTTGTAACAGTGTAATATCTCTCTTTGGGTGCTTTGTAATCAAGAGCGATATAGTCAACCAGATTCTCTTCAACCAGTCTGCGGATCATTTCCGGGTTCAGACCGTTGGTATCCAGTTTAATCTTGAATTTTAACTGCCTGATTTTTTTACAGAATGCCGGCAGATCCTCATAGAGTGTGGCTTCTCCTCCGGAAAGAACAACCGCTTCAAGAAGGCCTGTTCTGCTCTCTAAGAATGCTATTGCTTCCTCCTCGCTTCTCTCTCCTTCTCCAAAGACAATATCCCGGTTGTAGCAATAGACACAGCGCATATTGCACCGGGCAAACCAGAAAATGGCTGCCAGATGGTCAGGATAATCCAGAAGCGTGAAGGGAGTAATATCATACAGAGGCTTATGCTGCATTGGTCTGTGATGCCTTTTCAAGAAAGAACTTTCTCTCCCTGTGCTCACCTTTTTTACCTGTATTGAAACTCTCAACCGGTCTGTGGTAACCCATTACTCTTGTATACACTATACATTTTGTTCGCTCTGCTTTATATTTTTCAAGCACTTTATTTTGATTCATCTTTTCTCCTTTTTTATGAAATATATCTCCGTGAAGAGAAGCAAAGCATCTCTTCAACTACCTGCAGAAAATGCCTTTTCTGCCTCATGACCTGAAGCATACAACATTACACTATATCGACCTTCACCTGCACGGATCATCAACTTGCCTTTTGCAGGATCTCTGCATCACATTTGGGGCAGTATTCATACTCACCCGAGAGATAACCATGCTTTTCACAGATGGAAAATGTCGGTGTCAGAGTGATATAGGGAAGCCTGAAGTTGCTGATGACATTTTTCACCAGTTTTCTGGCTGCTTCCGGAGAGCTTAGCTTCTCTCTCATATAGAGGTGCATGACTGTTCCTCCTGTATACTTGCACTGCAGATCATCCTGCAGCATCAATGCTTCAAACGGATCATCGGTGTAAAAGACAGGGATCTGAGAGGAGTTGGTATAGTAGTTGTTCTCACTGGTCCCTGCCTGAATGATATCCGGATACCTCTTGATATCTTCTCTGGCAAAACGGTACGTAGTTCCCTCTGCAGGGGTTGCTTCCAGGTTATAGAGGTTTCCTGAACGCTCCTGGAAATCTTTGAGCTGATCCCGCATGAAATCCAGGATCCTCAGTGCCATCTCTTTTCCAAATGCATCTGTGATCGTATGCCTGTCATTGGTGAAGTTCCGTATCATCTCATTCATCCCGTTGACACCGATAGTAGAGAAGTGGTTGTTAAACCCGGGAAGATACCTTGCCGTATAGGGGTAAAGTCCCCTGTCATACATCTCCTGAATGAAGATCCTTTTCTTCTCAAGTGTCGAGTAGGCATACTCCATGAGTTTGCCAAGCTTTGCAATAAGTTTCTCCTCATCACCGGCATAGAGATATCCAATCGTGCCATATTGATCGTCACCACACCGATACTCCCCGTCATTTCGGCACTGCCGAACAGACCTCCGCCTCTTTTAAGAAGTTCGCGAAGGTCCAGCTGCAGCCTGCAGCACATACTTCTGACATGCCCGGGCTTATAGGCCTCCTCATTAGGCACAAGTGCTCCGTTTTCATCTCTTACATACTGACTGCCTATAAAGTTCTGAAAATAGGAAGATCCTATCTTGGCGGTATTTTCAAAAAGGATATCGGTATTTTCACCATACCAGTCAAACTCTTCGGTGATATTTACCGTAGGAATGGGAAAAGTAAACGGCTGTCCGTTCCTGTCACCTTCGGTCATCACTTCATAGAAGGCTCTGTTGATAAGATTCATTTCAGGCTGAAAGTGTCTGTAGGTCATACTCTCCAAAGAGTGAATATCCGCATCTCTGCGCTTTGCTTCCTCCCACAACACTGCATCATCCAGGCCAGAGAACAGATGCTTCTGCTCTCTTGTGGGTATCTGATCTTTCAGGTCTGAAGGAACTGTCCAGTCAATGGTAATATTGGTAAAAGGACTCTGTCCCCATCTGGCCGGAACATTGAGATTGTACACAAAGCTTCTGATCGCTTTTTTGATCTCAGAAAATGAGAGCCTGTCTTTGAACACATAGGGTGCCAGATAGGTATCGAATGAGGAGAATGCCTGTGCTCCGGCCCATTCACTCTGTAAAATCCCCAGAAAGTTCGCCATCTGCCCCAGAGCCTCTCTGAAATGGTTGGGCGCTCTGCTCTCAACTCTGCCTCTGACTCCGTTAAAGCCCTCATCCAAAAGGACACGAAGACTCCACCCTGCACAATATCCGGTAAGGCAGTCCAGATCATGGATATGGTAGTCTCCGTCTCTGTGTGCATATCCCTCCTCTTTGGAGTAGATCGCATCCAGCCAGAAGTTGGCAATCACCTTGCCTGCCGTATTATTGACAAGTCCGGCATTGGAGTAACCTGTATTGGAGTTGGCATTGATCCTCCAGTCTGCTTTGTCTATATACTCTTTCACCGTCTGTGTTGAGTTGATATAGGTGGTATCTTCATTCAGACCCAGTATCTGCTCCCTCTGGATCTTGTGCAGGTGACGATAGAGCATAAAGGATTTCATCACTTCAAAATGCTGATGCTCATAGAGCACTTTCTCTATCAGGTCCTGGATCTCTTCGACACTGATCTCCTCTTTGTCTCTTATCATCTCCATCAGTTCTTTAAAGACACTTTTATCATACTCTTTTGCTTCGCTCATAAATGCTTTTTTGATAGCATCTTCGATCTTGAAGGGTACGAACCGCTGAGAACTCCCGTCTCTTTTTATAATTGTTTTTATCATTCTGCTGGTCTCCAGTGATTTTATTTTTGTGATGACTTTTGCTATATCAGGTGATCCGTTCTGTGAGATTACTTTCATTACCATGAAGGTTTGTAATGACTGTTCATCCTGATATCAATAATTATTTAGTATACAACCAAAAAACAAGACTGTAGTTATGCATAAGATGATAATCATGCAACATGTTTTGGACAAATCAATTTTTCCTGTTTCTGGCTGTATATTAAATAATCATAAAAACCTGAAAATATATCTACTTCATCTTATTATAAATATATAATATTGTTATGCTAACCAAAGAAGTTTTAAAAGAGTTTTAAAAAAGTGAATGGTAATTCACTTTAAGCTTTCCTCTTTATTTAGTATTGAAGGATAATTGTACTACTGGAGTCTTTGGGAGAAAAGACAAGAGGTGAAAAGTTGATTTTATAAATCGTTTGTCAACTGTTTTATGAATAGCCGTAAGAGAGTTGTTTGCGTATTTTCAATAAGGGTGCGTAAAGTTCTTTTAGTATAAAAACAGTTTTGCTTTCAGGATACTCTTTGATTTTATTCAGAAGTCAGGTGTAGGGTTTTTAGAGTGTTACAGGTTTTCAGTGGATATGTTTGTTTTTAACAGTCTTTCAGTCTAGATCAATAAAGAGTGGGTTAATATGTTATAGGCTTTTATGATAAAGCCTTACAAATAGCAGTTGACAGATCCCGGGCATAAATATTTAAGTCATCTTCCAGAACTTTTTCACCATTTAAAAATGTTATGCCTCCAAGTATTCCGGTAATACAGGAAAAACCGACATAGAAATTCTGTTTTTTGAATTCACCGTTTTCTGTTCCCGTGTCTATAAGTATTTCAATTTCATCAATAAAGTCTTTTGCGAGTTGGAACCCGCAGTCTTCTTCTTTACAAAAAACCTCTCTGTTGGATAAGTAGACCCTGAAAAAATAATCTATCATTTCAGGGTGTTCTTTTAAAAAGTTCAGGTAACTTATGACAAACATATATACCTTCTCTTGGGAAGATATATTTTGATTGTTTATATATCTTAAATTAGTAGCCAGTTTTTTTGCAACAAATGTTATTGATGCTTTTGCCAAAGAGTTCTTTGATGGAAAATAGTTATAAATATTTCCTACACTGACTCCCATGTTTTTTGAAATTTCTGATATCGTAGTATTGTAAAAACCTTTTTTTGAAAAAAGTTTTAATGCCGACAGGATTATCGTATTCTTTTTTTTGAATTTATTTCTCATATATTTAAATTTCTTTCCTGATAAACTTTAAAATATCTATATTGGTTTAGTAGACAGTATTCTCTTAATCTTTTATCACTTAATTTTATTTGATTAGCCTGTTCGTTTAGAAGAAAATAAGTTGTAATATTTTGTCCATTCATCCTACCCAGAGTCTCAGAAGCTATTGAGAATATAGGTAAATACAAGAGTAACAGAGCAATTGTCAATAATTTATTCATCTTGTCCTTTTTCCTTTGTATATGATAGAAAATAAAGCTATGAATTCTCCCTAAATTATTTTTATAGACAGCTTCTAATTCTCGGATATATTATGGAACATTAAAAGTAACTTCCATATTGTATATCAATATAAAATATGTTTTTCTTAAGTCTACTGAATGGTCGTTCAGTAGATTATAGATTGATATTGAACTTTTTCAGCATAGCAAGTGCGGCTTTTCTGCCATCTGCTGCAGCAGTTACCGCAAGATCTGCACCTCTGACCGCATCTCCTCCTGCATAAATTCTTGCATTTGAAGTTCTTTTTTCATCATCTACAATGATATCTCCCCATTTGCCGGTATTGATCTGTGCATCATCATACCATGGAAACTCTACATTATCAAAACCAAGTGCCAATATAATTACATCACACTCCAATGTAAACTCACTATTTTCTATAACTTCAAGTTTTCTTCTCCCGCTTTCATCGGGTTTTCCCAGTTGAGTTCTTTGGCAGAGCAAACCTTTTACATGTCTGCCTTTATCAATAATGACCTCTTTGGGAGCAGTATAAAATTCAAAAATCACCCCCTCTTCTTTGGCATTAATGACCTCTTTGACAGAACCGGGCATATTTGCTTCGTCCCTTCTGTAGGCACATCGAACCGATTTTGCTTTCATTCTTACGGAAGTTCTTACAGCATCCATAGCAGAGTCACCACCTCCGATAACTACCACATGCTTATTTTCCAAAATGCTTTCATAGAAGTCTTCAAAGACTCTTTTCTGCGCATGTTTCAAGATATCCATAACATGATACACACCGTGTGCATCTTCATTTTTCATTCTGGCACCTCTGCTGCTCGGTGCACCGATACCTACAAAAATAGCATCGTAGTCATCCAACATTCTTTTAAGTTGTTCGGAGCTTTGTATATCGCTGTTTAAATGGAGGTTCATACCAGCTTCCTGCATCCAATTAAATCGTCTTAAGATCACATCTTTTTTGATTTTAAAGTTTGGAATACCATAAGTAAGAAGGCCTCCAGGTCTATCAGATTTTTCGAACATATCTACTTCAACACCGCCTCTAAGCAGAAAGGTTGCACAACTCATACCTGCAGGTCCGCTTCCGATAACAGCAACTCTTTTCCCGCTTTTCTGTCTGTTCTGTCCATAGTCAGGCTTAAGTCCCATCTTAAAAGCCTGTTCATTCAGATAGACTTCTATGGCTCCGATAGAGACACTTCCGCTCTCTGTTTTAGCTATGGTACATCCACCTTGACAAAGTACATCATGGGGACAGACCATTCCAAGAATTTCAGGGAAAGGAGAAATTTCATTGCTTGCTTCAAATGCCCCTTTTATGTCTCCCTCTTTTACTTTTTCTATCCAGATGGGAATTTTATTTTCCAATGGACAGCCTGTTCTGCAAAAGCTGAACTCACTCTCCAGTCCTTTCAGCAGATCAACAGGACACTTAATACATCTTAGTGACTGTGTATCTGCCTCCTCTTTGCTAAATAGATGGTATGTCGGATAGAAATCAACTACCCTTTGTTCAGCTTCTCTCTTCCGAGGAGTCTCTTTTTTAATTTTTAGATACTGCTTTTTCTTATTCATTTTTCTTCCTTCAGTTCTATATAGTCTATATGCATCTCCTGCCCCGTTAAAACTTCTGTATTCCCTCCCTTGCAATGAGGACAGAAAAAGTTAAAACTGTCAATGACGGCTTCTTTCCCACAATCTTTACAAACGATGGTTATATCGATTATGTCTATCTCCATCGTTGCGCTTTCACAGGCAGTCTCTTCTTTGAATACATCAAAACTCTCTTTGAGGAAATGGGGTTCTATGCCGCTCATCCTGCCGATCTTTACAGCCACCTTGTCGACCTTCCTGTCCTTTGCATGTTTCTCGCAAAGGTCAAGCATCGATTGGACAATAGAGTACTCATGCATCTTCGTTATCTTCGTAAAGTCTGTATCTGCTCAAATTGTTTGTAATCAATCAAGCTTATGGCATCCGTAGGGCATATGGAGATACAGGCCTGTTTCCCATTCTCACCGCCGCACAGGTCACATGTAAGTGCTACCATCTGGCTTACAGGAGCATCTGGTTTTATGTTGGCTGCCATTACGACTGCACCATAGGGACAGACCATATCACAGCTTTGACAGCCGATACAGTCATCTTCATAATATTTGACAAAGTTATCTTCAAACCTGATGATATCAACAGGACACCCTTCAAGGCAGGGGGCATCAGGACACTGCATACACTGCATAGGAGCGGTTTTGCCTTCTACTTTGATCACTCTGTTTCTTGAAGGTGCAATAGTCTCACCTCCTAATGCCATCTCGTAAACAGTATCGATATCCAATCCCATATGGCTGGCAGAACAGGCTAATTCACAATTGATACAGCCTATGCACTTGTCGGGGTCAGCATATATAAATCTATTGTTTCTCATTCATCTCTCCTATCTTTCAGTACAGGATATACAAGGGTCAATACTGTTGAGTATCATGGTTACATTGTCTACCTTGTCACCCAGGATCATCACTTTTAACGCTTCCCAGTTTGTAAAAGTGGGGACTTTCCATTTCATTCTTACCGGTTTTTGGGAACCGTCTGTTTTGAGATAGTAAATAAGCTCTCCTCTTGGTGCTTCTACTCTGACAACAGCTTCTCCTGCCGGAATATGCGGTCTCTTCTCTACATATGTATCACCTTCTGGAAGATTTCTTACAACCTCTTTTATCATTCTGATCGCCTCAACAATATCTCCAAACCGTGCCATAGCTCTGGAGTGTACATCACAACCGTCTCTGAGAGTAGCTTTCGGTTTAAGTTCACCATAAAGAGAGTAGGGGGCAACGATTCGTACATCATTGTTGATACCGCTTCCTCTTGCTACCGGTCCGGTTACTCCAAGTGCTAAAGCATCTTTATAGGGCAATACACCTACACCGATCGTTTTGGCTCTTATGCTTTCATCATTTTCGTATCTTTCCAGAAGAGCGTTTACTTTTGGCTCTACAATGGCGATCGTGTCCAAAACAAGTTTAATTTTTTCCTCATTTAAATCATATTTGACACCGGTAAGTTGATTTGCGCTCATATCCATTCTGTTCCCCCAGATGATCTCTTTAAGATCCTGCATATGCTCTCTGGCATCCATCGTATCTTTCATCAGTTCATGATGATGGGCCAAATGTGTCAACATTGCAAGATTAAAGAGGTCTGAGGCTACTCTTTTTACTTCATCGGCAATGACTCTCAATGCTTCTGCACGTGGAGGTACTTTGACCCCGGAAATTTTTTCCACTGCCAGAGCATAGGCAAAGGGATGATTATTTGAACACAGAGAGCAGACCCTTTCTGTCAAAATAAGATTTTGCATAAAGTTCTTTTGTGTTACAAGAGACTCCATACCTCTGTGAATAAATCCATTGATGATCTCTACTTGTGTTACGGTTCTGTTCTCATCTGCAACAAGTTTAAAATAGACAGACTCTTCCAGTTCCGGATGAAATGGTCCTATAGTTATCTTTTCTTTCATTGTTTTATTTCCTTGTTTACATTTTCCCAAAGTATATCCGTCTCACTTACTCCCAACTGCATTTTGGAGAGTGATATATATTCATTTAAAACCCCTTTTGCAAGACTGTAGTCCAGAAATAGTCTATCTTTATCAGGGTGTCCTATCGGTTCAACACCATACATCTCCCTTATCTCTCTTTCTGCCCAGTTTGCGCTTGGAAGGGTAGGGGTAATGGAAACAATACTCTGGTCATCTGTTTCCAGCTGTACATTGATGATCAGTCCCTCGATATCAAAATGGTAAATCACTGTATGTGTTCCGCTATGGTTCTTATAGGCTGTAGCAACAATACATCTGCCTTTGTAGGCTTTTACAGCGTTAGCTACGGCTTCTATATCTTTTTTATCATTTAAAATGATCCAGGCAGAAGCATTTCCATAGCTGTCTTTATCTTCTTTCAGTTCATACCCTGCAAAAGTTTTGCTTTTTATAGCATTGTTAAACTCTTCTATATTCATGCATACATCCTTTTGAAATTTGCCTCTTTTCTGCATTTTGAACAGATTCTTTCATTTAATTTACTTACATTATTATATATATATGATTTATTTAGAAGTCCTTGTGAAGGTGGCATATACATCTCTCCGCAACAGGAACATTTTTGATAGTCTATATAGCCGATATTTACATCACTGAACTTTTCACTTTGAAGTTTTGCTGTATCAAAGCTGTTGGTAGCAAAAATGGCGTCTGTTGGACAAAAATAGGCACAATTCCCACAAAAACAACAGCTGTTATGCCAGATTTTATGAACAAACCATCCATCGTCTGTCGAAGATATCTCTATTGCATTTGACGGACAGACTGTTTCACATGTTCTGCATGCTGTACAGTTCTCTTCATTAAGTGACATTCTTCCCCGAAAACTCTCAGGTGCAGAGAAGTCTTTAAAGATGGTATCAATAGCTTTGGGTGTTGCTTCACCATGCATTTTCTGTTCCAATACTTTGACACCCTTGGCAATACCTTCTGCAATAGACTGAGGTCTTGGAGGACAGCCTGCTATATTGACATCTACTTCAACGAACTTGTCAATAGGTCCGTTGATGGCATATGAGTCCCTGAAAATCCCGCAACTCACAGAACAGGTTCCGATCCCAACAACAACAAAGGGTTTTTTTAGCTTACCTAAGGCATTTTTCAAAAAAGATTCACTTCTTGCAGACAAAGGACCTGTAATTACCAATAAGTTGGCATCTTTTACATCACTCACCAGTTCTATGCCCAGGGTGTCAAGCTGAAACTTATCTACAAAGGCTGTAGCTACAAACTCAACATCACAACCATTACAGCTTCCTGTATTTATTCTAAACAGTTTGGGAATAACTTTACTCATAACAACTCCTCACAATCACATAATTTAGCACCAAGTGTTTCTACAAGGTCCTCAAAAAAACACCCGCCTTCTTTATGATAATCATCATAAAATTCTATAAATACTTCTCCATATTTATTCATTTTACGAATAGAGATATCAGGTGCAACTCTATGTCTGTGAGCCAGTTCATCCGCTTTGGACAATACTCTCTCTTTTTGTTCTTTATTAAAAAAAACTAACACAATACCATGACATCTACCCTCTGATTCACAATACATTCGTATACATGTTTCATTCACAGCTACCTCCTCTTTTTTTTAATTTAAACTTAAAGACTAACAAATAATAAATTAAATATTTGTTACCTTGAATGAATAGTCATTCAATAAAAATTATACCCTTTTTTTATTTAATTAATATGGTATACTTATTGAATTGATAAGTATGATTTATGCACATAAAATTATAGGTCAAGCATTAATTGAATGGATATAATGCGTATTTAGTCATCAACTGAATGAATATTCATTTTAAATTAAGTTTATTTTGTTTAGAATATTGAATAGCTATTCACTTTAAAAGGAGAACCAATGAGTATGGGTAGAAAAGATACATCTTACGATGCATTATATGCATCGTTTGAAGAGAGGATCGAGCAGCTTAAAAAGCTGCCAAAAATGAAGGAAGAGAGCTCTATAGAGGAAGTAATAGAGGAAAACGGTTTCGGAAGAAGGGATTTTATGAAGTGGACAGGTATGATGACTGCGCTGCTATCATTGCCTTCAACCTTTACGCCACTGATGGCTGAAGCCGTAAAAGTGGCAGACAGGTTGCCTATTATCTGGCTGCATATGGCTGAATGTACAGGATGTACGGAATCACTTCTTCGTTCTGCAGAGCCTACTATTGACAGTCTTATATTCGACTATATTTCTTTAGAGTATCAAGAAACTCTTATGTCTGCTGCCGGTTGGCAGGCAGAGCAGAATCTTGAACGTGCGATGGAAAAATATGACGGCCGATATATTCTCATGGTTGAAGGAGGGATCCCGACAGGAAACGAGGGATCTTTCCTGACTATTGGAGGGCACGGCAAAAAAGGTAAGGATATTGCGATTGAGGCCTCTGAAAAAGCAGCAGCGATTTTTGCTATTGGAACATGTTCTGCATTTGGTGGAGTTCAGGCAGCTGTTCCAAATCCAACGGGTTCGGTAGCACTCAGTGAAGTAACACATAAAACTGTAATCAATGTACCGGGATGTCCTCCGAGTGAAAAGAATATTGTAGGAACACTGCTTCACTATCTGTTATATGGTACTCTGCCTGCACTGGATGTATACAATAGACCAAAATGGGCATATAGGCTCAGAATTCATGACCTGTGTGAAAGAAGAGGACACTTTGATGCCGGTGAATTTGTTGAACAGTTCGGGGATGAAGGTGCAAAAGACGGCTATTGTCTCTACAAAGTAGGCTGTAAAGGTCCTTATACATTTAACAACTGTTCAAAAAACAAATTCAATCAAGGCACTTCCTGGCCGGTACAGGTCGGTTTTGGATGTATGGGATGTAGTGAACCGGATTTCTGGGATACAATGGGAACAGTGAATGAACCGCTCAAAGATCGACTTTACAATACGACATTCGGCGGACTTGGCGCAGATGCAACAGCTGATAAGATCGGAATAGGGTTGTTGACAGCCACAGCAGTAGGCATAGCAGCACATGCAGCAATTGCATCCGTTAAACCACCTAAAGAATAAAAGCAGAGGAGATAAATATGTCAAAAAGAGTAGTAGTAGACCCGATTACAAGGATTGAAGGGCATTTAAGAGCCGAGGTTGTTGTTAATGATGAAGGTGTAGTAGAGGATGCATTTGTATCTTCAACGCTCTGGAGAGGACTGGAAGTTATTGCTAAAGGAAGAGACCCCAGAAATGTACCTCTGTTGATGCAGAGAATTTGTGGTGTGTGTACCTACTCCCACTATTTGAAAAGTACCATGGCGGTTGAAGATGCACTCGGTATTAAAATCCCGCTTAATGCAGAATTGGTGAGAACACTCATGAATGCAGCACTCTTCTTTCATGACCATGTGGTTCACTTCTATCATCTGCATGGTGTTGACTGGGTAGATATTGTCTCTGCGCTTAGTGCAGATCCTAAAAAAGCAAGCGAACTTGCATTTAAATATACAGACAGTCCTATTGCAACAGGTGAAAATGATCTAAAAAAAGTACAGGAGACAGTAGCAAAGTTTGCTAAGGATCCTCAGGGACTCGGACCGTTTGCCAATGCATACTGGGGGCATGGAACTTACAAATTCACACCTGAACAGAACCTGATCGCGTTGTCCCATTATCTGAAAGCTTTGGAGATGCAGAGACTGGCAGCACAGCTTATGGCAATTTTCGGTGGTAAAAACCCACATCCGCAAAGCCTTGTAGTCGGTGGTGTTACCTGTGTAATGGATATCCTGGATCCATCAAGAATGGGTGAGTATCTGACAAAATACAAAGATATGGCAAACTTTGTAAAAAATGCCTATATTGCAGATATCAAAATGGCTGCAGAGATGTATGCAACCGAACCTTCTGTTGTGAAGCCTGCCGGTGTTAAGAACTTTATGGCATTCCAGGAATTCATGGTTGGAAGAGATGAGTATCTCTTTGAAAGCGGCTACATTCTGGATGCTGATTTAAGCAAGGTTTTTGAGATCAATGAAGATCTTATCACAGAAGAGGCAACACACTCATGGTATGCAGACAATGATCCTCAGCATCCGTATGATGGTACAACTGTACCAAAATATACAGGTTATGTGGATGGAGAGAGTGTAGGTCCTGACGGAGAAATGATCCATTCCAAAAATATTGATCCAAAAGGTAAATACAGCTGGATAAAATCACCAAGATATGATGGTAAGCCTATGGAAGTTGGACCTCTTGCCTGTCTGCTTGTCAATTATGCCAAAGGGAATAAGCTGGTCAAAGATGCTGTTGACGGATTCCTTAAAGAGACAGGTCTGCCGGTTGATGCTCTGTTTACAACACTCGGAAGAACAGCAGCACGTGCACTTCAGGCGGAGATTGTTGCAGACAATGCTATTAAAGCATTCTATAATCTTGTAGAAAATCTTAAGGTAGATCAGGAAACCTGTGCTCCATATGTGATCGATAAAGACAAGGAGTACAAAGGTAGAGGGATCGGAGATGTACCAAGAGGAATGTTGAGTCACTGGATTAGAATCAAAAATGGAGTATGTGAGAACTATCAGGCAGTTGTACCGTCTACATGGAATGCAAGTCCTGAAGATGCAAGCGGTGTCAAAGGCCCGTATGAAGCAGATCTCATTGGACTTAAAATTGAGAATTTGTCCCAACCGCTGGAGATCATTAGAATTATTCACTCTTATGATCCATGTATTGCATGTGCTGTACATGTGATGGATACCAAAGGCAACAAGTTGAGTGAATATAAAGTAGATCCACTCTATGGTGGCGCATGTAGCGTATAAGGAGCTAAAATGGAAACTGTTCATAAAGAGATATCTGCTGAAGATACCTGTATAGAAAGAGAAATGGAATTTACTCCTGCCTACAGATGGCAGCACTGGATTAGGGCACTATCCATAGTAGTTTTAACAGTGACTGGATTTTATATTGCAGATCCGTTTGTAGCGCCTATTCCAAATTCGGAGCCGACTAATTTTATGCAGGCTCTTTTTAGAGGCTGGCATGAAATTTTTGGCTTTGTACTGATTGCGGTTGTTGTATTTAAAAGTTATCTTTTTGTTTTTGCAAAAAGATACCGTGATGAAATTGGATCTATTAAAGATTTTATAAATCCGAAAACATGGATTAAACAGATAGGATATTACCTTCTGGTATCAAAGCATCCGCATCTTAAAGGTACATATAACCCACTTCAGTTTATAGCATATCTGGGTTTTTATATGTTGATGTTCATATTGATCCTTACAGGTTTGATTCTCTATGTGCACGTGTATCATGAAGGACTGGGTGCTTTACTTTACGAGTCTATGAGAAGTTTTGAGGTCATGCTGGGTGGACTTGCCTGGGTAAGAGAGCTTCATCACATTGCTATGTGGGGTGTTATTATATTTGTAGTTGTTCATGTTTATATGGCAATATTCAATGCGGTATTTGGCAAAGAGGGTTCTATGGATGCTATCTTCTCAGGTATGAAATGGCATAAAAAACATTAATTTTATGGCTGGCTCAGGCTGGCCATTTAATATTAGTCATGAGGGAAAAATTGTTAAACAGTTATTATCCAAAGCTAACTGAAAAGCCTCCTTTTTTTTTCCCTCTTGAGTAATATTTAAAATAAAATAGAAAGACAGACAATTGAAAGTTTTAATTTTAGGAATCGGTAATATTCTATTCGGTGATGAAGGGATAGGTCCTCATTTGGCAAATCTCTTAGATGAAAAATATGATTTCTCTTCCGCTGCACATACACTTGATATTATAGATGGTGGAACATTGGCACAGAGACTTATTCCTATTATCACGGAATATGACAGGGTCATTATCATTGATTGTGTCAAGGTAGATGATGGGGAAGTCGGTGATGTGTACTCTTTTGAGTTCAGTGATATGCCGGAGTATATTACATGGGACGGGAGTGCACATGAAGTGGAAATGCTGCAAACATTGCAGATGATAGAGATGATGGGAGACCTTCCTCCTGTAAAAATTGTTGGTGTCATTCCCTATGTGATAGGAGAGGATAGTACCTTTTCCATGACCGAAGAAGTAATAAAAGCGAGTAAGACGATGGAAAAAGTTATTATCGATTATTTGAAAACGCTGAATTTTGATATACAGATAAAAAATAATTTAGTGATTACAGATGTTGTTGCCAATACGTATACCAAAGGAATAGAATATGATATTGGAGTTTAGTATTGACTACCGTACCTCTTCTTCCATTTATGAGAAGCTCTTTTTGCAAACTTTGAAAGAGCATAGTCTGAATGGAAAGATTGTCAAAGAGCATTTTCTTCTTAAACTTTATGTAGAAGCTGATACAGCAGATGCTCTGGAATCTTTTGCAACGAGCCTCTCCTCTGTACTTCCTCATTCTATTTTCGTACGTCAGACATCTGCCCAGTTGGTTGAGGAGATGCCGGATACCGATTATGAAATTGAAGAACAGAAGAAATATCCGCTTCCCTTTTGTCCACAATGTCTTCAGCGTGTAATGGACAGTAAAAACAGGGATTATTATAATATTTATACCGCATGTGATGCCTGTGGCTATAATGTAAGCGGAGAGAACAGAAGTTATAAAAAAGAGTTTGAGGAAGCAGCAGTTACGATCAAGGCAGGAAAAGTACTGGAAGTGAATACTTTTTACGGAAAGTATTATGTCGGTATACCTGCTAAAATATGCAATACCATTCCATTTGATATTGTTGTATACGATCTTGCAACAGTTGAAAAATATGCCAATGTGGAGAAATATGAGATCACGGCATTGGGCTCTTTTGAAAAGCCGCTTATCAAACTGAAAAAGAAACTCAGTTTTACTATGGATCATGAAGAGGTTGAAGCCGATCTGATCCGTTTTAAACTTCCTGATGATTTTATTCTGCACCTTTTAATGGAAGAGTTACATAATGTTGGGATCGATGCTGTTTTTATAACAAAGAAGAAAATTCCGGCACAGGAAAAGCTGCTTTTGACAGATTTCAAAGAGGAACTTGATCCTATAGAAGTGGTAGTCTCCGAAAATGATGTGGTGATTGTCTCCGGTGAAAAAGGATTACCTCAGTTTCCTCTCAATGCAAAAGAGGTCAATCCGTCAATAGGCTCTTTTTTCTCTGTCGTCAGAGAGCATCAGCTTGCAGATGAGAACATTGCAGGTATCAGTCTAAGTAAAGAGTATAAAAACAATCTTCTGGTTTACGGAAAAAAATATGGGATCGTAGAATACCTCTCCTTCAATTTTGAATTTGAATCAATGCAAGAGATCTTTGATAAGATCGTCAATAGTGATGAAAACGGCAGCAAGATCGTTGCAAACTATCAGAAAAAATATCCTGAGCATTTTGAACGAATATCGGGTATCATATTTGAAGATAAGAGTTTTAACCTCTTTAAGCTGTGGGGAGTGGTAGCGATGGTACTTGATTATACTTCAAGTAATGATCCTATAAAAGCTGCCGAAGTATTGGAAGAGAATGCCATATCTTTTTTAGGTGAAAAAGGACCGAGAATAGACTATAAACTGCTCAATATAGACGGAAAAGTCTATTTGGACCCTTTAATGACGATCCGAACTGCCATGAGCTTTCGTCTAGCGGGTGTTGATCCGCTTATGCTGAGTTATGGGGTGATAGAGAGCTTTCTTGAATTTTTGGCCAATGAACTTGATGAAATGAAACAGAATATGGATATAACAGCTATCACTGCAAGCGGTTCCCTTTTGTCAAATAAACATCTTTTCTCAAAAATGAGCAGAGAGATATCTGTCAATCATAATATTTATTTCAATAATGAACTGCCTGTTGACGGCAGAAATATGTTTTATGGTGGAATGTCACTATAGTTCACAGCACCATATTTTATGGTTTCATATATAATGTAGTAAACAGATACGATATGGTTCAAGAAATGACTTCAGATCTTTTCAGTATGAAACTGTCGTTTATTATGATCTCAAGTATGCTCTGACAACAGTATAGGAGGGCAAAGCTGCAACGTCAGAGAGGTATTCAAATACTTTTTGAGAGATGCTGAATGATACACTCCACCTACATACAATAGATACTCTTCACAACACTGCTACCATAGAACACACTTTTTTACTTATTCCTAAAATATTTTCACTGAGAAAAAGAGGCTGACAGCCGTAGAGATTTTTTTTGATATTATACGCTGCGGTGAGTCTTAAAAGAACACTCCATTATAATATCCGTCTATTTATTCTCAGTACGTGATATTGTATCCCTTACGCTTCATCTGATAACTATTCTATAACTTTTGCAACACTATATAATATTTGTACAGTATATGTTATATAATAAATAATTTTGATTTTAAATATGTATTAAATTTATAAAATTGGTATTAGATAATGTGAAATTTAAGAAAAATTAATGTTTATTTAAGTTGATTTTTCTTAGTATATTGAATACCAATTCACTTTATTTTATTTTATTTTTAAGGTGTATTGAAATCTAAAAGGAGACTGAACCATGAGTATAGATAAAGAAGAGTCCGTAAAAAAACTGTTTACCGCTGAAAGTGCAAAAGTGGACACCAATAAAGGTGATGCTTTCTACGATGAACTGTATATACAATGTCAAAAGCGGATTGAAGATTTGAGGAAACTTGAACCTCTTAACAATCGTATGGATTTTACCAAAAGCATTGAAGAGCAAGGTCTTGAGAGGAGAGATTTCCTTAAATGGGCATCTGCTACGACTGCGATGATGATGCTGCCGGCTTCTTTTACACCACTTGTTGCAGAAGCGGCTGTTTTGATGAATCGTGTACCGGTAATATGGGTAGAACTGCAGGATTGTGCAGGTAACTCAGAAGCGTTACTGCGTTCTGACGGACCTCAGATCGATGAGATCATCCTGGATATTATTTCACTTGAATTCCATGAGACACTGCAGGCTGCCTCAGGACATCAGGCTGAAAAACAGATGGATGAAGCTATGGAGCACTTTCACGGCAAGTATCTTCTTTTTGTCGAAGGCTCTATTCCTATGGGGATGGATGGTCAGTATGGAACGATCGGTGCAAAAGCAGAAACATTCCATGAACATCTTTTAAGAGCTGCATCCGGAGCAGCTGCAGTTGTAGCGGTTGGATCATGTGCTACCTATGGCGGTATTCCGGCAGCTGCACCGAATCCTACGGATGCGGTAGGGGTAATGGATGTTATAAAAGGCAAACCGGTGATCAACATTCCTGCCTGTCCGGCCAACCCCTCCAACATGGTTGGAGTACTCCTGCACTTTGTCTTGACAGGAACTATTCCTGAACTGGATTCTCTTCTCAGACCGAAATTTGCATTTGGTTACCGTATTCATGATAACTGTGAAAGAAGAGCCCACTTTGATGCCGGAGAATTTGTTGAAGAGTGGGGAGATGAAGGTGCGAAGAACAACTTCTGTCTTTATAAAATGGGATGTAAAGGACCAATGACCTTCAATAACTGTTCGATTATACGCTATAACGAAGGTGTTAACTGGCCTATTGGAGTAGGACGCGGATGTATTGGATGTTCTGAGCCGGACTTTTGGGATAAATATGCCTATGAGAGACCAATGGCTAATGCCCATATCAAAGCGCCGACAGGCGGTGTTGAAAAAACAGTAGATGAGTTTGGTTTGGGATTATTGACAGCTGCAAGTATCGGAATCGGTATTCATGCAGCAGCAAGTGCGGTAGCAGGTAAAAAAGCAGAAGGAGGACAGTACTAATGCCAGTATTAAATGAACAAGCAGAAGCCCAGGTAACAGGAGGCGGAACTGCAATGACAGAAACAGCAGAAGAACATGGTTTTCACAAAACCGATGCCAATGGAAACAAGCATATTATTGTGGACCCTATTACAAGGATCGAAGGGCACCTTAGAATCGAAGCTGTGATAGACAGCAATAACAAGATTGTTGATGCTTTCTCGTCTTCAACAATGTTTAGAGGAATCGAGACAATCCTGAAAGGCAGAGACCCAAGAGACTGCGGTCTGATGGCAATGCGTATCTGCGGTGTCTGTACAGGTACACACTACCAAAGAAGTATTGAGGCGGTTGAGGATGCATTTAATATTACAATCCCCAAGAATGCAAGACTGGTACGAAATCTAATTCAGGGGTCTCTTTATGTACATGATCACCTGGTACACTTCTATCATCTGCATGCACTCGATTTTGTTGATGTCGTGGCTGCTACCAAGGCTGATCCTGCTGCTACAGCGGCTGAAGCAGCTAAATGGGCGAAAGTTGCCGGTGTAGCACCTTATACCTCTGATCCTGCCGAGTTTAAAGTGATCCAGGACCGTATCATCAAGTTTGTGAAAGAGGGGCGACTGGGTATTTTTGGTAACGGTTACTGGGGCAACCCGCACTATAAGTTGACACCGGAGCAGAACCTCATTGGGGTAGCGCACTATCTTAAAGCACTTGATATCCAGAGAGACATGGCAAAAATGCAGGCGATCTTTGGTGGTAAGAACCCGCATCCGCAGAGTATCGTTGTTGGTGGAGTAACATGTGTTCAGGATATTCAGAACCCTGCACGTATCGGACTCTTCAAGCAGCTGCTTCAGGACTCTACAGAGTTTATTAAGCGTGCCTATCTTCCGGATATCTATATGGCAGGAACAATGTATGCAGATGAAGCAACTGATAAGGATGCAACTTTCAAAGGTGTCGGTGGTACCGGTGGGGGGATCCTCAGCTATATGAGTTATGGAGATTTCAGGCTGGATGATACCGGGTTCTACAACTCTGCGCTTCTCTTCCCGTCAGGAGTCGTACTTGATGGTGACATTTCAAAAGCATTCGATCTTGATGAAACAAAGATCACAGAAGATGTAACACACTCATGGTATGAGGGTACAGGTGCACCTGAACATCCGTATGAGGGAACAACTATCCCTAAATACACGGGACTCAAAGAGGGTGAAGACGGATACAAATATCTTAAAACCGATGAGAAGTATTCATGGATAAAATCTCCTCTTTATGATGGTAAAAAAGTAGAAGTCGGCCCACTTGCACGTATGGTTGTCGGTTATGTGAAAGGTGACGAACGTATACAGAAGTATGTAGGAAACTTCCTCAAACGTGCGAACCTGCCTATTACAGTGTTATTCTCAACAGTAGGTAGAACGGCAGCACGTGCGATCGAGACTGAGCTGATGGCTGATGTCATGTTGGAGTGGGTTGACGAATTGGCAAAAAATGCTGCGAGCGGAGATCTCAGCACCTGGACAGACTTCGATTTTGATGTAGTCTCTGCAGACAGTAAAGGTAGAGCTTTGTCTGAAGCACCGAGAGGGTCACTCGGACACTGGGTGAAGATCAAGGACGGAAAGGTAGAGAACTATCAGGCAGTTGTGCCATCAACATGGAATGCAGGGCCAAGAGGACCGAACGGGGAAGTAGGTGCCTATGAAGGAAGTCTCATCGGTACGAAAGTGGCAGATCCTGAGCAGCCGCTTGAGATCATCCGTACGGTACACAGTTTCGACCCATGTATTGCCTGTGCCGTACACGTGGTCGATACCAAAGGTAAGGAGCTGGCTGTTTACAAAGTCGATCCTACCTGTGCATTCTAAGGAGTCTTTTATGGATGCAAAATATGATGATAAATTAGGTCACAAGAGAGTCAGAGTAAGACGCATGACATTTACCATGCGGATTATTCACTGGGTAAATGTCATATCGATGGTTGTTGCTATTGCTACGGGTCTGTATATAGCAGCACCTTACTACCAGACTTTTATAGCAGATGATGCTGTAGATAAGTATGTTATGGCCTGGAACAGATGGGGGCATTTCATTGTTGCTATTATTTTTGATGTGACATCGATCATTGTTTCATATCTGTTTTTCTTCTCTCGTTTTGAAAAACACTATTTAAAGGTAATTCCGACGAAGAGGAATATAAAAGAGTTCTGGGAAGTATTTTTGAACCTTGTTACGCTGAATCGAAGAAAGAGTTTTGATTCCTCTCACAGTGACAGCTTCAATTCGGTATACTTTATTATCTTCCATGCACTGTTGGCATGGATGCTCTTTACCGGACTTCAGCTTTATGTGCATGGCTTGGCATCGGGAGAGAGCAGTATCGGTACCTGGTGGCCATGGATGCTTCACCTGGTTACTGACTGGACAATACCTGTAAGCGGCTGGATTCTTGGTGGAGGACCTACTGCATCGATCATGGATGTACGTATCGTACATCACTATTCTATGTGGTTTATTGTCCTCTGGGTTGTTTTCCATATCTATTACCAGGTGTGGAGAACGATCTTCTGGCAGGAAGGTGATATCGCCATTGTTGTTGGAGGAAGTAAATTTATGAAGGTTGGAGAAGACGGCAACAAAGAGGTTAATACAGAGAAGTAACCTCTTTGTCAGTAGAAGGAAATAAATTGAAGTATGAAAAAATAGCACTTATCGGTATAGGGAACATTATGTTCCACGATGAAGGCCTGGGGGCCTATTTGGTGAAATATATCGAGGAGAACTATCAGGTACCGGATAATCTTCTGGTGCTTGAAGGTGGTACTCTTGGTTTTGGTCTTATGACCTATTACCAGGAGTATGACAAGATTATTGTGGTTGGTGTAGGTTCCAATGAGGGTGAAGTAGGAACGATCACTATTGAAAGTGCTCAGGATATTATTAACAAAAGTCCTATATGCAAAACCGCCAATGAGGTTGAGATCACGATGATGATAGAGATATGCTCTTTTCATGAAGATATGGGAGATGTTCAGTTGATCACTATGGTACCCGAAGATATTATCGATGTACGAAACGGATTGACAGAGACTGTTCTCGCTCATATGCCAAAGCTTGTTGATGTAACAATCAAAGAGCTGGAGAAATCGGGAGTTACTCTTAAAGAAAAAGCAGATAAAGTAAGTTTTGAGGAGATCATAGAAGCCTATGCCAATCCAAAACAGACCTTTGATTATGCTGTCTGATATTTAGTTTTCAGCCAGAGCAGGAATAAAATTATTTTTTACCCAGTATATATACCTCCTTATCTTTTATATACGTCCTGTAGCTGGCTGTAAAGTAAATATAAAAAATTATTTTTTAGGATCAGTATGTATTTTGTCTTTGAACTTGACTTTAATTCTTCAAAAACCTATGTTGCCGACTTGATGAAAGCCCATGCAAAACGTATCGGAATTGATGCGGATGTGATACAGGACGGACAGAAGATCATATTGGCAATAGATCGTGATGAGAAAGATCTTGAGAGCTTTCTGCTTGGACTTGAAGAAGTACTTCCGGCTTCTCTTTTCTTAGGTAAGAGTAAACACTACTTCTCCGAAGAGAAGCCGCAGCAGAGCCACTACGCCGACGAGAACCTGCCATTGAACATCGCTCCCTGTCCAACCTGCCAAAAGGAGATGTTCGATGTAAGCAGCAGAAGGTACTACTATCCGTTCACCTCCTGTAATGCCTGTGGTTCACAGCATCCGTTTGTTACACACTATCCTTACAAGAGAGAAAACTCTCTGATGAAATTCTTTGCACCCTGTGAAGCATGTCTTAATGAGGTAAAGGAGAATGCATTCAGGCTTGATTATCCGCTTATATCCTGCATTGACTGCGGGGTACCTCTGCGTATGATGGATAAAGAGAGTGAACATACGGCCAATGACAAGGGTACATACAGACAGCTTTTTGAAGTGAGTGCCAGAGCGGTTGCTGCAGGTGAAACAGTTTTAATGAAGACAGCACACGGGTTTAGAAAACTCTTTAAACCCCAGGAGGGGAAGATACCACCCAACTCTATTCTGCTGATGGCAGATGCCAACACGCTTAATAACCATTTGATGATGGTACAACAGGAGTTCAATGCACTCTTAAGCATAGAGCGTCCCCTTTTGAGAGTTGCAACGAAAAGTGAAGAACTCAAAGCACTTTATGGGAGCAGTGTATTGGTGAAGTACCCTGACGACGGGATGAGTATGCTTTTTGCAAAAGAGCTGCTTGCCTGTGGTCTTGACTATGCTGCGTATATTGAGTGTGATGCAAAGGAAGAGGCGGACTTTCTGGTGGACTTTGACCTTCCTGTAGGGGCCCAAAAAGATACAAAACTCTTTATCAATCAGGATACAAAACTTTTTGTTTCCGGTGAACGTATTGTCTACCCTGTAACTGTCCCTAATCCAAAAAGAGTATTAGGCATTGCATACGGTCTTGCAGCTGCAAAAGCAGGTGATGTTACGATCATTGATAATTTTGATCATTTTGAGAGTGTAGAGACGGCTGAGATTCGTATACTTGAAGGAGAAGTGTTTGAGAGCGGTCACAGTAATGAAGTACGCTTCCCTCAGTGGAAGGCATCGATGCTTTCTGTTTTGGCTGAGCATGGCAAACTGGGAGAGAAGGCGGTAGGTGCACATTTTGACGGACAGCTCTACTTCCTCTATTACAACGGCAAAGAAGTGATCAATGCCGTGCCGCCTATTCCGTTTGAGTCTGATAACCTGTGGGAGAAGATAGGTACTCTCAGAGAAGGCTCAGACAGACTGGTTGTCAACTACAAGAAACGTTTTCCCGAAACATGGGAGAGACTTAACAACCTTGAAGGTGATATTGATATTTTCAAAGTCACGGCGATCACGCTTGGATTGAAGGATGAGAGCCTGGAGGGTATTTCGGCCGAGGCACTGAGCTTCCTTGGCAAGGGAGGATTGCAGATCGATACGAGAGTCAAAGACAATCGTTTTGACAATTATGCTTTTTTGACAAGTATCATGAGCTATCAGCTTGGTGATGTGGAGAACAACTTTATGTGTTACAGTATCTATGAGTCGTTTGGTGACTACATAGGTGAGATCATTCCACAATTGATCGAGAAGGTTGATACACGTACAGTAGTACTTAGCGGAGAAACTTTTGCAAACCAGTCACTCTATGGTAGAATACAGAGAACATTGGGACAGTATAAACCGTTGATGAACCAAAAGTTCCCTATTGGCAAGGAGAATGCAGTACATGGAGCCCTCTATTTGTAGAGTGATAAGTGAAGAACAAAGAGTGAAGGTATGTATTGCTAAGCAATACATTTTTAAATGCAAACATATAAAATAGAGATAGAAGGGACTGTACAGGGGGTAGGGTTCCGGCCGTTTGTCTATAAGCTTGCGACACAATATGCACTGAAAGGTACGGTACTTAACGGTACTAAGGGAGTGGAGATCACACTTGAAGCCACCTCTGCACAGTTAGAGATATTTCTGCAGGCTTTGCAAAAAGAGCTGCCTCCGCTTGCTTCGATTGATACGATCACTGTCAAACAGACAGAAGATCACTCTTTTGATGGCTTTACAATTATTTCAACCGATGATGAAGGTGAAAAAACAGTACGGATACCACCGGATGTGAGTATCTGTCAGGCATGTGAAGAAGAGCTGTTCGACCCCTCCAACAGACGTTATGGTTACCCTTTTATTACCTGTACCCATTGCGGCGTTCGTTATTCTATCATCTATGATCTGCCCTATGACCGAAAGAACACTTCTATGAAATTCTTTGAGATGTGTGAAGTGTGTGAAGCAGAATATACCAATCCATTGGATAGACGCTATCATGCGCAGCCGATAGGGTGTTGGGAGTGCGGACCCAGCTTGTCTCTACGAGACAAAAGTGAAGAGTTAAGAGTGAAGAGTGATGCGTTGGTGGATACTGCTGCACAGCTTTTGTCAGAAGGGAAGATTGTAGCTGTAAAAGGGGTAGGCGGGTATCATCTGATGTGTGATGCGACTAATGAAGCGGCAGTACAAATGCTTAGAGATCGTAAACATAGACCCACCAAGCCTTTTGCTGTAATGGTGAGGGATATAAAGATGGCTGGAGAATTGGCAGTTATTTCGCAGATGGAAGAGGAGCTTTTGGTTTCCAAGGAGAGACCTATTGTATTGGTACGAAAAAAAGGCAACCACGAGGGATTGCCTCTGCAGGTAGCTCCAAATATTTCTCGTATTGGACTTTTTTTACCTTATACACCCTTGCACTTACTGTTGTTGGAGAGATTCAAACGTCCTTTGGTTGCTACTTCTGCCAATGTGACAGATGAGCCTATCTGTACTAACAGAGACTCTCTGGAAAAACTGAAAGATGTGTATGATTATATATTAGACCATAACCGTTGCATAGTCAATGGCTGCGATGATTCGGTACTGATGGTGGTCAAGCAGCAGCAGATCATACTCAGACGGGCAAGAGGGTATGCTCCTGCGAGTATAACACTGCCGTTCCGACTGAAGAATCATACTCTGGCGATGGGTGCAAATCAAAAAAGTACCGTTGCCATCGGTTTTGAAGACAAGGCGATCCTCTCTCCTCATATCGGTGATCTGGACAGTATTGGTTCGGTAGAATATTACAAAAAAAATATCGAGACACTGGAACGTATTTATGATTTCAAACCACAGATCATCATTCACGATAAACATCCCAATTATGAATCCACAAAAGTTGCTAAAACGTTAGCAGTTGGCAGTGAACAGATAGCAGTAAAAGAAGTTCAGCACCATTATGCCCATATTTTAGGTGTGATGGCAGAGAAACAACTTAGAGGCAAAGTATTCGGTGTGGCATTTGACGGTACCGGTTACGGTGATGACGGCAATTTATGGGGCGGGGAGTTTATGGTATGTGACTATGAGGGGTTTGAAAGAGTAGCTCATCTAAACTATTTTAAACTTCTGGGAGGAGCCAAAGCTATCAGGGAGCCAAGACGTGTAGCCCTGAGCCTGCTCTTTGAAGAGTATGGTAAAGAGGCAGTTAATTTGGATAATCCGACAGTGATATCCTTTGGCAGATCAGAACTGCAAACCTACTATGTAGCATGGGAAAAGGGGCTCAATGCACCACTGAGCTCTTCAATGGGAAGGCTCTTTGATGCAGTTGCTTCACTGCTTGGTGTCTGTCATATTATGAGTTTTGAAGGAGAGAGCGGTATGCTGCTTGAAGAGCTGTATGACAGCAGTATCAGCGGAGTATATACGTTTGGCTATGAAAAGGGCAGGATAGATGTGCTGCCTATGATCAGGGAAATATTGAAAGAAGAGAATACCGCTGTTGCTGTGAGCAGGTTCTTTAATACACTTATAGAGATGATCACTGTTGTATACGAAGGGTATCATGATCTGCCCCTGGTATGCAGCGGCGGTGTTTTTCAAAACAGGGTACTGTTGAAGCTGCTTTTAAATCGTTTCCCCAATGCACTGCTTCCAAATGCTTTTCCTCCAAATGACGGTGGTATTGCACTGGGACAGCTTATGGCAGGAAGCCGGACCTAATCATTGCATCCGTTGGGTTCAATACCGTCTTTGGCATATTTGAAAGAGAAAGCATAGAGTTCTTTCCACCATTTCTCCTTGATCTTCATTATGTCAATTTCGGGACAGATCTTTTGTGCTTCAGCAGTGAAGTTGCCGCTGTTATAGATATCCTCCCATTCTGCCTGGGTATGATTGCGTGCAAAGCGTACAGCAGAAAAACCGCACTTTTTCTGGAGTTTCTTTTTGTATATCCTCTGTCCCTGCTTTGCATTCGCCGTTGAGAGTGTAGGAAAACTGATGCTTATCAATAGTATGAGAGTTGCCGTAGAGAGTCTTTTTTTCATGATGTGATCCTAAAGAAAATGGTAAAACGTTAAGTTGTACTTAACGTTATTGTAGTGGAAAGTTCCTAAGATTTGTTTGAAATTTCATTTTTTAGTGTTTCGAGGAACATTCTGTAGGTATGTCGTTTAAAAATATACTCTTTTGCATTAAAGAGTGTTTCAAACATGATCTTCCATAAAGTAGAGAAGTTGTTGTCGTTTCTGACACTGCAAAGCTGGGTCTGCATCATGTTTTCGATCTGGCTGAGTGCTTTGGCATGATAGACGTAGGATTTGAGAACGGCATAATCGATACCTGCGTCAATAAAGTGCTCTACAAGCCTGATGATGGAAGCCTCTTTTTGCGTATAGTCATTGTCACTTATCGGCGCAACGATCTCATCTTTCAACAGTCTTTCAAGCAGTTTTGCATCTATATTGAAGGTATCAATGAACTCTTTTTTTGTATAGTGCTGCATATCCGGTGTGATTGCACTGAGTGTATTCATCAATGGCTCTATCATGGTGGAGGAGGTTGAAAGAGACTGATCTCTGTTCTGTAAAGCATATTTGATCTGTTCATTGCTGCTGCCAAGATGCTCTTTCATATATTTGATATATTTAAGCAGTTCAAGATGTTCATCACTGTAGCGGTGGACATTGGATTTCAGTTTTTCGGCTTTGGGCAGCAAGCCCTCCCGTATATAGTAAAGGATCGTTGATTTTGGTATATCGGTTTTGGCTACAAGTTCAGAAATTTTATATTCCAATTTATGCTCTCTTTCAATAGGCTTTTAAGAATTATACCCTATAATTTAAAACGTTAAGTTGAACTTTACATTTTTTATAAATAATCAAAGGAGTAGACAATGGCATATATAGACCTGCCTGAATTTGAAGAGATGAGCTCTGTGATACAGGAAAAGGCCAGACCGATCATGGAAAAAACAGGAAAGCTTGGAGAGATATTCAAGCTGCTTGCTGTGGATGAAAAGATCTATTTTGCAACAGATGCAATGGTACAGGGGTATCTTTTGGATGAAACGGCACTCTCATATGACATCAAAGAGGCGATCGCACTTTTGATATCAAAAGAGAACAGCTGTAAGATGTGTGTTGATGTCCATAAGGGGATTGCCAAAATGCTGGGACTCTCTGATCAGCGGATTGAAGAGATCCTGCAGGGGGTCAGTGCCATTGATACAGATGAAAAAGAGAAAGCATTGTTGAATTTCTGTATCCGGGCATCACGGAAAGACAATTACAAGATCCAAAAAGAGGATATTGATGCGCTTAAAGAGATGGGCTGGAGTGATACCGAGATCATCGAAGCAGTTGCAATCACCGGATATTTCAACTATATCAACACACTCTCCAATGTATTCGGGCTTGGGCAGTAAGATGAGATTGTTTGGATTTTTACTGACAGGTGTACTCTTTTGGAGTACTGCCTATGCCCAGGAGTACAAAGCTGTTTTTGACTGCAGTTCGAGTGATGCGGATTATATCAAGAGCCGTATGTGGCTGGTAGGAAAGACTATGGATATGATTGAAGCAAAAGGAGACAAGGCTACTTTTGTCATTACGCTTCACGGCGGTTGTGTTCCGATGATAGCAAGCAGTTATAAAGATATTGTAGTAGATGATGAGGAGGCAGAATCCCTCTCTGTTGCCCAGATGCGAATCAAAATGCTGGCTGAAAAAAGAGGTGTGAGGGTCATTGCCTGTGCGATGTCACTGGATGCCAACGGTATTGATAAGAAAGAGGTACTTCCTTTTGTATCTGTCTCTCCAAACAGTTTTATAGATACGATCGGGTACCAGAACAAAGGTTATGCACTGATGAGTTTTAAGTGATTTTGTAGCGGTGCAACACTTTGCCTTTTAGGTCTATGATATGTACGGCACAGGCGAGGCATGGATCAAATGAGCGGATGATCCTGAGTGCTTCGAGCGGTTTTTCTGTGTCTGCTATCCTGATACCTGTAAGAGCTTCTTCGTAGATGCCCCTTTCTCCGTCAAGGCTTTTGGGTCCGGCATTCCAGGTAGTGGGTGCGATGACGGAATAGTTGGCTATCTTTTGCTCTTTAATATTGACAAAGTGTGAAAGAAGCCCTCTTGGCACCTCAAAAAAAGCCTCTCCTCTGGCTGTTTTGGGCAGTGCATCAAAATCATATTTCCCCCATGTATCTGTATCGTGATAGGTAAGATTCTGAAGAAGATCACTGATAAACCTGAAGAGATACTCTGCAATGTACTGTGTTTCAATGGCACGTGCAGCATTTCTGCCTATACTGGTTGAAAGGTCGATGAGTTCAAGGTTTGTCTCATTCAGAAATCTGTCTACATAAGGTTTCATGCAGGTATTCTTTTTGATATAGTTGACGAGAAGACGTGCCAGAGGTCCGCATTCCATTGTTTTGCCCTGGTAGCGTGGAGCTTTGATCCAGCTGTATTTGTCAGTACGCTTCTCTGTTTTAAGTGAGCCGTCCTCGTTGAGGTCCGTATAACAGGGTATCTGCGGATCGTTCTTTTCATACCAGGCTCTCTCCACACCTTCACTGATGTTTTCAGGGTCGAACGGTTTGAGCGTATTGAAGTCATGTTCAAAGATCACACCGCTTTCAAAGAGTGTGCCTCCGCTAAAGTTAAATCCCCCGGCAGAGATGAAATTTCCGTTTGCCCGGCCGACCCCTGCTTTGATTTCATCACGATAAGCGTTTACAAGCAGTTTCATGTCGGGGAGGTAGGCTCTGTCTATGAACTCCTTTGCTTCTTTAATCGTAAAGAGATACTCATTGACCCTGGCCGGACTGAGCATATCCATCACACTGGTGACTCCGCCTACAACGATACTTTGGGGGTGGGGGGTTTTCCCGCCGAAGACGGCAACAGCTTTGGAGATACTGGTCTGGAATTTGAGAGCATCAAGATAGTGTGAAAGCAGAACAAGGTTCTCTTCAGGGCTTAATCTGTAGGCGGAATGCCCCCAGTAGGCATTTGCGAAGGGCCCGAGTCTGCCTGCATTGACAAAAGCCTGAAGTCTCTTTTGGACATTTTCGTAGTGTGCCTGTGAGTTGCGGAAGGGATCATCCGAATAGCTGCGTGCTGTTTGAACGGTTTGTGCCGGGTCTGCTTCGAGTGCGCTTGTCACATCGACAAAATCGAGTAATTGAAGATGGTAGAAATGTACCACATGGTCCTGAATAAAAAGAGCCAGTGCGATCAGTTCCCTGATGATCTCCGCATTTTTGGGAACCTCAAGGGCATAGGCATCTTCAACGCAGCTGACAGCAGCACGAAAATGTGAGTTAGTGCAGACTCCGCAGATACGTCCTGCCATCAGGCCGGCATCTCGGGGATCCCTGTTTTTAAGAATGGTCTCGATCCCGCGGAAGAGCTGTCCGCTGACATAAGCTTCCTCTACGTTATTTGTCTCATCTACTATCAGCTCAACTCGGAGATGTCCCTCTATACGGGTGACCGGGTCTATCACGATCTTTTTCATTTTTCACCTTCTGGTGTGATTTTTCTTTCATGGGCATAGGTGTCGAAGAAGTTTTTTTCTGTACATGCCATACAGCCGTGACCTGCCTGTACCGGCCAGCTGGTACTTTCATTGAATTTCATAGTCGGACAGTTGGCAAAAGCATAAGGTCCTTTGCATCCCATTTCGAACAGACACCACCCTTTTTTCGCACCTTCATCTCCCCACTCTTTGACGAACTCTCCCAGCTCATAGTGCCCGCGTCTTTCACAATTATCGTGGATACGCCCCTCATATGCCCAAAGTGGCCGGTTGTTGCTGTCAAGCGGAGGCAACTCTTCGAACATCATGTAGTGCAGCAGGGTCCCCACGATATTGACAGGGTTGGCAGGGCAACCCGGGATATTGATGACATCATCTCTCCTAAGTGCTTCGCTCACACCGGCTGCACCTGTAGGATTGGGAGCAGCCGCTACCACGCCGCCGTCATAGGCACAGCTTCCCACAGCAATAATAAGTGCGGCATCTTCGGCACAGCGTTGAAGGAGGGAGAGACCGGTCTCACCTTTTGCACCGATACGCAGGAATTTACCATTCATACCGAGAGGAACAGCTCCTTCGACAATAAGGATATAGCTGCCTTTTTCTGTTTTAATGATCGACTCAAGCAAACTCTCACTCTGATCGGAAGATGCACTCATGATCAGCTCGTGATAATCCAGAGAGATATAGTTGAAGATCAGATCTTCGATGGACGGGTTGGTGGATTTTATGAAAGCCTCGGAGTTTCCTGAACAGTCACTGAGTTCCAGCCAGATGATGGGTATTTTGTTCAGTACTGTAACGGCATTTTGGACATGTCTTTCAAAGCTGGGATGCAGCTGCATAGAGGCAGTGACCATGGAGATCCACCGGTTGAATGTCTCCCGGTCCTTCTCTATAGCCGCAAGTGCACTTTCAAGGTCTGTTTTGTCAAGCTGATTATGCGGGTGCAGCCGATTGTATTTCTCAATGCGTTCTTCAACCTTTTTCAGTATGACTTCTCTTTTTTGTTCTTCGGGTGTTTTTGTGACCATATTCGGGTCTATGAGGCGCTGTGACTCTTCTATGATCTGTAGGATGCTTTGGCGGCACTTCCCGCATACTCTGCCTGCCTGAGTAAAATCTTTGAGTGCATGAAAATCCCTGATACCGTTTTGTGTGATAATGTTGACAAGATCCTGCCGGTAAAGATGTTCGCAGCTGCAGACCAGGCGACCCTTTTCATTGGGAATCCGGCTTTCATAGAGTGTATCGAGGTTTACATTCTCTTTGGATTCCATCAGTGCCTGCAGGTAGCCGATATCCATGTTTGAGTTAAGTCCTATGAAACGGATTAAACGGTTTTTATCGAGGTAAAACTCATCGACTCTTTTCTCCCGGGGCGCATTTAGAATGACTTTTTCGAAGTGCCTGTCAAAGCAGGGTGCTTTGACATCAACCAGTTCGAAACTGCCTACTTTAAGTACATCGGTTGAGACTCCCTCTTCAAAAGGGAGTGCTTCCAGTTCCAAGAGTTTTGAGAGAGCACTGTCTGCCTGCAGGGTACATGCTTTGACGTGACCGGCTATAAAACCGGTCTCTCTGATCTGCGCGCACTCTCCCACTGCAAAGATATCGGGGTCGGAGGTTTGCA
The DNA here is from genome assembly GCF_014931715.1 of Sulfurovum indicum. Lineage (NCBI taxonomy): Bacteria > Pseudomonadati > Campylobacterota > Epsilonproteobacteria > Campylobacterales > Sulfurovaceae > Sulfurovum > Sulfurovum indicum. Next base: position 1,312,896 of record NZ_CP063164.1, on the reverse strand, counting down.
TGAAACGGTCTGTGAGTATACCTCTGTCACACTCAAGAACATCTTTTGCAAAGTCGATATTGGGTTCTATACCGATACCGTAAATGACAAAAGGATGATCAAAAAGATGCTTCTTGGTATGTACCTTGACGATCTCTGATCCTTCTATGAGGGTATCGGTGATCTCATCTTCATAGGAGATAGTCACTTTGCCGCTTTGCAGATAGGCGGATTCGATGATCTTGACTGATTCGCTGCTGAGGGTTCTCTCATAGAGGTAGTCGTGTCTGACAAGCAGTGTGATATGCGTTACATCTTCAATATGGTTCAACGACTCCAGAAGTTCCAGGGCAATAGGCCCGGCACCGACAAGCAGTACCTCTTTGTGTCTGATACGGTCGGCAATCCTGAACGCTTCATCTGCATTTCTGAAAACTGAGGCATTCTTTATACCGCTCAGATCAAAAGGCGCTTTGGCATGTGAACCGGTTGCGATGATCAGTTTGTCGTAACTGTACATGCTGCTGTGTGAAAAGATCTGTTTTTTCTTTGGATTGATATGTATGATCTTCTGCTTCAGTTCAAGTTGTACGGTAGGGTCAAGAGAAAGTGAGATATCATCCAGCATTTTGGAGCGCTCAACAAGTGCACAGAGGTGAATACGGTCATAGGGAGGATAGGGCTCATCGCTGACAATGAGTATATCGTGGTACGGTGCGGCTTTTTTTAGATGGTTGGCAAGATAAGCTGCAGATATTCCGCCACCTACAATTACAATTCTCATGAATCACTCTTTCTCTATTTGTTTATGATAGTAGCATTCTGCCTTAAGGGTTTTCATACGGCTGTTTTCTCATGCATCAAGCAGAAAATCGAGTTCCAGCTTCTCACGTTTGGCATGTGTACCGTCACAGTAGGGAAGGTTACCGCTCTTTTTACAAAGACACAGCAGTGCTTCCCCGGTACGTGTGGCAGTGAATTTTATGGGGGTGAACTCTGTACCTTTATGGCTTCCGTTACAGATCACGCCGTCACTGCTTTTACCACAGGTACAAAAAGAGTAACTCTCCCCTTTTTTTACATAAGCTTTTACCGGGTATTTCATGTATACTCCTTTAACTGCATCTCAAACAACCCATCAGGGACACAAGGGTATTTAAGATGCTATACCGGTATTATAACCTATGGGCACCTCTAATAACCTCATACGCCCATAATGGGTTTTGCAGATGTGAGATTTTGCAAGAGGCTTTCAAGTCCTAGCCTAGAACAAAGCCGGCAATGTTATGAGCATATGGGGTTATTAGAGGTGCCCCTATTATTAAATCGCCATTCCGCCTCTTTTAGATAATAGATGAAACGTTCATCACTTACGCCTTTGAATTTGAGAATAAATGTTTCAAAGTATTCCCAGAAGTTTCGTATAGTGGAGCGCTCCTCGGAGAGTTTGGAGATCGTGTTGTAGCGAAGATACTTTTTGAGCAGCTTCTGCTCATCTCTGTTTTCAGGGTCGAATCCCAACCTGGTAACAGAAGGCATCATCAGGTTATAGACTTTTCCCTCATAGGCGAGGGTCAGAAAATGTTTGATCTTGCCAATATGCGTATCGGGTTCAAGGCTTTGGGGAAGGTAGAGATACTCATTGTAGTCATTGATCTTATGGCTGTTCTGATGGTACTTTTCATCGCACTCAAGGGCAAGTTTGTTGCGAAAGAGGTGATAATACTTCTGGACGGTTCCAAAATGCATCTTTGTCTGTAAAGCTGCTTCTCTGGAGGTCAGCCCGTTTATGAAGAGTTTATAAAGTATTTTTTCCCGTTCTATCTTTTTCGGGCTGAATTTGCGCTTACATTTGCTGCATTTACGCTGGCCGTTCGCCAGTTCGTAAGTATAGGGGTGTTTACAATAGAGACAATACATATGTTAGTATAACTTTTAGTCCCTGAAATAGAGTAGAAATATGCTTTTTAATTTGGACTTAATATTAAAAGACTATTATTTGATGTGAATCGTTATTCAGTAAAAAAAGGAGTCTCTTATGGAGTTATCATTGCTTTTGATCTTTTGGTACGGTATCTTGCATGCCTTCGGTCCCGATCACCTAACTGCCATAGCAGACTTCTCAATAGGAAAGAACAAACGTAAAACACTGCTGATTACAACACTTTTTGCTGTGGGGCATGGTTTAAGTCTTTTCCTCTTTGCAAAGCTTCTTGAGCATATGCCTATCTCTGAAGAGATACTGGGATGGGGAGATATTATCTCTGCAACAGTGATCATTGCCATGGGCTGCTATCTGCTTTTCATGGTGCTTACTGATCGCATACAGCTGGGAAAACATATGCATAACGGAAAAGAGCATATCCATATCTGGTTCGGAAAGTCACATGAACATGACGATACCATTGCCCAAAGCTCCTCTTTTACGATGGGGCTGTTGATGGGAGCCGGAGGTGTGAGAGGTATGCTTGTTACCCTTGGTGCGGTTGGCAGCGGACATGTCGACTTTGCCATGATAGGTGCCTTTACTGCCGGAGTGATGTTGATATTTGTCGGGTTCGGCCTGGTCATGCTCTATCTCAATGAGCACTTTTTGGGTAATATCGGCAATGTAAGACGTGCTTTTGCAACAGCGGGTATAGTATCGCTTATTGTAGGAAGCAATATATTAATAGGATAAGGAGAAAATAGAATGTGTACAGACTGCGGATGTAGTATTACAGAGAGTGCAATGGCGCATAGCCATAGCCATGGAGAGGATCATACTCATGACCAGAGCGGAGAACACCAAAAGGCGCATGAACATTTGCACCATAATCCTCAGCTTAATGATGCCAAGACCATCTCAATGATTCAGAAGATACTGGACAAGAATGACCATGAGGCTGAACATAACCGTGCACACCTGGAAAAAGCAGGGGTGCTGGGTATCAATCTGATGAGCAGCCCCGGCAGCGGTAAAACAACATTGCTGGAGTATCTTGCAGATGTGGCACCGTTCAAGTTCGGTGTGGTTGAAGGTGACCTGGAGACGAACAGAGATGCAGACAGACTTAAGGCCAAGGGGATCATTGCCGAACAGATACAGACAGGCTCTGCGTGTCATCTCGATGCCTTTATGGTGCATAAAGGATTGCACCATATTCCTTTGGATGAGGTGGATGTACTCTTTGTAGAGAATGTCGGAAACCTTGTCTGTCCTGCCAGTTATGATGTAGGAACCCACCTGAATATCGTACTTGTTTCCATTCCTGAAGGTGAGGATAAGATCGCCAAGTATCCGGTGATGTTCCGCCAGGCGGACCTGGTGCTTATTACCAAAACCGACTTGCTGCCGCATTTCAAGTATGATATTGAAGCGGAGAAAAAAGAGGCAAGACGTATCAAGCCAAATGTTGATATTCTGGAAGTGAACATCAATGATATCGGTTCGGTCAAGGCAGTGGCGGAGTGGATCGAGTTCAAAAGAAAAATGCGGTAGCATTTTCTCAATTAAAAATTAAAAACTGAAAAGTTAAAAACGAAGAATAATTGTTCTTAGCTTTTCGATCAAAAGGAGAAAAAGTGTGCTTATCTATCCCAAGTAAAGTAGTCAAGATCAATGAAGACAAAACAATGTGTACAGTTGATACAATGGGTGTACAGCGGGACGCGAATCTTATGATGATGGCCGATGATGAGGTCAAAGTAGGTGACTATGTATTGCTGCATATCGGTTTTGTTATGAACAAGATCGATGAGGAGGAGGCACTTGCCTCCATTGCTACCTACAAAGAGATACTGGAACTTATGGATGAAGAGGAGCGTAAACGGGCGATCCTTGAAGATGATGAATGTCCGGCACGGGGTGAGCAGTATGCCGAGGAGCTTGAAACAGATGGCAGGGCTTGAACTTAACAATCTGTATGATGACTTTCGTGACGGAAAGACGCTTCAGGCTTATGCCAGGATCATTGCTGAAGATGCGGCAAAGCTAGAGCGTCCTATTAACATCATGGAGGTGTGCGGAGGGCATACACACAGCATTATGAAGTTCGGTATTCCCCAGATGATGCCTGAGAATGTCAATTTTATCCATGGGCCGGGATGCCCTGTGTGTATTATGCCCAAAGAGCGTATAGATCATGCCTATGTCCTGGCAATGCAGCCGGATGTGATTTTGGTAACACTCGGAGACATGATCAAGGTACCGGGCTCTAACGGCAGTCTGCAGGATGCCAGAGCCAAAGGAGCGGATGTACGTTTTGTCTACTCTCCGATGGAGTGTATCAAGATCGCACAGGAGAACCCGGAGAAGAAGGTGATCTTCTTTGCGATCGGATTTGAGACAACCACACCGATGACAGCCGTGCTGCTTGACCAGGTGATCAAGCAGAATATCACCAATATCTTGTTTCACATTAATCATGTCACTGTACCGGAAGTGATGGTTGAGCTGATTGACAGCCGTGATATCCATGTGGACAGCTACAATAACAAGATCGATGCATTTTTGGGCCCCAGCCATGTAAGTGTCATTGCCGGAAGCAAGATTTATGAAAAGTTTCCCAAAGATTACGGAAGGCCTGTAGTGGTCAGCGGATTTGAGCCGGTGGATGTGATGGAAGGTATCAGTATGATCGTTAAGCAGTTTGTTGAAAAACGATGTGAGCTTGAAATACAGTATAAAAGAGTGGTGACCTATGAGGGTAACCTCAATGCACAAAAACTTATTGAGACCTACTTTGACAAGGTCGATCTCTTCAGATGGAGAGGACTGGGAAATGTTCCCGAGAGCGGATTGAAACTAAAAGATGGCTATGCCAAATATGATGCAGAAGTGATCTACAGAGATGTGTTGCCTATTGCAGAGATAGAGGACCATAAGTTATGTATCTGCGGAGATATACTAAGAGGGATGGCAAAGCCGCCTGAATGTACGATCTTCGGTACGGCGTGTAAGCCTACAACACCGATCGGTTCCTGTATGGTAAGCAGTGAAGGGGCTTGTGCGGCGTATTACAAATATGGAAACCTGATCACTTCGTGAAGTGAAGAATTAAGAGTGAATAGTGAATAGTTTATGTATGCATTGCAATGCAATGCTTTTATGAATACAAGGGTGTGTAACAACACACCAAGGAGAGAGAATGAACAAAACAATCACCATAGCCCACGGTAACGGTGGTGAAGAGAATAATGAACTTATAAAGAAGATTTTCTACAAACACTTTGAAAACGAGATCCTGTCCAAAAGTGAAGATGCCGCAGTGATACATAATGGCGAGTTGGCATTTACTACTGACTCTTTTACTGTCTCTCCACTCTTTTTTCCGGGAGGGGATATTGGCAAACTGGCAGTTTGCGGTACCTGTAACGATCTTGCGATGATGGGCGCCAAGCCAAAATATCTGACCTGTTCAGTTATTATAGAAGAGGGTTTCTCCACCCGTGAACTTGAGAAGATCGTACGCTCTATGAAAAAAGAGCTGGAGATAAATGGTGCGATGGTAGTGAGCGGTGATACCAAAGTCGTACCCAAAGGGAGTGTGGACAAACTTTTCATCAATACGACAGGAATAGGTGAGATAGAGCATACCGGTATCTCCTCTTCCAATCTGCAAGAGGGGATGAGTATTCTGATCAGCCGTGATGTAGGAGCACATGGTGCAACGATCTTTGCAGCAAGAGAGGGGATCATGCTTGAGAGCAGCCTGCAAACCGATTGTGCTTCACTCTATCCACAGGTAAAAGCGTTGATGGATGCGGGTATCAGGATTGTTGCAATGCGTGATGCTACACGAGGTGGTGTAGCCGCAGTGCTCAATGAGTGGGCAAAAGGAAGTGAAGTCTGCATTGAGATAGATGAGGAGAAGATTCCTGTTGCCGAAGAGGTAAGGGGTATCTGTGAAATGCTGGGGTTTGAAGCGGTCAATCTTGCCAATGAGGGAACATTTGTGTTGACGGTGAACAAAGAGGATGAAGCAAAAGCGTTGAAAGTACTGAAACACAATAATGAAAATGCTCAGATCATCGGTACGGTAACACGCCAGCATGACGGCAAAGTTATCCTCAACTCTTCCTGGGGAACGAAACGTTTTCTGGATCTGCCTACCGGTGAATTGCTGCCGAGAATCTGTTAAGAGAGCAAGATGAAAATACTCCTCCTTGTTACGGGCTTTAATTCGCTGACCCAGGCGATCTATACAAGACTCACAGACAAGGGCGAGACCGTAATCGTAGCGTATGCTCTCAATGAGCCACAGATGCTTGAAGAGATAAAGGCATTCGGGCCTGATCTGATCTTGTGCCCCTTTCTTAAACGTTATCTGCCGCCAAGTATTTATGAGAACTACCCAACCTTTATTTTCCACCCAGGTCCCAAAGGTGACAGAGGTCCGAATGCTTTGGAGTATGCATTGCAGAGCCATACCAAAGAGTGGGGAGTGGTGATACTCAGGGCCAATGAGGTGTATGACGGCGGAGATATCTATGCTCAGCAGCATTTTCAGGTACGGGATACATACAAGGCTTCTTTGTACCGTCAGGAGGTAGTGAAAGCTGCGCTTTCGGCTCTGGAGAAGTTCTTTGAAAACTGGAATGGGGGTAGATGTGAACTGCAGATACCCAACCCTATCCATGAACAGTTTACACAAGCCAAACGAGCTATTGATTGGGAGAAAGACAATACCCGGACCATCATTGAGAAGATACATCTTTCCGACTCTCATCCAGGGGTACTTGATGAGATACTGGGAGTACCGTGTTATCTGTATGGAGCATGGAGAGAAGAGAAGTTTCGGGGTGCCCCCAAAGAGATACTGGCAAAACGTGACGGGGCGATCTGCCTGGGGACATGTGACGGTGCTGTATGGATCAGTCATCTTAAAGAACCCGGCAGATTCAAACTGCCTGCCACCTATGTGCTCAAAGAGCGTCTTAAAGGGGTTAAAGAGGAGCGTTTGCCGCTGATCTTTGACCGGAGTTACGAAACTTTTTATGAGCTTGGCATGACAAAACGGGATAATGTGGCATACCTGCACTTTAACTTTCATAACGGTGCGATGAGTACCGCACAGTGTATCAGGCTCAAGTATGCGGTGGAGTATCTCAAAGAGGAGTGTGATGTACTGGTACTGATGGGAGGGCAGGATTTTTTCAGCAATGGTATCCACCTCAATATCCTTGAGGACAGTCAAAAACAGGGAGAGGACGGCTGGGCGAATATCAATGCAATGAATGATCTGATACGATCCATTCTCTTTGCTGACGAGGTGGTGACTATTGCATCATTTGGAAGTAATGCCGGTGCCGGTGGTGTTTTTCTCGGTCTCGCCTGTGACTATGTAGCCGGACGGAAGGGGGTGGTACTGAATCCACACTATAAGACTCTGGGGCTGACAGGCAGCGAGTACCATACCTATACTTTGCCAAAACGTGTAGGAGAGTGTACGGCACAGCAGCTTCTGGATGCTTGTCTGCCGATCTCTGTGGTACATGCAAAGGAGATAGGCATGGTGGATGCTGTGTTTGAAGATGAAGGTTATGAAGAGGCACTGCATGGCTATGCAAAAAGTAAAATAGATGATGATTTTCTCTGGGAGAAACAGGAGTATCTTGAAGTGCATAGAGAAGAAATAGAGGCATGTAAAGAGCGTGAAATTGAGGTGATGTACCCGGAGTTTTGGGAGGAAGAGAGTGTATTTCATTCTCTCAGGCGGGAGTTTGTCTACAAAGTATGCCCGGTGCAGACACCGAAGCGTTTGCAAGCGGGAAAGCAGGGGTGAGGTGTTGAATGTATGCATTGCATGCGAAGAAAACAGATCATCATATAGAACAGAAAATAAGACAAAGGATAATACAACATGCATGAATACAGTGTAGTTCAGGCACTGCTTAACCAATGTGAAGAGATAGCAGTGCAGAATGAAGCAGAAAAAGTGACCAAAGTGGTCTGCAAGATCGGAATGATGAGCGGTATTGAGACCCATCTTCTGCAAGTGGCTTTTGATACCTTTAAAGAGGGTACGATGTGTGAAGGTGCGGAGTTTGTGATCAATAAACAGAAGCTGAAGCTGGAGTGTCGGGAATGCGGACATGTTTTTGAAACGGATGAAGTACGCTACTACTGTACCAAGTGTGAAAGTTTGACGGTAAAGGTGCTTGACGGGGAAGATATGTACCTGATGAGCCTTGAAATGGAATAGGGAGAAGATATGCAAGAATACTGGGAACTTTATATGAAAAATCTGGAGGGGAATCCGGCATCTATCCTTTTTAATGCCGGGATCTCTATGGAGATGGATGAGATAAAATATATCTATCCGACGATCGCTTTTGTCAAAGTCAAGCTGAAAGAGCCAAATGAACGCGGCCTGCTTTCAGAAAACGAAGAGCCTGAGCTCTCCTATATAGAAGACAAACTTGAAGCATCACTGATCAAGTTTCGTATCGGGAAGTATGTGGGACGTGTGATCAGTGACGGATATGTAACCTTCCTTTACTATCTGCAGTTCACCTATAACTGGCAGGATTTTCTGGAATTCGCGCTTGATGAGTTTTCCCATTATGAGATATCCAGCGGTTTTCAGGATGACGGTGAGTGGAACTACTACCAAAAACTGCTTTATCCCACACCAAAAGAGTGGCAGATCATCCAGAACCACAAAGTGTGTGATGCGATGCGTACGAAAGAGGATAACCTGCATCTTCCTCGTGCAATAGAACATAAACTCTTTTTTACGGAAAACAGTGAAAGCAGAAATGTGTTACTTGAGAAACTGGAGAGCGAAGGGTTTAAAATACAGAATGAAATAGAGAATGAAGAGGGAATAAAAGGGGTGAGTTTTTACCGTATTGACAAACCATTCTATCATGATATTGATGAACTGACACTCTACCTCATAGATCTGCTTGAGGCACATGGTGCCAGCTATGACGGCTGGGAGACCAGTATCGTCAAATCATAACACCGGAAGGATCGTTGGCACGGTCAATGATCTCCTGTAGTGGTGTATGTACACTTTTGGGTACTGCCTCTATGCCCGCTTTTTTCAGATACTGCAAGACAACGGAAATATAATCTTCAAATGCCTCTTTAATAGTATCACTAAGTGCTATGTCAAAAGTGACGTGCTGAGGGATGATACCGATCAGCATGGTTTTGGGTATCCTGAGCTCTTGCAGCTCAAGCATATCCAGACACTGTATGACACCTATTTCATGTGCGCCGCCGCTGTTAAGTCCGTACCCGCCAAGCTCCTGGGCCGGAATGGCATAGATGGATGCAGGTGCATCATCAAGTTCAATGGAGTCAAGAATTACAATATGGTCATTTTCCATAAAGATATTGAGAAGGTTGATACCCTCGACTCCACCGTTAACAATGGTGATTTCCGGAGAGAAAGTATAGTTTTCATGGAGGTAGCTTGCAGCGTAAACCCCAAGGCCGTCATCTTTTTGCAGAACATTTCCAATACCCAGTATAACCATCGGCAACTCACTCTTCAGTTGTTGAAAAAAGTGTTCTGAACTTCTCAGGGATGCGGGAAACCCTTCCGTTCTCCATATAAACCAGAACGATCTCCATGCCAAAGAGCTTTTCCTTCTCCCTGTAGATCTCCTGAAGAAGGATGGCGGAGCTTCGTTTGAGCTGCAGTAACGTATTCTTTACAGTAAGCAGGTCTCCCAGCTTTGCACTACCTAAAAAATCTGCATTGATCTTTCGTACAACAAAACCGCTTTTTTCTCCAATACCGGGCATCATACCGTTGTTGAAAAATATATCGCTTCTGGCACGTTCACAGAAATTGATATATTTGGTATGATAGACAATACCCCCGGCATCAGTATCTTCATAATAGACCCGTATGTTCACTCTCTTACCCCTTTATACCGGTCACCTTGGAGACAAATCTTTTTAAAAGTGCCATAATGGTGTCCGTTTTTCTATTTTCTTAAAGCATATGTCGCTGTTGTGAAGCGAATGTATGTTCATGATTATACAGAATAGGGGCTTTGATACTATACCTTCTGTAGATATTTAGGTTTTTATACTAAAAGCACCAATTACGGAAATCAGGCAAACAAATACAATATACTTTACTTTGTTATATGATATGTATTACCTACTTTTTGTAGCTATTGGCGGAGCTGTGATATTTTTATTAAAAACTTAACAATATATCTTATGTTAAGTAGGCATATCCCTTTAGCGCACTATAAGATTTAACAACTCATTCTTTAATTTGTCATACTCTCTCAAATCCATCACACCATTCTCAATCCCCTCAAAATCAAAAGGATCTTCCTTTTTTGCTTTGAGCAGATCGATGATATGTTCCGGACGGTAGGTGATGCGATAGTGTGTGATTGTTTGTAGTAAATCTTTCCCGCTAAATCTGCAATGTTTGAACATGTAAACTACATCGTACAGATCACGGATTTTGTTTCGATCGAGTAGCAAAAGCACTTTGAGCTTGAAAATGCTCTCTACAGAAGCGATTCGCAATGTTCCCAGCTGGGTACCTGTGTCGTTTTGGAGTATTTTGCTCTCGTAGATATTGCTGGAAGGATTGATCACGAAATCGACTTTGACACCGTTGATAATGTACCGTTGCATAAGCTCGTGAATATCGCCGCCTTCGTTGATGGCGGTATCGATAATAGCTCTGTCAAACTCCAAAGAGGTAACATCTTCAAAAGTTTCCAAGAAATCCATGGAAGGCAGTTTCTCTGCGAATGGAAAGCAGATATCCAGATCGAAGCTTTCTCGATGTTTCAAATGGTATGCCAATGCCGTACCACCCATCAAAATGGCTTGATGCTCGGCAAACATATCGATTTGAGAAAACCGCTCCAGTAGTGTTTGGGTCTGAGGATTGATCATGCGGCGCTCTGATGATCTTGCAGATAGGCGGTGACACTTTCAATGAGTTTGTCACTCACACGCTCTTTGTGTTTGAGCAAAGCAGCAAGGATCCGCTCCCAACCGAAAAACTCGGCAAGCTTTTGCACGGCAAAATCGTTATAGGCTCTTTGGAGCGTGGCGACGATGAAGATATCCACCGGTACTTTCTTGTCGGGATCGTTGTTCCAGAGGATCGCTTTGGGTAAGCCGGCTTCGATCAGCTCACCGGCAGTGACATAGGCTTTGGACGTGGGCATATTGCGAAGTAGGATCATCGCATAGTTTGGTACCTCTCCCGACTTTTTCCAGCCGGCGACGGTGTAGTAGGGAATACTGCTGTAGGCAGAAAAGGCTTTTTTACTGATACCTTTGGCTTTAAGTAAAGTCTCGAATGCTTTGTGATCTATTTTCATAGTTGTCATTTTAACCAATTTAAGTAAATTTGTCAATTTGACAAATTTTGAAGGAAATCATTGAGTTGGATAATATATGGGAAGTTGTTATTTATCTAATGCAGTTTGTGGTGATATAAGGTAAAACCACCGTGCCCAAAACTGTGCCCATTTTTACGCTTAAAGCTGCTTTTTCAAGGGAAGAGTAAAAACGAAAAGCCCGATAAATAGGGGCTTTGATACTACACCTTACAGGAGAAGATTGTTTCTTTGAAACATGCGATCAAAAAAGAGTCCCAATTCAATGCCAAGGTACGGCTCAATATGCAGCGGAACTATTCATCGGCTGCTCATTGTCCCTCGAATTAGAATTCTATTGTAGTTATTTGGATTTAAATTTTGGATAATGAAGTGGCATTTCTCTTTTTAATATAAAATAAAGTTAACATTATTATAATCCTTACTATTATACTATTAAGGGAAAAAAGTGTTAAAACTCACTTCATTTATATTTATCGTTTCGCTGCTTGTTGCAAATGACCAAGTGCATCATTTTGCCAAAAACCAAGAGTGTAAAAGTTGTCATAGTCAAATCTACAATGAGTTTGAAGGCTCTATGCATACACACTCAATTCCACAAAAAGACCCCATTCACAATGCTGTGTGGAGCAAACACCCACATAACCAAAAAGAGCAACGCTATGCATGTGGCAAATGCCACACTCCCGCTGCAAACAACCTGGATAAAATGAAAACAAAAGGGAAAAAAGCTCTTCCGGATGTAACAAATGTCACACATACAGATGGTATTTCATGTGCGTATTGTCATAGAATAGAGAGGATTGAAAAACATAAAATATCTAACATAAACATCATTGCAACGCAAGAGAAAAACTATTTTGGTACACGCAAAGAGCATGCGAAATCTCCATTTCATAAAATATCTACAAATGAAAACAGGCTTATGGAAAATGGTAATGTCTGCATCGGGTGTCATTCGCACAAGGCAAATAAATTTGGTTTAAATGTCTGCTCGACAAATATAGCCAATGAGATGGATGGCGCGAACTGTGTAAGCTGTCATATGCTACAGGTAAAAGGGAGTGTTTCAGATATGACACAAAGAAAGACCCATGCTTTTCATGGTTTTGCAGGGAGCCATTTTCACTCCGATATGCTTCAAAAGTATGTCAATATCTCCCTTTTGAGAGAGATTGATGATTTTGTGGTAAATATCGACAACCAAACATCACACGCACTTCTTTTGCATCCTCTAAGAGTTGGCATATTAAAAGTAAGCGTAAACAGAGGCGGAAAAAAGATACAACTCAAAGATGAAGTTTTTGTGCGAGTTATAGGGCATAACGGAAAACCTGCTATGCCATGGAAAGCTTCAACTACACTGCGTGATACCATGATAAAAGCAAACGAAAAAAGAAGCGTAAAGTATGATTTTGCTTTACAAAAAGGGGATAGTGTAGAGGTTGTTTTAGGTTGGTACCTTGTAAATCCCAATGCAGCAAAAAAACTTAATCTGCAAAATGAAAAAATAGCAACAGATTTTGTAGAGTTTAAAAAAGAGAGATTTGAATTTTGATGATGAAAAAAATTTTTACATTTTTGTGTATAGCCTTAAATCTTTATGGTGTGGAGTTTCAGCCCATCCATTCAAGTATGCAGCTCTACTTCGAGAGTAAAGATTTTGACAACTCCAAACAAAAGATAGATGGAGTTGTGTATGGCATTGGCGGAGATCTGCATATACAAAACTCTGAAATAAGATTTGCCTATGAGCGTGGAAAGACACAAACAAAACAGCCGCCGCTAAGAGATGACCTTGATGTGGAAAAACTCTTTTTGCGTTATGCTTATGCACCTAATAAAAGTTTTGCTTTAAACCTGAATTATCTTACCGTCTTGTATGACAATATCGCCATAACGGACGGTGGAGATGCTTACGGTGCGGGGATAAGCTACTTTCCTTCCAAAAAGCTTGGTCTGAATTTTACCCAATATTATACAGATTACAAAGATTTTGATGTTTATCAGAGTAATGTTAACATAGACTTTAAAATACAAATAGGTGCATATAAAATAAAGCTGACTTCTGAAAATCTCTACATCAACATCGATGAAGAGAACCAAAATACATTTACAAAGAATGCAAAAGAGAGCTACTTTACTTCCGCCGTGAAGCTGCATGCTCATTACAACAGTTGGCACTTCGGGACGGCCGCTTATTTTGGCAAGAGAGCCTTTGCAATTATGAATGACGGCTTAAAACTGCAACACCATGCCATGGAGTTTGACAGAGCTTATGCCGTAGGAGTTGGAAAAAGCATTGGCAATGCTGTTGTTAGACTACAGTACATCTACCAGAGGGCAACGGAGCTGCCGTTAAAAAATGAAAATGTGGAAGTAAAGAACATAAGAGCTATTGTAAATTATAAATTTTAAAATTGCGGGGTGATTTTACCCCGCGATCCTATCTGCGCGCGCTGATGTGAGCCATTTGATACCACCCCTTTTTAGGTTTTCATCTAAAAGCTTTTGAAACAGATCTCTTATAGGTTGGGTATTATTCCACTATCCTGTTTTTTGATCACTCAATATCAAAGCACTCAGGATACCGGAAAGGGAAGCAATAAATACAATCGTATATCCGGTTGGCAGATCAAAAAAATATGAGATGATCATAGCAAAGATAATAATGAAAGAGCCTGTTATCCATGAAAAGGGAAGTTTGGCAAATTTTGTTTGAAGCAGGGAAATAAAAGCAGGTACAATAAGCAGTACAAAAACTACCAGAACACCTGCAAGTTGTACGGAAGAGGTAACGGTTAATGCAAGCAGACCAAAAAACAACATCTCTTTTGCAATGCCTGTAAACTTAGGATAAAAAAATGCAAATAAGGCACTAATAATACTATAGAGGATCAATGGTTCCCAGAGGTCGGATGATGCAGTGAACAGAATATCTGTTGCCTGAAGTTTGTTGAAAAGCTCTGTTCCCTGTGTTGTATTGGAAAGTAAAACAATAATACTGCTGGCCCCCAAGGCATACAGCATACCGATAAAGGCTTCAATATGTTTTACACGATAGGTTGCCAAAGAGATAAGAAATGCTCCAGTCAGTGCAAAAACAAGTGTAAGCACAAAAGTATGCTTTCCTTCAAAAAACAGGAGACTTACTGCTACCCCAATGGCTGCGAATTGGCCAATGGCAAGATCGGTAAATATAACTCCGCGCCTAATGATCTCCAGTCCAAACATTGAATGAATGAATACTAGTAAAATGGCCAGGGCAAAAGCCGGCCACAAGAGTGATATCAGTGACATAACCGTTTTGCCATTGTTTCATAAAATGTTCTTAATGTATCTGTACCGCTGACGGCACTGACATCGTGTGGTACAACCATAACCTTTGCATCTGTTTTGGCTGCTATAAAATGAGCTGTCTTACTCTCATGATACGGGTCTTGTAAAATGGTTTTTATGTGTTCTTTTTTTATTTTTCTGATCAACGCAATAGTATGTTTTGAACTTGGAGAGATACCAGGAAGCGGTTCTATCGTAGCAACTGCATTTATATCGTAACGTCTGAGTATATAGTTGTACAGTTCATGATACTGTACCACTTTTTTACCTTTGCATGTTTGCATCTGCGCATCAAAAATTTTCAAAAATTTTTTCCATTCTCTGCTGAATTTAGTCAGATTATGATGATATTCCTGTGCATGGGCCTCGTCAAGTTTGGAGAGTTTTTCAGTGATATAGTTGGCTATAGGGATGATATTGTGTGGATCAGTACTAAAGTGTGGATTTCCTTCCGGATGCACATCTCCATAGGCACGGGAAACAGATTTTGGCTTGTCAATGAGTTTGACGGCATGACTGGCATCGACAAAGCCTTTTGCACCTATTTGCACTTTTGGATTGTTGGCACTTTTGATCAAAGGCGGCAGCCAGCCTGTTTCCAGCCCGGCACCGTTGGCTATAAGTATATCTGCCCGTGCAATGGCAGGGATGAGCGAAGGTTTGGGAATAATGAAATGTGGATCAAATTTTGGCGAAGCAAGAACTTTGACTCTAACATTTTCTCCTCCGACAGCTTTTACGATCTTGCCCAGATAGGGATAGCTTGCCACGACATTGAGCTGTGCAGATGCCATAGCCGATAATAATATGAAGATAGAGAATATGTTTTTCATCTTCTACTCCTAAAATGCATGTGCACTGTGTGCACCGGCTTCGATGGTAAATCCTAAGAGGATCTCGGAAATGTTTTTACGCTGATCCTCTGTACCAAAGGACTTTGATCTGTCATAGGTGTACTGAAGTCTGAATTTTGTGAACTCAAACGGTTTGTACTCCAGCATAGCTGTATATCGGTCAAGATCGTCGGGTTGATCGGAGATATTTTTAAAGAGATCGTCATAGCGGATACCTGCTGCCCAGTTTCGGTCATACTGATAGATCAGTTGTGTATAATATCCGGCCTGCTTATCTGATCCATTATCTGTTTTTTTATCACGATAGAGCAATTCGGATTGCCATAAAAGAGTACTGTAACTGTCCAAGGCTGCCTTAACGGTAAGGTCAGCACCATAGAGATCGGTATTGTGTCCATCTTCATTTTTCCCATGTGCTATGGATGTGCCGGCAAGGAGCGTAGTTGTATCTGTGAGGTCAAAACTGCTTTTGAGATATCCTATGTAGAGGTTGTTCTGCTCTGTGTTTCCGAAGCTGACATCGTTGCTGCCCTGCATCGTTTCAAATCCAGCCATCAGATAGATATCGGCAGGAAACACCCACTGAAGCTGTACACCTGCATCATTGATACCCTCAGCACCAAGAAATGCTTCAAAAGCAAGAGGTTTTGAAGTAAAGTTCCATGCATGTTGATGGATCGCATTGATACGCCCGAATTCACTTCTGAACTTTCCTGCCTTGGCACGAAGGCCATATGGTAAAGCACGGGAAGTGATATAGGCTTCTTCGATCTCAAATGCATCCGGATGCAGATGGAAGATCGCATCTGCATCAAAGTAGGGACCTACCGTTGAGTGTAGAGAAACTTCCGCATAGTTAAAGTTAAATCCACGGTTTTTGTTAAAAGGGATCTCACTCTCTTCACCGGTAATATATTCGCTGAATCCCGGTATCCAATAGGTTTCATACGTGCTGTTGTCCACATTTCTTCCAACTGC
Source organism: Sulfurovum indicum (assembly GCF_014931715.1). Classification (NCBI taxonomy): domain Bacteria; kingdom Pseudomonadati; phylum Campylobacterota; class Epsilonproteobacteria; order Campylobacterales; family Sulfurovaceae; genus Sulfurovum; species Sulfurovum indicum. The sequence goes on along the minus strand of NZ_CP063164.1, from coordinate 1,296,427 downwards.
TGAACCGTTCAGAATCAATGCAATATCAGGCAGAAAAGAGCCTTGGTCAAAGGTTGCAGAAGATGCTTGCACAGTTTTAGGGGTATTGGCAACAGTTGTTGACTGTTTTTCCTTAGATCCATTTAGTATTGCATTTTTCTCCAGCTCTTTATTGGCAGTGATCGTTGCTTGTTTGTTTTCAAGCTCTTCCACACGTTTGATTAAGGATTGTGTTATGCGTATCTGTTGGGCTAATTGTGCTTTGAGTTGTGCCAGGTCGCTTTGTGCAAAAAGTGTTGCAGAAGCAGCCAGAGACATTATTATTATTTTTTTTGTCATGCTTGTTCTCCTAAAATAGTGAAAAATAAAATAGTATGCATTACTCACTTTTTAAGTCGAGGCTTCGAAACGAGTAAATTAATGCTGGTTGTTTGATTGATTTTAGAAGAAAAAAGGAGGTGCTTGTGCGTTAAAACCTTTTGTAATACCAAGGTAAAAAACTGTTTCATAAAATATGATCTGTTTAGAATCTCTATCCCAAACTACAGAAAGAACACCAGATTCAGGTATATCTCCGCTATGAAGGTTTTTAGCGACTACACAGACTTTACAGTCATCATGGGATGCGAGTGCATCATGATGGATATGTGCTGCTCCCAGATAGGAAGAGAAAAGATAGAAAAAGAGGAGAAAACGTATAGTATACTGTTTTGCGTATCTCACAGACTCCTCCTCTTTTTTTGAAAGTATATTCTATTTTTTATTTAGTATGGATTCCAGTATTACTATATGCAGATGAAAATCACCAGTACAATTATGCTAGTCCCCGTAAGACCATATCGTTGTGTATCCTGTTTCTATTAATACGGGCTTTGACTCTTCTCTTCCTGAAAAAATACTGCACACAAAAACTACTTTTTTCTAAAAAACAATACATACAACCCAGGCAATACCAATAACGTTAATACTGTGGATGAAATGATACCTCCGGTCACAACCACTGAAAGAGGATACTGGATCTCGGAGCCGACACCTGTGGCATAGAGGAGAGGTAAAATACCAAACAGTGTGGTAAACGCTGTCATCAGTACAGGTCTCAACCGTAACAATGTTGCATCTTTTACCAGGTCAACTGTTTTTACATGGGGGAATTTATTGCCTAATTCATCTATGAAAGAGACGAGTACGATCCCATTTAGTATAGCAATGGCAAAAATGGCAATGAACCCGACAATAGCAGACACACTCAGGTACTCACCGCTGATCAGAAGTCCGACAATACCGCCTATGAGTCCCAGCGGTACACCCAGTAAAATAAGAAAAGCTTTTTTAAATGAATTGAATGCGGTATAGAGCAGCAACAGTATCAGCAGCAGTGTAACAGGAATGATCAAAGCCAGAGTCGCTGTGGCTTCCTGCATATTTTTGAAATCTCCTGCCCACTTGATGTAGTATCCGTCAGGTATATGCACATCTTTTTTGATCTTTTCATTGGCCTCTTCGACAAACGAAGCAATGTCCCTCTCCTCCACTTCCATAGAGAGCACCATATAACGACTCAGGTCCTCACGCTTGATGAAGGCAGGTCCCTGAACGACTCTGATGTCACAAACTTCATCCAGACGTACCATTTTTCCCGTATTGCTGCGTAACAGCACAGCTTTGATAGAGGAGATATCTTTTTTTGCCCCTTTTATTTTTGGAACAATACCAAAACGGCGGATACCTTCTATCTTCTCTGTAACAGGCTCTTCTCCTATACCGTTTCGAATAATACGCATCACTTCATCAACACTGATCCCATAACGCGAAAGTGCCAGATAGTCAGGACGTATGGTGATCTGTGCCTGTCCAAGCTGTGATTCTGTTTCCGGTCTCTCCAACCCTTTAATACCTGAAACTGCCTGCTGGATCTCAACGGCTATGTTCTCCATGACTTTCTGGTCTTCACCGTATATTTTGACAGCAAGTTCTGCTTTTACGCCTTCAAGGAGCTCCTCAATACGCATAGCAATAGGCTGTGTCGGTATGAACTGTACATAAGGAAAGGCTTTTTGCAATGTTTCTGTCATTCTGTGTGCCAGTGTTTCTATCTCTTTGAGCTCAGGTTTGAGGGTAAGAAGCACTTCCATGTAGTTGGCCTGGGCAGTTTCACCTTTTTCGCTTCGTCCGATCATGGAGAGTACGGAGGTGACTTCATCGGGATAGTGTGCCAGGATGTATTTTTCGATGGCCTTTCCGGTCTCTACACTTTGTCCCAGAGCAGTTCCGGGAATTGCAATGACACGGTACATGATGGACTCTTCATTGAGTTCTGGCATGAATTCCCGTCCCTGCTGTGCAAGCAGTACGATAAGGATCGTAAAAACAGCAAAGGTGAGGGTGATGATTTTTTTGGCGTTATGCAGCGCAAATTCCAGCATAGGGGTGTAGAAGCTTTTAATAGCACTCATGAGCGGGGAGTTGGAGTGCCTGCCTGTTTTAAGCAGCATAAATGAGAGTACGGGTACCAGCAGCAGGGCAACAGCCAGTGAACCCAGCATAACAAAGACGATATCCAGAGCCATAGGCGTGTAGAGTTTGCCTGCCAGTCCTTCAAGACTTAAGAGGGGGATAAATACGACCGTGATGATAAGGAGGGCAAAAATAACCGGCTTGGCAACCTCTGCCGTTGCTGTGGAGATCACTTCTGCACGTCCAAGCCTAGGATTGTCATGCAGCAGTCTAAAGCTGTTTTCAACCACAACGATGGTACCATCCACGATCATTCCGATGGCAACAGCAAGCCCACTGAGACTCATCAGGTTTGCCGACATGCCATACTCCTTCATCATTAAAAATGCTATCAGAAGTGAGAGCGGCAGTGAAACAATGACAATAAATGCCGAACGCAGCTCAAAGAGGAATAGAAAGAGCACAATGGCGACAAGAACGGAGCCTGTCAAAAGAGCGGATGTCATCGTATTTACTGCTTTATGGGTAATCTCGGTTCTGTCGTAGATGGTTTTGATGTGCACTCCTTTGGGAAGTGCAGCATTGACTGTTGGGAGTTTCTCTTTTATCGATTCGACGACTTTGGCTGCATTGGTACCGCTTCTTTGGAGTACCATGCCGAACATCGCCTCTTTTCCGTCAATGGTCACCGCACCGAAACGAGGTGCTTTCCCCTTTTTGACCTCTGCCACATCAGAAATGGTAACGGCAATGGCATCCTTGCTGCGTATGACACTGTTTTTAATGTCATCAAGTGTCCTGTAAAAGCCCGCACCGCGAATAAGATACTGTTCCCGGTTGAACTCCAGATACTGCCCTCCGGCGGACATATTGGAGCGCTCCAGCGCTTTAATGATCTCATCATAGGTAACGTTGGCTGCCTGAAGGCGTTTGGGATCAATGAGAACTTCATACTGTTTGTCAAAGCCTCCCCAGCCTATGACCTCCTCCACACCGTCAACGGATTTGAGCAGCGGAGATACGACATACTCCTGCAGTTCACGCAGTCTGGTTAAAGAGAGTTTCCCGCTGCTGTCTGTGATCTGATACCAGAAAACCTGTCCCAGTCCGGTCGTGTTTGGTCCCATAGCGGGTTTTCCCCAGCCTTTTGGTATCTCTATAGTATTGAGCCGCTCGGTGACCAGCTGCCGGAGAAAGTAGGTATCGTAACTGTCTTCAAAAAAGATAGAGACATAGGAGAGTCCGAAGATCGAGTTGGAGAGGATCATCTTTACTCCGGGGAGTCCGGACATGGCAGATTCGATGGGATAGGTGATGAGCTTCTCAATATCCTCTGCCGAGTTCCCCGGGCTTTCGGTGTAGATGACCACCTGTTTGGGTGTGATGTCAGGAAAGGCATCCACCGGGATATCTTTGTAGGCTTTGTAACCGAAACCGGCAATGGCAATAAAGAGGGCAAGTACTAAAAATTTATACTGTATGAGCAGTTGGAAAAATCGTTTCATAAGCTGCTCCTAGTGACCATGCCCGCCAAGGGATGATTTGAGCAGCATTGATTTGACAAAGTAAACGCCCTTAGAGACATATAATTCGCCTTCTTCCACGCCTTCAACAGCGACATCATCTCCGTAAAAAGCGATGATTTTGACCACTTTCGGTCTATAGGGTGCCTCGTCATGCTCTCCCTCATGTTCTTTTTCAGCTTCATGGTCATGTGCACTCTCTTTTTCCTCTTCTGCTTCCTCTTTTGCATGATCACCGTGACCCTCTTCTTTCATGCGCTCTTCTCCATGTTCAGTTTCAACAAATACAACCCATTCGCCCCGGAAGAGGGAGAGAGAAGATCTTTTTACAATAAGCGATTTAGCAGAAGGCTCAAGTGAGATCTCCATTTGGGTAAAGGCATTGATGAGCATGTTCCCAGGGTGCTCTTTCATCCTGAAAAGCACCTTGGCACGCTGTGTCTCTTCATCAACAGTCGGGAGAAGCTGTACAAAGTGTGCGGGGTACTTCTTGCCGGCAACAGTAACAAAACCGGTTGTTTTGCCGGTAACCTTCATGGCATCGTCGACACTGAGGTAGGCAACAGCATAGTAGGCACCTTGGTTAATAACGGACATCAGTGTATCTTCTGCATTGACATTGGAGTGGAGGGGAACGAATATCTCTCCCACAACACCGTCAGCATGGGCATAAAGTATGAACTGGTCGGTTGCTCCTTTGACCTCAGAAGCTTTGATCCCCAGGGAATTCAGCTGAGACTCAAGGGTATTTTGTTTTGCCAGCAGATCTTCTGATTCGATAATGATCTGGTTGAGTTCATTTTGAGATGTCAAACCTTTCATGTAGAGTTTTTCTGCTGTGGCAAGTTTTTCTTTGGCTGCTTTGACCTGTTGTCTGAGAGCGACATATTTCGCAGACATTTTCGAGAGCTCGATAGACTCTATGAGTGCTACTCTCTCTCCTGTATGTACATACTCTCCTGTTGTGACAAAATATTTCTCAACATGTCCCCGAAGGCGGGATACGATCTTCTGTTTCTGGTCAGAAAGCTGGGTGATCTGGGCATTCGCCCTGACGATCTTTCCCATTGGCTTCAGCTGTACGCGTTCTATGCTGATCTGGCTTGAAAAAGCCAAAACAGGCAGTAAAAAAAGTATATATCTATTCATTGTAGTTTCCTTGTAAAAAATGTAATTCTATTTTTTGGTCATTGATCATTTTTTCGGTTTGAAGCAGGGTTTTTTTTGTCTGTATAAGCTTGTTTTTCGCTCTCATAAGCTCAAAGAGAGAGCCCTTTGAGATCTTGTAGCCTTCCTGAAGAAGAGCCGCAAGCTCCTGCTGCTCTTTTTGCAGTGTCCTGAGTACCAGGTACTGCTGTGAAAGCTCTCTTATAGAATCTTTAAGCATCCGTTTCTGAGACTCTATTTCAATAGAGAGCTGTTCGTTATCCAGCATTGTCTGCATTATTTTGAGTTTTGCCAGCATTCTCTCTTCACTTCGGTCATTGTTAATGGAGAGAGGAATATTTACACCTATACGTAGAATGCTCTGGTCAGGTTCCTCTTCGATACCGGCAACGAGATCGAAATTCCGAAAAGTGCTCCTGTTTATGCTGTGATCACTCCGGTAGAGCTTCTTTTTTGCCTGAAGCAGAAGCTGCTGAGGACTCAGTTGTGTACTGTTTCGTGTTTCCGGAGAGACAGAGTATATGAACTTTTTCTCCAGGGGAACCTTTTTAGTCAATCCTGCTATGGCAAGCAGTTGGCTGTAGAGTTCGTTGAGTTGCTGCCTGATGGCATAGGTCTGTGTTTTGAGTGTGAGAGTCTCTGTTCTTGCCCGAAGGAAGGCAACACGGTTTTCCGATCCGCTTTTATAGCGTTCCTTGACTATGGCCGAAATTCTCTTTGAGAGTCTGTACTCCTGCTGCATCAGTGTCAGCATCTTACTCTGGTAGACATAGTGTGTGTAGAGGATTTCAAGTGTTTTGATATATCCGGCTTTTCCCTGGGTTACAAATGCTTTGCTTAAAAGCATCGTTGCCCGGGCTTTTTCCTGCAGACCATCCCTATAGTTTTCTGTACGGATGGTCTGGGAAATACCGGCGGCATATCCAAAACTCTCTCCTCCGGCCTTTTTATTGTAGTTTGAGACCTCAAGGTTCAAGGAGGGGTTGGAGCTTCTTAGAAGTATCTTGTTTTTCTGTCGGGTCATTTGCAGTGAGAGTTCCTGAGCTTGCAGTATCTTTGAGTGTTTCAGGGTATGTGCTTTGAATTGTACATAACTCATTGCATCAAGATTTAGGGAAAGCAGGATAAACAGTAGAGCAAGTTGTTTCATGTTTTTTGTCTCCATACGGTTTTTACACTATTAACGTATGTGCACTCAGAAAATGTAAGCAGTAGATATGGCATAGGTGATCCTTTTTTCTAATATAATAAGTGTTCTTTTTGAGAGAACTGTGGTGCAGTAAAAAGGGTCAGGCTATAGGAGGTTTTTTTTTGTTTTTTTGAAAAGGAGGATGGTAGGTGAGCAGTTTTGTATTCGGCTGTTCGGAATATCTTGGGGTCGGAACAAACTGTAGAGCATGGATGATGATGGCACTGAGGTGAAAGAGATCGTGAAAATGACAAAGAGTGTCGCACTCTTCGGTATGGTCGCTTTCAGGCATATGTTCACTGATACTTTCATGAATATAGTGTGCCTCGGAGACAATAATGGAAGCATGTGCAACATTGAAAAACAGCGATAACAATAGTAAAAAACTGATGATCCTGCTTTTCACTGCTACTCCTTCCAACTATTTGTGTAGTATAGCCGATATATACTTATTTTATTTGTTCTTTGTGCATAAAGTGTGCAGTGCAGAGCTATTCTGTGTTCACTCTCCAAACGCATTCTGAAAAGCGTTTGTTGTTTTGAAAGCCTTTCCTTCCGACACGGCTGTCTGTATATTCTCTGTCTCCCGCGAGCTACTCTCAGATCCGGCTTTTACAGAAAGGTCATAGAACTAATCTCTGGGTCTGGTAAATGTAAAGACAGCAATCGATTTCTTACTGCTTTTTTCAGGTACTATCTCAACCTGTATCGTATAGGGTGTCCTTTCCGGCATTTTAAAGAAGTTGCCGTAGCTTACTACTTCACCATGCATAGGTTCAAGTTTTTTTGTTTTTCCCTTCATACCCAGGGGAATAACAGTAGCTTTGACAGATGCATCTGTAATACGTTCTCCTGACTTCTCATCAAAAAGAGAAACGAGTATATGATACGTATGTTTTCCTATTTTCCTGTTTTCAGGGTAGTGCATACTGCCATGTCCACCTATCATCTGTGCCGGGATGGCACCAAAGTAGACACTGATGTTATCAACTATCTGATGCCGTTGTGCGTGTTCTGCCATGAGCAATGTTGTGGAAACTATCATCAACAAGAAAACAACTGTTTTTCTGTATAACATTTCTAATCCTTTTTTTATACTTTTTTTGAAATACTATATCTATAGTATTCGGTCTTTTTTCATTGTACAGATGCTGTGTGTAGGTTATGTGTAAAGTCAGATATGGCTTATTAAAGTAGAGAAGTTTCAGGGTAAAACAGGTACTCAGCAGAGGTTCCTCCCGGCTGAGCCTGTAAAGATCTTAAAGCCGGATAGACGGAAAATACGTATCAAAACCAGAATCGCACCCCGATAAGCAGTGATGTTTCATCAACGGCGTTGAAATTACGGGTATTGCCAAATGTTTTTTCCCATGTGACTCCGATATAAGGTGCAAATTCACGAACGATCTCATAACGCAGACGCAAGCCTGCTTCTGCAGCTGAGAGCCCGGATCCAGTCTGCATAGACGGATCGTCTTTTGTATAGAAGTCAACTGCCAGTGACGGGGTCAGTATGAGCTTTTGGGTAATCAGTGCCTCATACTCGGCATCCAGACGAAGCGCTGTATTCCCATTGCTATTGACAAGCAGTGCTGCCCGTGTTTCAAAGAAGTAGGGTGCCAGACCTGCAATGGCAATCTCTCCCCAGGTCCTGGAGGCATCACTGTTCTTATCGTAAGCAATACCGGCCTGTATATCCCAAAAAGGTGCGATAGCTCTGGAATAGACCAGTTCATTCTGACTTGACTCAAGCCCTTCCGATGTTGCCGAACCCTCAGAATAGATATAGAGTTTATCTATATCATACCCTATATAGAAACTTCCTTCCCATGCTCTGGTATTCTCATCGTTGTCTAGTATTTCCAGTCTGTCCATAATAAGCATTGTGCGAAGAGGATCGTCCGCACCGGCAGCCTGCAGCGTCTGCCCAATTGCCATACAGCTTCCCAGAAGCAGCAGTATTTTTTTCAAGTTCATCTCTTTCTGTTTCATTTTTTATCCTTATACTACGATTACTTTTCTGAACATCCCTGCCATATGGTACAGCAGGTGGCAATGGTATGCCCAGCCACCTTTTGCATCGACCGTTACACGATAGCTGATCTTTGCTCCAGGCTGCACTATAACGGTATGTTTGCGCACAAGATGATTATCATCTCCTGTCTCGAGGTCGCTCCACATTCCGTGAAGGTGCATAGGATGGTTCATCATAGTATCATTGATGAAAGTAATACGTAAACGTTCTCCGTAATTGAACCGCAGCGGTTTGGCATCGGCATATTTGATTCCGTTGATCGACCACATGTAGCGTTCCATATTTCCGGTAAGATGCAATACGATCTCTCTATCCGGTTTTTTATGATGACGTGTAGAGTATCGGTTCTTCAAATCTGCATATGTCAGTACCCTTCGTCCGTTGTTGCGCAGTCCTACCCCGGGATCATCCAGCCGGTATTTTGGAGACATCGCCATCATAGTGGTCTGTACACCCCGGGCCATAGGCAGTTTTGTTACAGGGTATTTCTGTGTTTCCATGGCTTTCCATTTGTATTTTTGCATACTTTTTGTCTTGGACATCTTCATGCCGCTACCGCATTTCATTGCTCCGCTATGGTCCATATTGGTCATATCCATCCCCATATCGACCATTGAGAGGGGTTGGGGTTTATCCATTTTTGGTGCATTTGCCAATTGGGAAGCAGATGGTGTCAGTGAGCCGAGTGCATAGCCGCTTCGTTCAATACTTTGGGCAAAAATAGCATAAGCTCTGTTCGATACCGGTTCTACAATGACATCGTAAGTCTCTGCCACACCAATACGAAACTCCTCAATGCTGACAGGTTTTACATGGTTTCCGTCTGCTGCAACCACAGTCATTTTAAGTCCGGGAATACGGACATCAAAAAAACTCATCGCTGCACCGTTAATAAAACGCAGCCGTATCCGCTCTCCTTTTTTAAAGAGGGCTTTGAACTGTGTAGCAGGGTTTTCCCCGTTCATCAGGTAAGTATAGGTATATCCTGTTACATCAGAAAGGTCACGATCACTCATGCGCATCCCATTCCACATTTTTCTCTCCTCAAAGGCTTTTGCAAACCCTTTTTCCTTTACTTCGGAAAAGAAGTCCCCCACCGTTCTCTGTGAAAAGTTGTAGTAGTCGCTCATTTGTTTGAGTTTACGGTATATTTCCGCAGGCTTTTCATCACTCCAGTCTGAGAGCATGACAACATAATCCCTCTCATATCGGAAGGGTTCTCTCTTTTTGGGCTTGATAACAATGGCGCCGTACATACCGGTCTGTTCCTGGTATTCCGAATGGCTGTGATACCAGTAGGTACCATGCTGACCTACCTTGAATGTGTATGTAAAGGTCTCTCCGGGTGCAATGCCTTTGTAACTGATACCCGGTACACCGTCCATAGGTGCAGGAAGAATGATCCCGTGCCAATGAATGGAAGAGTACTTTTTCAAGTGGTTTGTTACATGCAGTGTGACAGTATCACCTTCCTGCCATACCAGGGTAGGACCGGGAATCTGTCCGTTGATCGTAGTAGCTACAGCAGCTTTCCCTGTAATATTAACTGGGGTATAATCAATATCAAGATAAAACTCCTTCCCTGTAAGAACCGGACTGTTATCTGATACTCTTTTAGGTGTCTCTGCCTGCAGGTCTGCTGCTGCAATTCCCATAAGGGAGCTTGCTGCTACCCCTTTTATAAATGTTCTTCGTTCCACACTGTTCCCCTTCTATTCATGTTCTTTTAAAAGTCTTGACTTTTCTTCATACTCTTCTTTGCTTATGCCCCCGTTGGCATAACGTTTATCCAGAATATCCTGCGCTTCGCTTTTTTTATGTGCTCCTCTCCTGTTTTGCAAAAGGTAAAAGAGAATACCAATGACTATAAGTGGAACAAGCCATCCAAATGCCATGCCCCATCCGTGTCCGAAACCATACATGACAACTCCTTTCTAAAGTATATTTTCTATGTTTAGTGTACCGCTAAAGTGTGCATAAAGTGTGTACTTTACTAACCACTATATTAGATCTTAAGCGGATGTACGACTATTAGAAATACCTTATATGAAGATGTTCAGAAGCGTTGTTTGGTATCGTGTATAAAATGTGCAGAGAATCTACACACTCAATGCACAGTATATCTTTATAATACGGATGTACAGAGAGTGAAACCTCTGAAAAAAACATATTTAAAGGATATGAAATGAAAAAAGTAGTTGTAGCAAGTATTCTTGCATTGGGACTGGGATTTGGTTTTGCACAGGCAGATACCAAAGCAGAAGTAGAACTGGAACATGCACTCAAAACAGCGACTGGTGACGACAGCGTTGATGGTGATATGTCAAAAATGAAAGCGGCAGGAAAATGTAATGCCGGTCAAAGCGGAAAGGTAAAAGTGAAAGTAAAAAAACCGGCAAGAAAACCGACAAAAGCGGAACTTGAACTGGAACATGCCAATAAACTTGCAACCGGTGACGACAGTGTTGACGGTGATATGAAAAATATGAAAGCACAAGGCAAGTGCAATACCGGCAAGTAACCAATGCAATATGAGAGAGGGTTTTGAAACGCTCTGTATTTTGTAATTCTCCTTATCAGGCAGTCCAATAGATCCGGACTGCCATTTCTCCGATCAAAACATAATAGTACGTTTCAGACGCCATACACATTATATACACACAATCACACTATAATAATCCTAGTAATACATTAAACCTGCAGTATGTATGTCAGATTATTGATTTTTCATGCATAACCCGGGTTAAAAAAGGATCTAAAATGAAGAGTAATGTGAAAGATCCCGTTTGCGGTATGGAAGTCTCAAAAGATACTGCGTTGCACCTGGAGTATAAGGGGGCAGCCTACTATTTCTGTTCTGATACCTGCCAGCATAAATTCAAAGATGATCCACAAGCCTATATTGATACAGATAAGGCTGCTTCTGCAGAATGTTCGACATGCAGCCCCCTCTTTAAAGAGGTACATGCACATACGCATTCAAATGAGATATCAGATAAAGCTATAGACGGCAAGGCAGTTTATACCTGTCCTATGCACCCGGAAATACAACAGAAAGGTCCGGGAAGCTGTCCCATATGCGGTATGGCGCTTGAACCTATGATCGTAGAGGCAGGTGAGGTCGAGAATGAAGAACTGATCGATATGACACGCAGGTTCAAGGTGAGTACATTGCTGGCGTTACCTGTATTCATTTTAGCAATGGTCGCTGATCTGGTACCCCAGTGGCTGCCGTCATGGCTTTCAATGTCTATGGTACAGTGGATCGAGTTCATTTTGGCGACCCCGGTCGTTCTATGGGGCGGCTGGCCGTTCTTTGTAAGAGGCTACTTTTCGGTAAAGAGATGGAATCTCAATATGTTCACGCTGATCTCTCTGGGGGTGGGTGCAGCATGGCTCTACAGTATGGTCGCATTGTTTTTTCCACAACTGTTTCCACCAAAAATGCAGTTTGAAGGCGGGCTTGTACATGTCTATTTTGAGGCAGCCGCAGTTATTGTGGCATTGGTACTCTTGGGACAGGTACTGGAGCTTCGTGCCCGTTCCCAGACCAATACGGCTATTCAGAAGCTGCTTGGACTTGCACCAAATACGGCACGTATCGTCCGGGAAAACGGGACTGAAGAGAATATTCCTATTGAGCATGTTCAGGTTGGGGATATTCTGCGTATTCGTCCTGGCGACAAGATACCTGTAGATGGTATCGTAACAGAAGGTGAAAGCAATGTTGATGAGTCCATGGTGACGGGAGAACCGGTTGCAGTACCGAAACGGGCAGGAGACACGGTAATAGGTGCAACGGTTAATGCAACGGGCTCTCTGCTTATAAAAGCACAAAAGGTCGGAGCAGATACACTTCTGTCCCAGATAGTGAATATGGTGGCACAGGCACAGCGTTCACGTGCACCTATCCAGAAACTGGCCGATACTGTTTCAGGCTATTTTGTACCCATTGTAGTGTTGGTATCGGTACTGGCCTTTGCTGGATGGTACTTCTGGGGACCGGAACCCCGTCTTGCCTATGCTGTTGTCTCAGCTGTGGCTGTACTTATCATTGCCTGTCCCTGTGCACTGGGGCTGGCAACACCTGTCTCAATTATGGTAGGTACCGGTAAAGGTGCCGGTATGGGTGTACTCATCAAAAATGCGGAAGCACTGGAGATACTTGAAAAAATTGATACACTTGTTGTAGACAAAACCGGTACCCTGACAGAGGGCGCACCCAGACTTGTTACGGTTAAAGTACTTGAAGGGGTTGATGAAAACAGGATGCTGTATGCTGCCGCCACACTGGAACGTGCCAGTGAACATCCACTTGCGGAAGCCATTGTGAAAGGTGCTGCTGCGAGAGGTTTGGAGCTCGGCAAGACAGATCACTTCAACTCTGTGACCGGAGAAGGTGTGACCGGAGAAGTAGACGGTATCTCTATTGCCATAGGCAATGACAAACTCTTGAAAAGTCTTGGGATCGACCCGTTGAATCTTTCAGTCGTATCCCAACAGTATAGAGAGAATGGAGAGACCGTGATGCTTATTGCCCTTGACGGAAAAGCTGCCGGAATATTGGGAGTGATGGACCCTGTTAAGGAAGGTACGTCAGAGGCGATCAAGGCACTTCATAAAGAAAATATTGAGGTTGTGATGCTGACAGGCGACAATGAAACCACTGCCAAAGCCGTTGCTGCCAAACTGCATATAGACAGGGTCATAGCAGAGGTTTCTCCAGAGGAGAAATCAAAAGTGGTTAAGAGACTTCAGGAAGAGGGCAGATATGTTGCCATGGCAGGTGACGGGGTAAATGATGCGCCTGCCCTGGCACAGGCACATGTCGGTATCGCTATGGGTACAGGTACAGATGTGGCGATGGAGAGTGCCGGTGTGACCCTGGTCAAAGGTGATCTCAGGGGTATTATACGAGCCATCAGGCTCAGCCGTATTACGATGAAGAACATACGGCAGAACCTCTTTTTCGCATTTATCTATAATTCATTGGGGGTACCTATAGCTGCGGGTGTGCTGTATCCCTTCTTTGGTATACTTCTTTCTCCGGTTATTGCAGCAGCTGCGATGAGTTTTTCATCTGTTTCGGTCATTAGTAATTCGCTCAGGTTGAAAAATGTAAAACTGTAAGGATAATCTATCAGGCCTTTTGGCAAAAAAGATACAATTACAGTAAAATAGATCAGGATAAAGAGGGAAGAAAACATGAAAATACTACTGATGGAGGATGATCCTGTCCTTGGTGACATCCTTACGGACTATTTACAGCAATACTACACAACCCGACGGGCATTCGATTCAGCAGAGGCACAGGAGTTTATTGATGAAGAGTCTTACGATCTGTTCATCTTCGATATCAATGTACCAGGCAAAAGCGGTATAGAACTGCTCAAAGAGATCAGAAGTTTTAACGATACCACACCGGCTATTATCATTACCGCGTATGAAGACACCAGGCATCTCAAAGAGAGTTTTGATGTCGGTGCCCACGATTATATCCGTAAACCTTTTGAACTTGAAGAACTGAGACTGCGTATTGAGAAGAGTAAAGTACTTTTCCGCATAGAGCAGGACAGCCTGGTGAAACTCAGTGATACACTGACCTATTATCCCCAACGACATTTGGTAAGTGACGGAGTCAATGAAAAAACCCTCAGACCAAAAGAGTGTGAAATACTGGAATATTTCATTGCACACCCCCAAAGACTTATCTCCCCGGAAGAGCTGATACAGAATATCTGGGGGTTTGATGCATTACCCAGTGATGCCACACTCCGTTCCTATATACGAAACCTCAGGGAGGTCATAGGTGCTGACAAGATCATTACGCAAAGAGGGTTGGGCTACCGGTATGAATGATCTGGAAAAGAGATCCTTTTACTCCTTTCTGGGACTCTACATCGTATCCTCATTTTTCTTTATCTCCCTGATAGGGTTTTGGTACTATACGGCACAAAAACATGCATTGGAGAATGAAATACACTATAAACTGGAACATCTCGCCGATCAGAAGGCCGGTGAACTTATTACAGCACACATGCATGACAGACCCGTAAAAAAAACCGTCGTGCCCAAAGATGTCATAATGGCACTGATCGATACCGAAGGAAATGTAGTATCGGGCAGGCTTGTAGATCCGAACATGGAAATAAAGCCGGGGTACCTTACCCTTGAAGACTACAATATCTTTATTTCAGATGCACCGCGAGAACACATGGGGATCGCCTACGTGGTTGTACAGTCCAATACACTGAAGGGAGAGTTGCAGAGGTTAGGCAGTTCTGTTTTACTTGCTGTAGGTATAGTCTCTTTTGTGGTCATGGTCATTGCCTGGATACTCGCCAGGCTTTTTATGAAACCAGTACATCAAAGGGTCACGCAGATAGAACGCTTTATCAATGATATTACCCATGAACTCAATACCCCCATTACTTCACTTTCAATGTCCGCTGCCCAGGCATTGAAAGCAGGGGAGTGTACAACGAAAATCCTCAATAATATCTCGATCAGTACCAAACAGCTTTATGATATCTACCGCTCTTTGACCTATTTGAACTTCAGTAGCAGGAAAGAGATAGCAGAACCACTTGATATAAAAGATGTTCTGGAAGAGAGTGTTGCCTACTACAGGCCGCTTGCCGAGATCAAACGTATAGAGTTCAAAGTAGATGCCCGGGAGACAAAATCCATTATTCCCAGATCCCAGTTGACACTGCTTTTTGGAAACCTTATCAGTAATGCCATCAAATACTCTTCACCAAGATCAAACATAATAATATCGCTGAGAAACAGGATACTCAGGATCACTGATGAAGGTATCGGTATCGAAGCAGAAAAACAAAAAGAGATCTTTGAAAAGTTTAAACGCGGTACCGAGTATTCAGGCGGTTTCGGTGTGGGGCTGAGTATTGTAAAAAGTATTTGTGACGAGCATGGTATTGGGATAGAACTGGACTCTATTCCAGGGAAAGGCACCGAGTTCAGACTTTATCTGTAAAGTGTAGTTGAAGATATCCCTGGCATGATACACGATGCATTGGTCCTGGTATCTCTGTATTCAATTTAATATTTTCTATAAAATATTATTTGTATGATATAATAAACGAAATATGCAAACAGGCATACAGAGAATTTTCTGAAGACATTATTCGGCTTTATTTTTTTAAATGTCAATTTCTGTAAAGTATTATAAATAATTGATATTTTATTTTGAATTTAATCTAATACTATAAAAAAGAATAATAAAATATCACTATGAACGATCAACGATTTTACAGCTTTTTACAAAAACAGATCCTTCTTATGATAGGCCTTTCTCTCATTCCCGGCCTGGCATACATCTTTCTTGGCTGGATCAATGGTGTTGTGGTGCCGGCACTTATCTGGTACATGCTGATGGTACTGGTCTCCCTTTTTGGCTGGAGACTCTACTATCATTACAAGCTTGACCAGATGGGAGATGCGTCACTCAAGTCATGGTACTATAAACTCGCTGTATTCTTCTATCTTATCTTTGCCCTTTGGACACTGATCTTTCTGCTCTATTGTACAGAAACAGAGCACAAGCTTCATTATATCGCTATTTTTACCCAGATAGGCGCTTCGGTTGTTGCTTCGACACTACTTGTTTCAGATAAAAAACTTTTCTTCCCTGTATTGTTGATACTGATGCTTCCTTTGGTTGGCTATTTTTTTCTTATCGGAGAGTGGTATGGATATGTCCTTTCTGTATTTTCAGTTATCTTTCTTGGTGTGCTGCTTTACTCTTCAGACAACAGTTATCGATTGATCCAGAAGAATTATTATCAGGCACAGCATGATTCTCTGACCGGACTCTATAACCGCCGCTACTTTGTAGAGTATATGGAGCGTGTGATCAACCGCATTCAGCATACAGATGATTATGTCTATATCCTTTTGATAGATCTGGATCACTTCAAGACTATCAATGATACACTGGGGCATGAGATCGGAGATAAAGTACTTGTTGAAGTCGCCAGCCGTATCAAACGCTATTGCGGGGATAATTATATTATAGCGCGCCTGGGCGGAGATGAATTTACAATCATGAGTAAGGAGTATGCAGCCCAGTATGACTGTCAGGAGCTTGCCCTGAATTTTTCCGAAGCACTTTTGCATATCCTGAAAGCTCCCTATCTGATAGAGGGACATCATCTATATCTGAGTGCCAGTATCGGTATCAACGGGGTAGGAAGAAAAGCAATGGATGCAAGGTATTTCATTAAAGAAGCGGATATCGCCATGTATGAAGCCAAAGCACAGGGACGTGACGGAATTATTGTATTTAATGATGATCTTGCCAAGCGTGTAGAGTATCATCTTGAGATAGAGCGCAGACTCTATTTTGCACTGGAGCACAATGAGATAGAGCTGCGCTATCAGCCGCAATTCAATAAAGAGCGGAAAATGATCGGATGTGAAGTGTTGGTACGATGGAACAACCATGAGTTTGGTTTTGTTTCTCCTGCAGAGTTTATTGCAATTGCGGAGAAAACAGGATTGATCATAGAGTTGGGGAACTATATTATGGAGGAAGCATTTAAAACACTCTCCCAATGGAGTGAGAATGAAATTGAAATTGAACAGTTCTCCATCAATATCAGTGTACGGCAGTTCTTTCATGCTACTTTTGTAGAACAGGTTGAACAACTTGTAAGAAAGTATCTTAATGAGAAGATAGTCAAAAAAGTTGTTTTTGAGGTGACTGAAACGATTTTAATTGAAGATATGCAGCGTATTATCGCCTTGATGGAGCGTATCAAAAGACTGGGAATATCTTTCTCCATGGATGATTTTGGGACAGGCTACTCCTCTTTAAGTTCTTTACGTGAAATGCCTATTGATGAATTGAAGGTTGACCGCTCTTTTGTCAGTCATGTCGGTGAACAGCGTTCTGATGAACTAATGATCACAACGATTCTCTCCATGGCAAAGTTTTTTCAGCTTAAAACCGTTGCAGAAGGTGTTGAAACAGAAGAGCAGTTCCAATTCCTTCTGAAAAACAACTGTGATATTTTCCAGGGATTTTACTTTGCCCGTGCATTGGGTAAAGAGCAGTTCGAAAACTTCTATAAAGAGAGGAGAGGAGGGGGAGAACACAAAAGTATTGCCTACGAGATATAGACCCCTATTTGAGTGAACGTGCGATTTTATGGATCGCCATACCGTAGTTGCTGCTGGCATTGTAGGCAGTCAGAACCCTGAAGTTGGGTGCACACAACCAGAGTTCATCATGGGTCGTGTTATGCAGTTTGATCAGCATGGCTTTTTTGTAAGGGAACGGTTGCTTTGGAGTGATACCGAGATGTTTTAGTTTTTTGAGAGGGTAGCTGTGTCTGTACCCTGTCTTGAGTCGGCTGAAACGTTTGTAAGAATAACTTGCCTTTACAGCGACTTTTTCCCCTTGTTTCCACCCTTTTTCATGCATGAATCTGGCAATGGAACCTATGCAGTCTTCCATGTCCCAGATACTTGCACCGTCTCCATCAAAGTCGAAACTGAATTTCCGGGCAATGGAGGGTACCTGCTGTACACATCCCATCGCTCCTGCAAATGAGCCTTCAAGTTCGGTGATGTCGTAACGTTTTTCTCTGGCAAAGAGCAGAAGGTGTTGAAGTTCACTTTTGAAAAAACGCTGCATTCTGTTGGGGTGGAACGCCAGAGTGGCAAGTGCATCAAGAACACGGTAATCACCAGTATATTTTCCGTAATGACTCTCCACCCCTATGAAGCCGACGATATAATCCACATCAACCTTGTATCTTTTCGCTGCTTTGTGCAGGGTTGTATAGTAGTGTTTTTTAAACTCTTTTGCTTCTTTAAAACTTTCATCATTGACGATATGCAGCTTGAAACGTTCCCAGCTTCCGACTGTTGAGTTTTTTTTGAATTTCCCTGTATATCGACTCAGGGTATCACGGTCCAGTTTTGCACGGGTAAAGACTTTTTTGAGATAACTTTGTTTAAAACCGTAACGTGTATGCATGGCTTGAATGAACTTTTGAACATCAGGTTTGGAAAGATAGTCATAACGTATGGGCGGTCTGTCATCGTTGGCACAAAGAAGCTGCAGTGTTGCAGCACCAAGCAGTATAAAGGGTATGATCATTTTTCTCATAGCTTTCCGGCCTGTGAGAGTACAAGTAATGCGTCACGATAGATAGGCTCATCAATAAAGCCGTACTTTTCATCCATAAAGCCGTTTTTTTCTTTTGCAGCATTGGCTTCAAATAGATTCTTAATGTGTTCAGCGCGTTTCAGCTCCTCAGAAGAGACTCCGAATATCTCATTTGCGATCTCTACCTGTTTGGGACCCATGCAGGCTTTGGACTCAAAGCCCATTCCCTTCTCATATGCACACCATGCTCTGAAAGTCTCTGTATCGTTGTAGTCCTGGAACATAAAGGAGATAGGGTGGATGCCGGCAGTTTTTGAATCTATAAGGAACCTGGAAAGAATATAGTCAATTGTAGGATTACCTATGTGCACCAGCGACTGCGGAAGTCCCAATGATGTAAGCAAATCAAGAATACCCAGGTTGGCTGTGGTGAGTCTCTCATCGATACGCAGTGCAGAAAGATTTTCAAAAGCCTCTTTTGTCTCAAGTGAAATATGCAGCTCTTTATCTTCTGAGAGCAGGCAAAGTGCCTGTGCAATTTCGGTCTGGTTCCTTATCTTGGCGATACGTACGGCATCGAATTCAAAACGATTGAGAAAAGAGATCTCCTCTCTTCCTCCTTTATCAAGCGGATTGGTGCGTACAATAATAAAGCTGTTGCTGTGCTCCATATGGGAAAGGAAGAGGGCAATGTTGTGCAGAGCCTCTTTTTTACGGCTTGGTGCAATCGCATCTTCCAGATTCAGGGTGATCATATCTGCACTGAGCGTATCTATCCTGTTGAGGTGTTTAAGTGCTAGAGGATTAAGCATCATATTAGAGCGTTTGCGATGGTGCGTGCAGGGTGTTTTCTGTTTGCCTCCAAAATGGTCCGGCAGGTTCTCAATGCTTTTAAATATCATGGTGTAATAATACCAAAATTTATATATCAAGCTTTGAAGAATAGCAAAACTAATGCCAAAACGCTATAATGCTGTCAATAGATCGATTGTTCGGAAGAACTTGAACTTCCAATCATATTGTGAATGGCAGAATTTTAAGGCAGGTTATTAATGAGACCACTTTTTTTGTTTTTATTTTTGACATTGATGCTTCTGTCCCGTACAGAACTTTATCCAGTTCGGAGCTGTCCTGCATATGATGATCTCAGACATACCAAAAACAGCGGAGATATCCGTCTTGATCCAAAGAGAAGCTATGAGGTCAGACAGCACCATAAAGGGCAGTACCTCATTACAGTAAAGGCCAAGAAGCCTTTTCAGAGATGGGTTGATGAGAACTGCTTTGCATCCAAAAGTGCCTTGTATGTTACGCCTGCAGCATGTGAAGTCAGAAGTATCGGTTCGGGAAAAAGTGCAGCCACAGACGAAAAAAGAGGTATCTCCCGAGAGAATATTCTTGTATTGAGCTGGTATAACGCATTTTGTGAGACACATCGTCGAAGAAAAGAGTGCAGCTCTTCATGGCATTTACTGCCTTTTGTAAAAAAATACGAACAGAACTTTACGCTGCATGGAGTGTGGCCGCAGCCAAAGAACAAGGTCTATTGCGGTGTTGAGAGAAGATATATCGCCATGGACAGGCATAGAGAATGGCATAAACTTCCGGAACCGAAACTGACATCGGAGACAAAAAAGAGACTTACCGGTATTATGTCCGGTACAGTCTCAAACCTGCACCGTCATGAATGGATCAAGCATGGAACCTGCTACGGTACGGATGCAGAACACTACTTTAGGGATGCGATTGCAATGACCGAAGAGGTGCGCTGTTCAAAAGTAAGTATATTTTTTCAAAAACATATGGGAAAAAGAGTCAGTCTCAAGCAGGTAAGAACGATTTTTGACGAGAGTTTCGGAAAAGGTGCAGGTGAGCGGGTAGAGATGAAGTGCAAAAACGGGTTGATCACCGAACTGTGGCTTCATCTCGGTGGTGGCAGCGGCAAGCTGAAAAGATTGCTGCATCAGGGGGAACGTGTAGTGAGCCGATGCCGCAGAGGTATCGTAGACAAGGCAGGATATGGCAGATAAAACAGATGTGCTTGAAGCACTCAAGTACTCCAATGTCTTTCTTACAGGAGGTGCAGGGGTCGGGAAGAGCTATATTACCAATGAAGTGATCTTTGAGTACAAAAGACGCGGAAAGCAGGTGGTTGCACTTGGTTCTACAGGCGTGAGTGCGGTCAATATCGGTGGATTTACGGTACACAGTTTCTTTGTTTTTGGTATTGCTTCCAACTTTGAAGAACTGGCTCAGTATGACAAGCGGGCGAAAAAACGTCTGAGTGATCTTAAAAAAGTACTCAAAGCAACCGACCTGATCATCATTGACGAGATCTCTATGGTCAGTGCAGATCTGCTTGATATGATCGCATACCGGCTTAATGCCTACGGTTACCTTGGCAAGGTACTTTTTGTCGGAGATTTTTTTCAGCTGCCGCCGGTACAGAAACAGCAGCATAACCCCCATGATATCTTTGGTGCGAAGCTCTATGCTTTTGAATCTCTGGCATGGGAACGGTTTGACCTGACAGTCATTGAACTGACCGAAATGAAACGGACAACTGATGCGGAGTTTACCCATATCCTTTCCAAGGTAAGGAGAGGGATATGTGATGCAGAAGTCATGCACTACATGCAGAAGCTTTGGAACAATGAAGGGCTCAAAAAAGATCCTACCTTTCTTTTTGGACGCAATGCGGAAGTGGAACAGACCAACCGTATGAGACTGAATGAGCTGGATACGGAAGAGACTATTCTCTTTGCAAATATTGAAATGTTCGGCACTCTCCATGAACAGAAACTGGCAAGCTGGAAAAAACTGCTTCCCATCTCTGAACAGCTGACTCTCAAAGAAGGGGTACCGGTACTTTTTACTGTCAACAAATGGGGTAAATTTGTCAATGGTGAACGTGGTATACTGAGAACGATCGAAGATGACTATCTTGTTGTGGAGAAAGAAGATGAGTATGTACGTGTGGAGCGTCATGATTTTGATCTTCTCGATATGGCAGTGAAAGATGACGGAAGGGTAGAGACAATCTCCCTGGCAACACTCTCACAATTCCCTCTGAAGCTTGCCTATGCTGTGACCATTCACAAGTCGCAGGGTATGAGTATTGACAATCTCGTCTGTAATGTCGATAATATCTTTGCCCCTTCCCAGTTCTATGTAGCGATCTCACGTGCCATCGACCCTAAACATCTGAAGATCGACTTTAACAGAGGAGATCTGACACACTATCTTAATCGTGTGATCCATGTGGATGAGAGGGTAGTGGCGTACTACCGTGATCTGAAAGACGCTACTGTGTAACGACAGGGACATTTCCCGCCTGTCTGATATACAGATGTTTCCCATGTACGGTTACGATATCGCCATCAAGTTCCAGCATATTGTATTCATTCTCCAGGTCGATCTCGATCTTGTCCACTTCCCCGTAAAACGTACCGAACTTTTTGATAAAACGCAGCGGTGTAAAAATGAAAAAGCGTGTTTTGCTCATCAGCATGAAAGGTGTCATTATGAGATGTACAGGGAGGAGAAAGATAAGAGCGAGAATATATTTGAGCATACCGTGTTTAAGCCACCCGAAACGCAGCGTTTCGGAAAGAAAGATGTGTTGAAGATCTCCCATATTTCCGGCAGAGAAGAGAAAGAGTTCGTCGTTGAGCTTGAAGAGATGGTGTTTCTGCGTTTTTGGTTTTATCTTTTTGGCAAGCATATCAAGTACTTTTGTGATCTCAGGAGCACGGTGGATCCTGGCCACAACATTGAAGGAACCTGTAGGATTGAGAATGAAGACCGGTATTTTTTCAAGTGTATGCAACTGCTTGAGTACGCGTCTGACGGTTCCGTCTCCACCATTGATGATAATGTAATCGTACTGCTCTATATCGTGATGCTCAGGAAGCGAAGAAGCTTCAATGAAGTCGATAGTAAGTCCTTTATGTTCGACTTTTTTCCCTATGGAGAGGATACGCATGAGACTCCTTATATTCGTTAGCTATAATTATATCCATGAAAATTGAAACTGAAGATGAGTTGGATACACTGATTATCTGCCCCAAGTGTCATACTGTACATAAAGAGATCCCCATAAAAGATGGTGCCAAAGCCTGTTGCAGAGAGTGTAAAAGTGTGCTTTACCGTTACGATAGCAAACTGATCAGTCATGGGCTTGCATTGAGTATCACTGCACTTATTTTTTTTCTGCTTGCCAACCTTTTCCCGCTGGTTAAAATAGAGATTTTCGGGCATACCCAGTACATAACACTGACCAGTACATTCATGAGCCTTTTTGAGAATGGTTTCTTTGTTGTAGGTTTTCTTTGTATCTTTTTTATATTCATTTTTCCCCTAATGATCATCAGTATCTATCTTGTACTTTTTCTTTTATTGAAATTCAAATCCGCACCGAACCTTCTCAAAGAGCTTTTGGTATTGCTGCATCATATTAAGCCCTGGAGTATGACAGAGATATTTCTGGTCAGTATTTTTGTGGCACTGGTCAAGCTTATCGGGTATGCCCAGATACATATGGGGGTCTCCTTTTGGGCGCTGATCGCTTTTGTTTTTATCGATATCTATCTGAGCAGGAATATACATCTCTCTGAGATATGGATGCTGAGAAAACGGCTTTTTCAGCAGAACAGGGAGATTTGATGGAGATCGAAGAGAAAGACCTGATCCGCTGTCCGGCCTGTGAAGCAGTAAATATCGATAAAGGCAGGCAGAATAGCTGTAGACGTTGCGGGTCCCAGATCTATAAACATAAGCATTTTCGGACAGAAAAAAGTTGGGCATACCTTATCACTGCGATGATAGCCTATATACCGGCCAATCTCTATCCGATGCTTATTACCAAGAAGTTCGGACAGGTAGAAGAGAGTACGATTCTGGGCGGGATCGTATATTTGTGGGAGCATGGTTCCTATCCTATTGCATTGATCATCTTTTTTGCTTCAATCATCATCCCCATCATTAAGTTCCTGATTTTGATTTATCTGTTAATTAGTGTAAAATACCCTCTCGGAAAAGATAAGAAGCTGAACAAGCATAAACTGTACTATTTGACAGAAATAATCGGACCCTGGTCGATGATCGATGTATTTGTTGTAGCGATATTGGCTGCTCTGATCCGTCTGGCCAATGTAGAGATCGTTGCAGGTACCGCAGCGACGGCATTTGCCTTGTCAGTATTTTTTACACTTCTGGCAGCACAAGCCTTTGACACACGGCTGATCCGTGAGCATAGATAACAAGGAAAAGAGATAATGCCCCAAAATATCCCTGAGGTACAGGAGTCCACAAAGTTCAATTTTTTTACTTCCATCTGGATTGTACCTTTCATTGCGCTTGTTATTGCCGGATGGCTGGCATTTCAGTATTATCATGACAGGGGACCGGAGATCAGGATCCTGTTTGAAAAAAATGAAGGTTTACAGGCAGGACAGAGCCAGATTAAGTACCGTAATGTACCGGTTGGACTGATTACCAAGGTAGAACTTGAAAAAGATGGTGAGGGGGTAGTGGTTGTCGCACGGATGGATAAAAGCGCTGCACCTTTTCTCAACGAGAATGCCAAATTCTGGATCGTCAAACCGGAATTGGGTATTAGGGGTGTCACAGGCCTTGATACGCTGATATCCGGAACCTATGTTCAAATGTACTCCCAGAAAAGAGGCAAGGAGTTCAAAGAGGAGTTTCATGGTCTTAACTATGCCTATCGTGATAATTCCGGAGGAGAGTATTTTGTCTTGACGATAGAAAGGGGAAATAGCGCAGTCAAAAAAGGAACTCCGGTCTATCTGCAGAATATCGAAGTTGGCAAAGTGGAATATGTACTGCTTGGACTGGATGGAATAACGGTTGAGGTAATTGTTTTCATAGATAGAATGTATGTACCTTATGTGCATACAGATACGAAATTCTGGATCAGGAATACATTTAATGCTACACTGAACAACGGCAGTCTGGATGTACAGGTTGCCCCTCTTGAAGATCTGATCCAGGGTGCGATCGAGTTTTCCAGTAACGGAGAAAAGGCTAAGCATCCGGTGCCTGATCTTTTTACTTTCAAACTCTATGCCAGCAAGAATGAAATATCCAAACAGAATATTGGGCATGGATATCGACATGCAGAAACATTTGTACTGCAGACAGAACACTCCATTGCAAATCTCAGGGTAGGCGCA
Source organism: Sulfurovum indicum (assembly GCF_014931715.1). Lineage (NCBI taxonomy): Bacteria > Pseudomonadati > Campylobacterota > Epsilonproteobacteria > Campylobacterales > Sulfurovaceae > Sulfurovum > Sulfurovum indicum. Next base: position 1,271,745 of record NZ_CP063164.1, on the reverse strand, counting down.
CCTGTACGCTATGAAGGCTTTGATATTGGAAAAGTTGTACAGATAGATCTGAAATATGATAAAAAGACACATCTTATGAAAGGGCGTGTCCAGGTTGAAATAGATACCTCTGTTTTTGCCCAAGGCAATGATGTGAACGATACGGGAGTAACAAACTTCTATCAGGCGGTAGAAGAGGGGATGCGTGCACAGGTCACTTCTTTGAATCCCATTACCGGAAGCTTGTATGTCAAGCTGGTATTTGGTATTGATGATGAGAACAGAAGTATTCTCAGGGATGGAGAGTACGCATTCCTGCCTACAGTTGACAATATTTCAGGTGATATCATGGCCAGTATATCCGGTATTCTTGACAAACTTAACAGTCTGCCGCTTGAAAAACTGCTTGCATCATTAAACAAAGTTGTTGAAGAGAGTGCCAAACCGATTGCCAATGCCAATGAGGTGCTCAAAGATCTCAGTAAGAGCGTCAAGGATCTCAATATGATGACAGAGAGAAAGTCCTTCAAAACGATGCCGGATGAGATAGACAGAATGCTTAAAGAGTTGACACGTACCCTTCGTGAAGCCAAAAAGACGATCAAAGGGTATGGTAGTAACTCACTGCTCACTCATCAGATCACAGAGACTTTGAAGACGGTCAAAAAGACATCTGAAGAGATGGATGAGTTCCTTAAGATGCTTAACCGCAAGCCAAATTCACTTATTTTCGGAGATAAATAATGTTCAGGAACACGCTATTGATACTGTTGATTCTTTTCTTTTCAGGTTGTACAGGAAGTTCCGGTTACTATATACTTTCCAATGCTTCGGAGCCTGTAGAACATTTTTCCTCTCAACAAAACAGTATCGGTGTAGAGAAGATCACTGTTCCAGAATATCTTTTCAAACGGGAGATAGCCGTAGCCGCATCATCCCACCGGATCATATTTTTCTCCAATGCAGAGTGGGGAGAAGACCTTGATGACGGCCTGACAAGAAGACTTATCTCCTATCTTCAGAAAAGTTTTCAGCAACCCAGAATCTATGCCTATCCCTGGGGGATGAGCAGACAGCCTGTCTTGAAAATAAAAGTAAATATCACCCGCTTTATAGCACAGAACAACAGAGTCTATCTTGATGCCGACTGGATTATTGAGAATATGCGTACAGGTGTAAAGAGAACGAAACTTTTCAGTACCTCTGTTATGACCAAAAAAGATCCTGAAAGTATTGTCGCTTCGATGGATGACGCATTTAGAGAACTTGAAGCCTCTATTGTCCAGGCCTTAAGGTGAATAGTAAAAGGGCTAAGAGCAAGAATGCATCACTTTCTGTTATGTTGTTTGAGCCTATTGTATAGATTTTGCTTTTGCGAAAATTATTATGATACAATTACCATACGTTTTACTTGAAGGAAAAGAATGTTGCCCAAACTGGTCGCTACGATTTGTTCTGTATGGATAACAGGTATATTTGTATCAGCAGATGCTGCACCGGTGCAAAAGAAGATATATGACGTACCCAATGCAATGGTCCGTTACAAGATCAGCGGTGGCGGTGTGATAAGTCCGGATGTGAATCTGACGCTGGAAGGTACCGGAAAACTCCGTTTTAAAGAATGGGGTGCAGTAGAGCTTTTTGAGACACAAATTGTCGAGAGAACGACAGGTTCCGTACACTATATAGGTAGAAAAGAGAAGTGTGAAAAGCATCAGGAAAAAGAGATACTGGATGTGGACTTTAAAGGCAAAAAGATATTGGAACGACCGCTTCCCAAAGGTAAAAAAGTACGGAATATCACTGAGGGACTGACAAAAAACGGGCAACAGATGGTTGCCAATATCGTTTGCGATATGTGGGAAGGAAACGGAGTACGTAAATGTATCTATAAAGCGATTCCTCTTTTTACCGAATACAATGTACTCGGTCTTTTCTACCGTGAAGAGGCTACAGATGTACAGTTTGATATCAATGTAACAGAAACTTCAAAGTGTGCCATACCGAAATACCCTGTAGAGAAATTCTCGCTCTATACGACAAGTTTCAAGACAAAGAGCAAAAAAGCGCCCAAAGCATTTTCCGAGCGCCTGTTGAAGGTCATTGAAACGCTTAATGCAAAAAAGATCGAGGAGGAAAAACTTCTTCCTAAAGAGAAAAAGCGTCTGATGGATATGATCGGCGAGCCGATATTTGAAAATCAGAAACGTCTGTTGCCGGAACTTCTGGAGACAATGAAAAAGACAAGAGCCTGTTTGGTTCAGGCCAAAGATACAGTTGCGGCCAATAGCTGCTTGAGTGATCTTGTAAAGATAAAATCCTACTTTACCGGAAATGAACATCACAAGATAGAAGAGTGGGAAAAGAACAGAGAGAAGATACTTGACACGTTTGATGACAATATTTTCATGCTACAGTCCAAAATGAAGTGTATACGGGGTGCAAAGACCCTGAATGATCTCTCTGTGTGTATGAAGTAGTGAAGTTCTATCGTATCTATATTGAGCTGACGAATCTCTGTGGTCTCAGCTGCAGTTTCTGTCCGACCAAACTACAGCCTTCAATGAAGATGGATCTCCCTTTTTTCAGATCGGTAATTTCACAGGCCCGGCATTATACCGGTGAGATCGCATGTCATGTGATGGGTGATCCTCTGACACAGTCAAACTTGTCAGACTATCTTGATATTATTCATAAATACGGGCTTCAAGCAATATTGACGACCAGTGGTTACTTTCTTAAAAAGCACTCTTTTGATACACTCTTTCATCCCTGCGTCAAACAGATCAATATTTCACTTAACAGCTATAACAAGAATGACACAGCTATTACTTTTGAACAGTATATCATGCCTGTATTGGCTCTATGCAGAGAAAAGCTTAAAAGAGAAGAGGAGAGTTTTATTAATTTACGGGTATGGAACCTTGATAACAGGATGAGTGAAAAAACATTCAACAGTAAACTGTTCACAAAACTTTCTGATGCATTTGATACGCCATTGTCGCTGGAAGAGATCTATAGTGAAAGACCAAAAACGATACGCCTTGGCAACAAGATACGCATCCATTTCGATGACTACTTTGAGTGGCCTTCTCTGGACAATCCTGTCTACGGTGACGGTACCTGTCAGGGGCTTCAGTCCCATATCGGCATCCTGGCGGACGGAAGAGTGGTTCCATGCTGTCTTGACGGAGACGGAGTAATAGAACTTGGGAATTTGCATGAGTCATCTTTGGAGGAGATACTTCAGGCTGATCGGAGTGTAGCTATGATAGAGGGGTTTAAAAAGGGGAAAGCTGTTGAAGAGCTGTGCCAAAAATGCAGCTATAAGGAACGTTTTTCAGACAAGCTTACATAGGATTTACACAAGCTGTATGAGTAGGCCGGCAAAATCGGCCCTGTTTGATCAATGAGGTACAATCCGGGTGAACTTTGTTCCTTCCAGGGCAACATTTGCCATAAGTCCTTTATTGTCAAAGACAAAGGCATAGATAGGCTTTTCATAACTGATAGAACTGATGTCTATGCCGCGTCCCCAGTCTATAACCGCAATGGAGCCGTCCACACCTGCTTCCCATCCGTTGCTCTTCATGAATCTGTCCAGTGCATACTGATCAGCAAATGCAAAGATATAGGATCTCTTCTGTGCACCGAACTGAAAACCTACCGATGCTGAAGCGATGTTGTAGTAGGCAATACTTTTACCATCAACTCTGAGTACACCTTCTCCGTACTCTCCTCCAACAAAGAAGCCGCCTTTGTAAACAGTAGGAAAGACAAGGTACCCTTTGACTTTTTTAAGGAAAACATCTCCTCCCTTTACAAGTTTTTTAAACTTTTCGATTGCAACATCTGCCTTGGCATCGATAACCTTTGCAGCTTCTGCATGAAGTGTATTGGTAAAGAGCATAGTAAAGGCAGCAAGAAGTGCCAGCGAAGTTTTTTTGAACATCATGTTATATTCCTTAAATAAGGGTTGCTTGCAGTACCCTTCTGATTTTTGTGTATTATAGCAGAGAAATATGAATAAATTGTGTATAATTTATATTCTGTGTCAATGATACCCAAAGGAGCATAAGATGGAACGTATGACAATGAAAACATATGCGGTAAAACATAAGTTAAGCCTTTTCAATGTTGTCAAAATGATCAAGTCCGGTCAATTGAAAAGTGAAACAGTGGAAGAGAATGGTAAAGAGGTTACATACATACTTGGCCAGAACCGTCTGTCCCGGTCAGAATCTAAAAACAGTACCTCGGAAATATCGATGTCGAATAAGGAGTTGCAAACTCTTGTCCTCTCTTTGCAGGAGGAGGTGGTACGATTACGTCATGAGATGGATTCGCTGAAGATGAGTATAGGGTTGACGAAGTGAAAGTTGCCTATATTACTGACAAAGTTTATCTTAAACATGATACAGGAGAAATGCATCCTGAGTCAAAAGAACGGTTGATTGCCATAGAGAATGCAGTCGAACCGTTAAAAAAAGATCTCACTATGCCTTCACCGATCTGTGTTTCCGAAGAGACCCTGATGATGGTACATATGTGTGAGCAGATAGAAGAGGTCATGGAGTGCAGCAAGGTCGCTGCATCGATAGACTCGGATACCATCTGTTCTTTTGATTCGTTTCATGTTTCAAAAGTAGCTGTCGGTGCAGGAGTCGTAGCTGTAGATGGTATTAAAAATAAAGAGTTCGATAGAGCATTTTGTGCAGTAAGGCCTCCCGGACACCATGCAACACCCGTAAAAGCAATGGGGTTTTGTCTTTTTAACAATATTGCTATTGCGGCCAAATATGCTCAGAAACAAGGTTTTGAAAAAGTTATGATCATCGATTTTGATGTCCATCATGGTAATGGAACACAAGATACTTTCTGGGAGGATGATACTGTTTTTTATTTCTCAACCCATCAGGCATTTGCATATCCGGGAACCGGGATGGAAGACCATATCGGTGCTGGAAAAGGGAAGGGGTTTACACGTAACTTCCTGCTGATGCCAGACAGTGGTGATACTGAAGTGCTCGATATCTATCAGAATGATCTGCCCCCTTTGGTAAAAAAGTTTTCCCCTGATATTATTCTGGTCTCTGCCGGTTACGATCTGCATGAGAGTGACCCTTTGGCACAGCTCAATGTTACAACAGAAGGAATACGGGCGATCGTACGTGCTATTCTGGATACGGCAAATGTACCGTTTATCTTCTTTTTGGAGGGAGGCTACAATGTTAATGCTCTGGGCGAAAATGTGAAGGTGACGCTTGAAGAGATGATCTGCAGTTATTGAGCGTATCTGTGAGGGTAAGCGTGTCGGCAATGAATGTGCTTCTTCTTCCCGGAAGGGAAGAAAAGTTTTTTAGAATTTGTAGGAGAGTTGGAAAGAGATACTGTTTTCTGTGTGGTAAACTGTAGATGGGCCAGTGTACAAATCTCCTGTATTGGGGTCTATACCCACAATAGTATTCATGGTAGTTTTTGTTTCCGGCGCATAGACATATGCAAGATCTATAGCAAAAGAGTCAGTAAATATATAACTGCCTCCAATGGTGTAATGGTCTTCTGCTGTTGCAGGGAATCCAAGAAGATTAAAGAGGTTCAGAGCATCTCCGCCGGCATTTGGGTATGAACCTGTGGGAGACTGTGAAGGTTGTACAGCGCCGCCGCTGGGAGCTTCTTTAATTGGATGGTTGGCATGATTGTATCCCAGTCTAAATGCCCAGCTTCCCTGCGTATACTGATAACCTACAGCAAAGACATCCTGGTCTTCCCATCCAAAATCCCTATATCCCTTTGCATCAGACCATTGAATCTGTTTATAATCAAAAGCAAAGGTGTGCTGATAGATTCTGTATCCTATGCCTATACCAATTTCTGCCGGCTGTTCCAGATGATTATCCATAGCTGCAGGGAACATGTCAAGATCGGCAAAAGGTTGTGTAGCACTTGAAAGTTGGTTGCTGTAGTCCATATCTATTTTTGACTTATAGACTGCACCCAGCGTCAGACCATCAATACCATGATTGGTAAAATCATAATAAGCACCCAGATTGAATCCGAAATTAAGATCCTGTGCGATACCGTCACCTACACTGCTTCCGTCAAAATTGTTATAGTTAATGTCAAGTGAACCATATTGCAGTATAGGTGTCACCGCAAAACCAAAATCATTGGCTTTATAGGCTACAGATACACCAAACTGCATAAGCTGCAGATTGGTTACCATGTGCATGTTACCAGAGTCTGTCTGTGTTCTTGGTGCATCCCGATAGTCAACACCCATACCGGCAGTTCCCCACATACCAATACCAAGATACCAGTTGTCATTAAGTTTATGTGAAATGGAAACTTCTGGAATAACATTCAAATTGGCATCACTTTCATGTAAGGCAGCACTACCCATATTTGCACTGATATCCGGCATAAAGATCGTACCTCCAAACGAGATTGACGTTCCTTCTGTACAAGTGATCAATGCCGGGTTTTGCAAAGTTGATTCGGCACAATGACTAACAGCTATACCTGCGCCGCCCATACCGCGTGCTTTGGTCCCCATGGCGATAAGTGTATCCCCGTTGGTCGCATGAAGCAGTGTAGAGGTCATGAATGATAATGCAATAGCTGAAGTGGATTTAGTAAACATACTTGTTTTCATTTTTTCCCTTTTTTTCTTAATCAAGGCAGTATAGTTTAAAAAAAATACTATGTCAAGTATTTCTATAGATTTTATCAAATTATAAACTGAGCTTATTTTATGGATTGTAGCAGGCTATTATTGTGCAAATTTAATTATTATTATGAAATGTTGTAATGAATATAATTGATTATAGAAGAAGGGTTGCCGGTAAGGATATTGCAGAGATACACAAATCAAAAGAGCACCTCTGTTCAGGGCTCTTTTGAAACAGCAGATGCTGAAAAGATTAGATTTTACTTAGAATGAACTGCTCCATATCGGAAACGACTTCGTCAAGCGTTCTTTCTCCGTTTATAACAGTCAAAAGACCTTTTGTTTCATAGAACTCCTGTATTTTCGGAAGCGGATCTGTATAGATCTTCATTCGGCTTACGAATACCTCTTCATTGTCATCACTTCTTTCTTCTCCAGGTGCTGCTTCTGCTCTGCGTCCCAGTATTCTTTCTCTGGCTACTTCTTCACTCACACGTACTTCGATAACGGAAACAAGGTCAATATTCTCTTCTTTGCTTACCAGTTCATCAAATGCGGTCATCTGCTCTTCGCTTCTTGGATATCCATCAATAAGGATATTGTCTACAGGGGCATTGTTGATCGCAGAAACAATTGTATTTACAATGATCTCAAGAGGGACTAAAGCACCTTTGGAAATGTAACTCTCAATCTCTTTCCCCAGTTCAGATCCGCTTGCTACCTCTTCGCGGAGCATGTCACCGGTAGAGTAGTGAACAATGTTGTCATTCTTTTCTGCAATAAGACTTGCATCGGTTGTTTTTCCGGAACCCGGTGCTCCAATGATCAAAAATAGTTTTTTCATGCTGTTATCCTTTTTTATTGTATATTCTCTATTATTATCAACTCTCTGTTATCCCTAAGCCCCAATCTATGCGACCGGTGTCTGTCTGATACGAAGACCCAACTCTTTAAGCTGCTCTCCGTCCACCATACCCGGAGCCTGTGTAAGCAGACATTGGGCTCTTTGTGTTTTAGGGAAAGCGATGACATCACGGATGCTCTCTGCACCTGTCATCAGCATGATGAGTCTGTCCAGCCCCAATGCAAATCCGCCGTGCGGAGGTGCACCGAACTTGAGAGCATCAAGCAGGAAGCCAAACTTCTCCTGTGCCTCTTCTTCAGAGATTCCCAGCAATTTGAAGATCTCAGCCTGTACTTCCTCTTTGTGTATACGGATGGATCCACCGCCGAGTTCCGTACCGTTCAGTACAATATCGTATGCGATCGATTCGATCTCTTCAATATCTTCATAGTCAAGTGATTTCGGTTGAGTGAACGGATGGTGGAGTGCCTTGACACGCCCCTCCTCAACTTCGAACATCGGAAAGTCAACGACCCACAGGAATTCAAATACATCCTGAGGAATGATCTCCATGATCTCTGCAAGATAGATACGGAAACGACCCATGTAGTCGAGTACAACTTTTTTCTCACCTGCACCGAAGAAGACTACATCACCTGTCTGAAGCTCACAGCGCTCGATGATCGCCTGGATATCTTCCTGGGTAAAGAACTTGGTCAGTGGACCTTTGAGCCCGTCCTCTTTCATTTGGAAGTATCCCAGTCCCTGGGCACCGAATTTACGTACATACTCCTCAAAACCTTTCATCTGGCGTTTGGAAAAGATGTTGTCACCGTTTGGTACCTTAAGTGCCTTGATACGGTTCTTTTTTGGTGCCTTTGCGATTGATGAGAATATCTCATTGTCACATCTTTCAAAGATATCGATGACATCCACCATAGCCATGTCATAACGCATATCAGGCTTGTCTGTTCCGTACTTCTCCATCGCTTCATTATGGGTAATGCGTCTGAAAGTCTTAGGGATCTCAAAACCACACTGTGTGAAGATATCATTGATAAGTTTTTCAGCAACAGCAATAACATCCTCTTGCGTACAGAAACTCATCTCAACATCTATCTGCGTAAATTCCGGTTGTCTGTCAGCTCTGAGGTCTTCATCGCGGAAACATTTTGCGATCTGAAAATAACGGTCAAAACCTGAGACCATCAAAAGCTGCTTGAAGAGTTGCGGAGACTGGGGAAGTGCATAGAACTCGCCAGGGTGAACACGGCTTGGCACAAGGTAGTCTCTGGCTCCCTCAGGTGTAGACTTGGTAAGCACAGGTGTCTCTACTTCAAGGAAACCGAGTTCATCCAGTGAGTTACGTGTTGCGATGGTCGCTTTGGAACGCAGTTTGAAGATATCGTAGGACTTTTGGCTTCGAAGCTCAAGGTAGCGGTATTTCAGCCGGATCTCTTCGTTAACCTTCTCATCTCCGATATCAAACGGCATCGGTTTGGAACGGTTCTCAATTTTGAGTGTATCTACGACGAGTTCTACCTTGCCGGTCTTGAGATTAGGATTTTCCAGTCCCTCTCCCCTGGCTCTTACTTTACCTGTAGCAATAAGTACGAACTGGTCCCTGACCTCTTCGGCTACTTTATGCGCATCGGCATTGTCAGCCGGGTCACAGACAAGCTGTACGACTTCATCTTTGTCACGAAGGTCGATGAAGATCACGCCTCCATGGTCTCTCCGGCTGGCAACCCAGCCGGCAACGGTGACTTCCTCACCAATATGTTGTTCATTAATTTCGGCACAATAGTGTGTTCTCACGTGCATTCCTCGTATAAACCCGAATGATGCACTTATCAATCCGGGATGAAATAAGTTGCGCGATTATAGCCAAAAGTTGTTTAGGGCTAAATTGTCTAATACAAATCATCTTTAACGTGCAGTGATACTTTTAGGATATTTTTTAATAAAGAATAGATGTCAATTTGAAATATTTTTGAACCTCACAAGCAACATTATGTTAGGCTATCATTATTACTATTACCGCACCAACTAAATACCTCAAACTTTGAGAGAACGAGACGAGGCAAGATGTGCGTGAAAAATCTGAAGGACTACCCGTAGGTAATTCAAAGATTTTTTTGCGTGCAGGTTGTCTCGTATCGTTCTCCCCGAAGGGTGCAGCACTTTCGCCCACATACGGCGTTAGATTTTCTTGAATTAGCCTCTGGCTAGTCCTGCGAAAATCTGCCTTGTCTGTGAATGAAATTGCAGCATCAAAGATTGAGGTATTTAATTGGTACGGTAATAAAGCAATGGAGTGACTATCTGTGAAACAACTAGAACAGGTCAAGACAGCAGGATTTATACTCAAACCGGATGCACCGGAGATAAAGCCGGTTTATGAGAAGATCAAAAGAGAGTTCGAGAGTAAAGGGATCACCGTACTGCTTTCAGAGAGATCCGCCGAAACGATCGGTCTGGAGGGGGTTCCTTTCGCTGAGATGTGTACAAGGTCGGATTTCCTGGTCTCCTTGGGGGGTGACGGTACGCTGCTTTCCCTGGTACGCAGAAGCTACGGCTTCCATAAACCTGTCGTAGGTATCAATGCCGGAAACCTTGGATTTTTGGCAGATATTACTATTGATGATGTTGATGCCTTCCTGGGCCGTCTGCTTGCAGGAGAATACCGTATTGACGACCGTATGATGATAGAAGGGTATGTTCAAAAAGTATCAGGCAAGAAGAAAAAGTTCATCGCTTTCAATGATGTGGTCATTACTTCTCCTGAGCCTTCCAAAATGGTAAAAGTAAATGCTTCTATCGATGGAGAACGTTTCAACAGTTACACAGGTGACGGGCTGATCATCTCTACACCAACAGGTTCGACTGCATATAATCTCTCTGCTGGCGGTCCTATACTCTATCCTCTGACACAGGCATTCATTATTACACCTGTTCTCGCACACTCTCTGGCAAACCAGCGTCCGCTTGTCGTACCGGCTGACTTCAGCATAGAGCTTGATGCTGAGAAGTACAGAGCTATTGCATCAATTGACGGGCAGGAAGTCTATGAGCTTGAAGAGGGGGATGTACTTTATATAGCCGGAGCCAAAAAGGGTGCGACACTCATTCACCGGAAAGAACACAATTACTTCTCCGTGCTTCGTGAGAAGCTCCATTGGGGAGATAGAAATTGGTAGAGCGCCTTTATCTCCGTGACCTGGTAAGCTTCAAAGAGCTTGAATTGGAGTTTGAACAGGGACTGGTGGTATTCAGTGGTCCAAGCGGTGCAGGAAAATCGGTGCTTATCTCCGCCATACTTTCAAGTTTCGGATACGCTGCCAAGGGAGCCGCTGCATTGTGTGAGGTAAATCTGCAAAAACCTTCCAAACTGCAGAGTGACGCATTTGTACTTGAGGAGAACCTGTGCATAAAAACACTTAAAAAAGAGAAACTTCGCTATTTTATCGACGGACAGAGTATCTCAAAAAAAGCTTTGGCTGAGATGTTCGCTCCCTATATAAAATATCTTACTGTACGGGACCAAAGCGGCTTTGACTCAGCTTCACTGATTGGTATGATAGACCGGAGTCTTTCTGCCAAAGACAAAACCTTTAAAAAGTCACTCAAAGAGTATAAGAAACGTTATGCCAACTATCGCAGTAAAGAGCTGCAGTTGGAGAAGATAGAAGAAGATGAAGCAAAGCTTGCTGAAAAAATGGAGTTTGCACAGTATGAGATAGACAAGATCAGCCTTATTGATCCCAAAGTAGGGGAAGAGGAGAAACTGCTCAAGGTTAAACAGCAGCTCTCGCATATTGACAAGGTTAGAGATGCGCTGAGCAGAGCCAGTGAGATCTTTCATTATGAGAGCAGTGTAGAAGAGGTCTATCGCCTTCTGGATAAAGATGTTACCCCATTTTCCGAAGCAATGGGTCAGCTCAGAGCAGACTTTGAAGAGAGTGAAATGCTGGCCGATGAACTTGAAGAAATCGATGTTGAAGAGGTACTGGACAGACTGAGTGAACTTATGTCGCTCAAGAGCCGTTACGGATCGATAGAGGAGGCCCTGTCCTACAGAGATGAAAAGATCAAAGAGTTGGAAGGATACCGGCATATAGCACAGGATAAAAGTATGTTACAGAGTTTTCTGCAGATAGAGTTCTCCGAACTGAATATTATTGCATCCCGTCTTTCCCAGTTACGGAGAAAGGAGGCTGCAGTACTGGAAGCGAGCCTGGCAGACTATCTTTCTTCTCTTAAACTGCCACCACTCTATTTCGATTTCTATACGGAAGAGTTGGGGGAAAACGGTATTGACAGTGTAGAGGTGCGTCTTGGAGCTTCTATGATGATGGATACACTCAGCGGAGGTGAATTCAATCGTGTACGTTTGGCATTGATGGCTGCAACTATGCCCCAAGAGAGACAAGCACAGGGGGTACTGATACTTGACGAGATCGATGCGAACGTAAGCGGAGATGAATCGATCGCTATTGCCGAAATGATTGCGACACTTGCCAAAGGCTACCAGATATTTGCCATCTCCCACCAGCCGCATCTTTCAGCAAAAGCAACACAGCATATTGTTGTGGAAAAAGAGAGTGGTGTCAGCAGGGCAAGAGTGTTGGATGAAGAAGGAAGGATAGCGGAGATCTGCCGTATTATTGCCGGAGAGAATCCTACAGAACAGGCCGTGGCGTTTGCCAGAAAGTTACGGAGTTGAGAGTATGCTCAGCTTTTTTCGGGAAACTGTTCTCTAAGTGTCTGCAGATAATATTTGAGATGCCTCTGGTACTCCTTCACCACTACAAGCTCTTCTCCTGTTTTCAGATAGGTATTGTAGTCGACAAGCAGGTCTGAGACCCCTCCTGTACCAATGGTGGTAGAAGACCCTTTGATACTGTGTGTCAAGCGTTCCATTTTATGGAAGTCCGGAATCTCCATCGCTTCCTCGATCAGGGGGATCTGCTCAAGGATCTGGGGAATAAGTTCCCGGATGAACTCATGAGCTTCTTCTTCGGAGAGCCCCATTGCTATGAGACGGCTGTAGTTGAACTCGGGGTATTCACACCTGGGGAGTTCTACAGTCGGCTTCTCTTCGGTTCTTGAAGTCTCTTTTACTGCCTGCTTCTCTTTCTTTTTCGGGACTTCTGCTGGGGGTTCCGTTTTCACAGTCTGGGGGATATCAGTTGTTTCCGGTTTGGTTTCTGCAGCAGGCTTTTTCTTTTCAGCTTTGAGGGGGTGCTCTTTACGGGTCTCTTTTTTTTGAGGTGCAGGTGGAGGAGTGAGCGGTTTCTTTTTTTGAGATGCAGGAGTAGGACGTCTTGTCACTTTTGGCGTGAGTTTTTTCTTTTTCTTCTCCTTCTCCTGACGCCTTTTTTCCTGGTACGCTTTTTCGTTTTTATACTCAAGATAAACAATAAGAACAATGACAAATATGATAATACCTATAACTATTGCAGCACCCATAGATTACACCCTCCACACACAATATGTTATTACTATAACTTATTTAGTATTAGAAAAAGTTGTTTCAAATCAAAGATAGTCTGTTTTGGGTATAATTGCATTAAAAAAACAGGGTTGAAATGATAGTAGATACACATTGTCACCTCGATGATATTCGTTACAATGACGATCTTGAAGAAGTGATACAAAGAGCAGTGGTCCAGGGTGTTGGAAAGTTTATTATTCCCGGTGCTGATCCGGAGAGTCTTGAGAGAGCGGTTGAGATCGCTGAAAAATATGAAGAGGTCTATTTTGCGGCAGGCGTACATCCTTACGATGCGAAAGAGTATGACAGATGTTATCTGGAGAAGTTCGTCGAGCATCCCAAATGTGTTGCTGTTGGTGAGTGCGGACTGGATTACTATCGTCTTCCTGAAAAGGAAGATGAGATCGCAGCTGAAAAAGTATTGCAAAAAGAGGTATTTCTCGATCAGATACTTTTGGCCAAAAAAGTGAAAAAACCATTGATCGTACATATTCGCGAATCAAGTCAGGATTCTCTTGATATGCTGGACGAATATGCCGGGGAAGAGGGGGGTGTTCTGCATTGTTATAATGCGAATGAATCACTCCTGAAACTGGCCCAAAAGCATTTTTATTATGGAATTGGCGGCGTACTCACGTTCAAAAATGCACGTAAGCTGATCAATGTTTTTCCAAAGATCCCGCATGATAGACTGCTTATTGAAACTGATGCTCCCTATCTTACCCCGCATCCGCATAGAGGAAAGCGAAATGAACCTTCCTATTGTACTCTGATAGCCGATAAAATGTGTGAACTCAGCGGACTTTCCCGTACAGAGATGGAAACATTGACTACAGGAAACGCCAACAGACTGTTCGGTCTTTAAAAAAGACTGCTGCCAGAGTGGATCCGCTTTCTGAGACGATAAACTATCAAGCAGATATAAAGTCAAATAAAGAGATAATATCTGCCTAATTTGATGTAAGGTTTCCCAATGTCCAAGAGACGTTTTCTTCTTCTTTCCGGTGCTGTAGTGTTGTCTGCGATATTGTCTCTTACTGGTTGTTCCGGAAAGCCGGACAAGTATAGTTCCGGTAAGTTTACCAGTGCTGCACGGTACAAGTCAACCATGCGCTGTTACACGGTATTGGGAAAGACATATCAGCCTACCTATGTCAAAGTAGGGCAGACCATGACAGGGATCTCCAGTTGGTACGGACCCAATTTTCACGGCAAGCAGACCAGTAACGGAGAGCGTTACAATATGCATGCAAGAACAGCAGCGCATAAAACGTGGCCGATGGATACAATGGTCAAGGTAACGAACCTGCAGAACGGAAGAAGCACTATTGTGCGCATCAATGACAGGGGACCGTTTGTCAAAGGGCGTATTATTGACTGCAGCTATGCTGCGGGAAAAGAGCTGGGGCTTGACAGAATGGGTATTGCAAAAGTGAAGATAGAAGTTGTCGGATTTGCAGGGAAAGTACACTCTCCGCAAGCCATTGCCAAAGCAAAGGCGAGCAAAACAGAAGCCCGTATGAAACTAACGAACTTTGGTATCCAGGTCGGTGCATTCGTGCGTTATGAAGGTGCACTGGTCACTAAAAGAAAGTATGAAACACTTGGCGGGAACAAATTCCGAGTTGTCATTAAAAAAGCAGATGGTGTAGATGGGACCGGACGTACACTTTACCGGGTCTTTATGATGGGATTTGCAAGTGAAGAAGCAGCAAGAGACTACAGAGACAACTGCCTGGGGCTTACCGGTGCAGCCATTATACGCAATTAAGTAAATAAAGGGGAATAGATGATCGAAAAGAGACGAGAGACCAAAGAGACACAGATCACTGTCAAATTGAATCTTTATGGAAAAGGAGAAGCGAAGATAGATACAGGTGTAGGATTTTTTGACCATATGCTGGAAGCTTTTACCAAGCATGCCCATATCGATATGGAAGTGACGTGTAAAGGAGATACCCATATTGATGATCACCATACGGTCGAAGATGTCGGTATCGTTATCGGACAGGCACTCAGGGAGGCGATCTATCCGGTTAAAAGTATTGAACGCTTCGGTAATGCAACTGTGGTTATGGATGAGGCGAGTATTACGTGTGATATCGATCTTTCAAACCGTGGATTCTTGGTATTTGAACTGCCGATAGGCGGGAAAGTAGGTGAGTTCGATGTGGAACTGGTAGAAGAGTTCTTCAGGGCATTTGCTTTCAATCTTCCCCTTACCCTGCATCTTATCTATAATCGCGGTAAAAATAAACATCATATTATTGAAGGAGCATTCAAGGCTCTGGCTGTTTCACTGCGCCGAGCTGTAGCAGTCAATGAGAATGCAGGTATTCCAAGTACCAAGGGTGTTCTATGAGTATCAAACTGATCGTGTTGGATGTAGACGGTACGATGACCGACAGTCGTATCACTTACAGTGAAGCGGGTGACGAGATCAAGTCATTTAATGTAAAGGACGGTTTGGCGATCGCTTCCTGGAGACGTTTGGGAAGACAAGTAGCAATTATCACAGGCAGAAGTTCACAGATCGTCGCACGGAGGGCCAAAGAGCTGCATATTGAACACTTTTATCAGGGAGTTGACAATAAAAAAGAGGTACTGGACAGGCTTTTGAAAAAACTTGATATTGAAATGAAACATGTCGCTGCCATAGGGGATGATCTCAATGACCTTCCCATGCTCAGAGCTGCTGCCATCTCTTTTGTCCCCAGGGATGCCAGCCCCTATGTGGACAAGATCGCAGATGTGGTTTTGAACAAAAAAGGTGGAGAAGGTGCTGTACGTGAAATGATAGAGTACCTTATTAAAAAAGAGGGACTGGAAGCGAAGTATCTTGAATTATGGGATTAAAACTAGAACTGTTGCTTGTACTGTTGATCGCATTTACCTCTGTGCTTACTATGTCTATACAGCTAAGTGACCAGAAAGTATTGGATGAAGTATTTGACAAAGAGCTTGAGTTTACCGGTACAACCTTTACCGAAGTGACCATACATAAAAGAGAGGGGGTTGCGTACGGTACCCGAGGTACACGTATAGCAGGTATATTGACCATAGAGAATCTGCGTTACAGCAATGAGAATATTGAACTTCTTTTGGCTGACAAGGGCAGATATGAAGATAACAGGATCTATCTTGACGGCAATGTAAGTCTGATGCAGAAAGAGGGATTTAAGTATTATACGGAGCATGCCTACTATGACAAATCAGCAGAGGTTATCTATGTGACCTCTCCTTTTGTCGCCTACCTGAACAAAAATGTCATACAGGGGGAAACACTTCAGTATGACACCGTACGCAAAGAGGCTTTTGCCACAATGCTGAAAGCTGTCGTATATACGGCGGAAAAATGATATAATGATACTTTGATATAAAGGTGCAGTATTGAATCGTATGAAAATTATCTTGCTGGTGGTATTTACTCTCTCACTCTGGGCTGAGAAGGTACAGATCACTTCTGACAGTATGAAAGCCATGGATCTTAAAAAAGAGGTTCATTTTATGGGAAATGCAAAAGTGAAACAGTTGGATAACTGGATCCATGGTGATGAGATCATTGTCTATTTTGACGAGAACAATGAGACAAAGAAGTATGAAGCAGTCGGTAATGTTACCTTTGAATTGAAGCAGAAAGAGGCACTTTACAAAGGAAGTGCCGACAAAGTAACCTATGATCCGAAAAGATCAAGATATATTCTGAGAGGAAAAGCGGTTATTGATGATATTGTCAATAAACGGCATGTCAACGGTGAGGAGATCATACTTGATCTTATCACGGGAGATGCAAGTGTAAAAGGAAACCGTAAAAAACCGGTGAAGTTCATTTTTGATATGGAGAAGAAGAGTGAGTAGTCCGCGTATAGTAGAAGCAGATTTTATCAAGTCGGCACAGAGTATCGCCGACTCACTGCCTGAAGATATGAGTGAAGTGGTTTTTCTGGGGCGTTCCAATGTGGGAAAAAGTTCAACACTCAACTCTCTGACCAACCGAAAAAATCTTGCAAAGAGTTCTGCGACACCGGGGAAGACACAGCTGATCAACTTCTTTGAAACACGTTATCTCTACAATGAAGAGAGCTATCCTGTACGTTTTGTAGATTTGCCGGGCTTTGGATATGCCAAGGTCTCCAAAACACTTAAAGAGGTATGGCAGAGGAACCTGGTGGAGTTCATTGAACATCGTGTCTCCATACGTCTTTTTATCCACCTGCGTGATGCCAGACATCCCCATGCCAAGATCGATGATGATGTAGAGGCATACATCTCTGAGTTTATCAGACCCGATCAGCGCTACTTGACGGTCTTTACAAAGACAGACAAACTGAACCAGAAGGAGCGTGCCAAACTCAAACGTGAATTTCCCGGCTCCATTACACTTTCCAATCTTAAAAAGAGTGGGCATGAAAGGGTGCACAGGGAGATACTCCAAACGATCTTTGGTGTAGATGAAGAAGAAAGATCACAAGAGGAGCTGCCGAGTGATAGAGCTGGTTAAAGCCAAACTTGCCGATATCCCGGCTATGCAGGAGCTGGTGGCTTCAGAAGTGAAAGAGGGGATTATCCTTGACCGGAGTGAAGATGAAGTTGCAACAAACATCCGCTCCTATGTTCTGGCAAAAGTGAACGGCAGACTTGTAGGTTATACTGCACTGCATATCCACTCTCCACGTTTGGCTGAAATACGAAGCCTGATTGTCGATGAGGACTATCGTGGTCGTCATATCGGTCAGAAACTGGTGCAGTTCACGCTTGAAGAAGCAAAAGACCTGGGTGTAAAAGAGGATGTACTTGTCTTGACCTATCTGCCGGATTTCTTTGCAAAGATAGGATTTAAAGAGATCAATAAAGAGGGGATACCTGAACATAAGATCTGGACTGACTGTATCAAGTGTATCCACTTCCCTGTCTGTAACGAAGTGGCTCTGGTCTATAAAATATAGAAGAGATCATGGAGAAGACCAAACATTTTTTACAGAAATTACTCTTGTGGATACTCATTGCGATGTTCATCCTCTTTTATCCGATGCTTATTTCCATCTATGTTTTTCTCCCTCTCTTCATCGGTATCATGGGATATATTTTGATCCTGGGAATCGAGAGGGGAAAGGTTTCCTACATAGCGGTTTCTCTGCTTTATATGTTAAATATGAATATTAACCTCTCTTTACCCTTTTTTCTTGCTTCTATAGCAACTCTGTTCGTCTATATCTTTTTCTACCCGCACTTCATTCATTTTAGACGGTGCAAGGTCTGTACACCGCTTCTGACGGTGCTGATGGTCGATCTTGTCTATCTCGCTTTCCTGCTCTCATATGATTTTGTTTTTCAAACAAAGAATGTAGTGCTTGATGACATTCTTCTCTATCCTTTGATTGTGGATCTTCTTGTGGCGGTGATCATATGAGATATCAATTTATCATTCTGATCTTTATTGCAGTTTGGGCAGTGATGATGATTCGCCTCTATCATGTCAGTATCAAATCAAATTACTACTATGAGGAACTGGCAAAAGAGAATATTGAACGCAAAGAGTATCTCAAACCGGTCAGAGGGGAGATCACAGATGTGCATGGCAAGCTTCTGGCAATGAATCAGATCGGCTTTTCTGTATCGGTCATGCCGCACCTTAAGGAGGGGGACAAGAGACTTGAAGCGGTAGGAGAAGTACTTGCTGAAACTTTTCCTGATCTGAACACGACAGTACTTTACAAAGTATACAGGAAACAGAGTTCCCCCTATAATCATAAATTCATCAAAGTGGTTGACTTTATACCTTATGCGGATATGATGGGAGCCTATGCCAAACTGAGTCTTTACCCGGAGATAAAGATCGAAGCAGAAACAAAACGCTACTACCCTTATGGAAAATATGTAGCACATCTTGTCGGTTATACCGGACGATCAAACCAAAAAGAGAATGAAGCGGATGAAGTAGTCGATGTCGTCGGCAAAGTAGGCAAAAGCGGTTTGGAACGCTATTACAATAAAGTACTGCAGGGGGAACTCGGTTATGTGATCAATAAAGTGACTGCGACAAACCGTACGATAGAGGTACTTGAAAAGGTATTGCCAAAAGATAACAAGAATCTTACATTGAATATTGATATCGATCTGCAGCAGATGATCTATCAGGAGTTTGCCGATATGAAAGAGACCGGTGTCGCTATTGTGATGCGTACGACAGGTGAGATCGTTGCAGCTGTGAGTTATCCGGCATACGATCCGAATCTGTTCGTGGGCGGTATCAGCTCCAAAGACTGGCGGGCACTTCAAGAAGACCTTGCACACCCGTTTACAAATAAGATCACACATGGTACCTATCCTCCCGGATCTACTATCAAGATGGGAATGGCACTGGCATTTGACAAAGCGATCCCCGGTATTCTGGGACAATCGGAGTACTGTAACGGGTTCATTACCATCGGAAAGAGTAAACACAAGTTCAGATGCTGGAAACATTATGGACACGGTGATGTACATCTGCGTAAAGCAATACGGGAAAGCTGTGATGTATTTTTCTACAAAAAGAGTTTAAAGGTCGGGATCGACGATATGGCAAAAAATCTTCATGCTTTTGGTCTTGGTGTCAAAACAGGTGTAGATCTGCCACGTGAATATAACGGGGTGATCCCGGACAAAGCATGGAAGATGCGGCGCTTCAAACAGCCTTGGTACAAAGGAGAAACAGTGATCGCATCTATAGGGCAGGGATACGACTCTGTAACACCGCTGCAGGTTGCACGTTATACGGCACTGATCGCTACAGGCAACCTTGTTACCCCAAGAGTGGCAAAACTTGTAGATGGCAACGTGACCAGGCCGACAAGCAAGCCTATCAGGTTCGATCCGGTTTCGATCACAGAGATACGCAAAGGAATGTATGATGTCTGTAATACACGAAAGGGAACGGCTTATAAAGCGATGCATGATCTGCCGGTCGTTGTAGCCGGTAAGACAGGGACATCCCAGGTTACCTCCATTCCCCAGTCAACCATCAAACGTCTTAAGGAGTCTGAACTGGAATATTTCCATCGTTCTCATGCATGGATTACAACCTATGCACCCTACAATGATCCGCAATATGTCGTCACAGTGCTTGTCGAGCATGGGGGACACGGAGGAAGTACATCCGGTCCTATGGCAGCCATGATATACAAGTGGCTTTATGCACATAACTACTTTAAAGAGAGAGAAGCAGCTTCCCAAAACAGCTTGAATGAAGCAGAGCAGATCTCTAAAGGCGGTTCATATAAAAAGGGTGGAGACGGCCGGTATATGGAAACTTTTTAGCTGTTTGGAAATATAAAAGAGTAATTTACGGAGATAAAAGAACCGGTTGTATGAAAGATACCGGCTAGATGCTCTGTATGGTGTGCTCCAGAAAGAGGCCGAGAATGATGACCAGACTGATCCCCGCGGATTTGGTATAAAGTTTGTTTGCGGTCAGGAAGACCAGCAGCAGAGTGGCAACAATCATTGTGCTAATGTCAAAGATATAGTTGAATGATTCAATCGGCATAGGTTTGACAAAAGCGGCAGCACCAAGTACGACACTGGTATTGGCCATATTTGAACCAATGATATTGCCAATAGCCATATCGACCTTTCCCTTGACAGCGGCGGAGATGCTCACGACAAGCTCAGGAAGAGAAGTTCCCAGGGAGATGAGAATAATCCCGATGACCCATTCTGAAATTCCGAAACTCTTGGCTATATCAGAGGCACTCTCCACAGTAAAGTGTGCTCCTGCAATGACCAGTATAAATCCGATGATAAGCATCGGGATGGTTGTTGTCCAGCTAAAATGTGCCATATCGACATCGTCAAGCTCTTCTTCAGGGATGTTTTTGGCATCCTGGAGCAAAAAAAGCAGGTATGCCCCCATCAGAAGGAGCAGCAGAGAAGCATCAAAACGCGAGATGACTCCATCAAGTATCATCAAAATAAATACAAAAACAGGTACCAGTGCCCAGGTACTGTCTTTGGCAAAAAAATCCCTGTTCGGTGATATATTTTTTGCAATCAGAAAAACAGAAGCCAGTACCAGCGTGATATTCAGGATATTGCTTCCGATCACGTTTGAAATGGCAATATCGGGTTTGTCTCCCGCACTTGCTGCGATACTGGCTGCCATCTCGGGCAGAGATGTTCCCAAAGCGATCAGTGTTGCACCTATGATGAATTCGGGGATGTTGAACCTGAGTGCGATCTTCTCGCTTTGGCGTATAAGCATATCGGCTCCCCAGATGAGGACACCCATTGCGATCACAAATATCAGAAAGTTCATGACTCTTCCTTTTCATTCCGAATTATGAGACTTTTTGGCAGTTTCCATCTCTCAATAAGCAATGCCTCTTTCCGGCGCATTTCTCCCTGATCTGTCTCATGATCGAATCCAAGCAGGTGAAGCAGGCCATGAATGAAGAGCAGAGTAAGTTCCTCCTGCTCCGTGTGGCCAAGCTCTTTGGCCTTTTGTGTTACGAAATCTTTTGAGATAACAATGGCGCCAAGCGGTGTATGAGGAACTGTGTCACCCATTGGAAAGCTCAGAACATCAGTTGCCATGTCTTTGTCTCTATGCTCGGCATTGAGGGCTCTTATGCCGTCATTGCCGGTAATAATGAGCTCTATCTGGCGTTCAGTAAGATCTTTTGCGATCTTTTCAAGCATATCCGTATCTACAGGCAGGTCGGTTTCATTTACTAAATCTATTAACATGGGTGCCATTTTACCCAAATCTTGGTAAAATGCAGGAGAGTAAAACTTGAAGCATAAAGGCAATATTTGATGAAAAAAGCAGTCTGTATTATCTCTGGCGGAATGGATAGTGCGTTGAGTGCAAAGATCGCCCAAAAAGAGGGGTATGAGATCATTGCACTGCATTTTAACTATGGACAGAGGACAGAGTACAAAGAGCTTGAGTGTTTCAGGAAGATCGCTCAAGAGATAGAAGCTGCAGAGCGTTATGAGATCGATCTGCCTTTTTTTGAGCAGATAGGTGCTTCAGCACTGACGGACAAAAGTATTGATGTCCCTACCGGGGGGCTGGAAGAAGGTGTCCCGGTAACCTATGTACCGTTCCGTAACGGTATCTTTCTCTCCATCGCAGCATCTGTTGCCGAAAAACATGGTGCAGAAGCACTCTTTATCGGTGTGGTAGAGGAAGACAGTTCAGGTTATCCTGACTGCAGGGAGCATTACATTGAACAGATGCAGAAAGCGATCAACCTTGGAACAAAAGATGAGACCTGTATCGAGATAAAGATGCCTTTGGTCCATATGAAAAAGAGCCAGATCGTTGCAAGGTCACTGGCGCTGGGAGTACCTTTGGAACATACCTGGAGCTGCTACCAGTCTGAAGATAAAGCGTGTGGGGTATGTGACAGCTGTAGATTACGTCTGCGCGGTTTTGAGCAGGCCGGTGCCAAAGACCCCATTGAATATGCCTGAAAGAGCTTTGCACCCGGACAGCTAAAAACGCTGATAGGCATTGGCGATATAGCTGAACTCATAGATATGGTCCGGATATTTTGCCGTTCCTTCTGCTATGAACTCTTTTCTTGTGATCTGTCTGTCCCATAAACGGTACATCAGATCTTTAAACCACTCTTTCTCTTCCGGGCTGTTAAGCGCCATTCTATGATAGATGGGATTCTCTTGTGTGCTTTGTGCTACTTTTATCATGACTTCCTGAAACTTCTCTTCCTTTTCCGGTGTCGGTTTTTCATACCTTTTGGAAGCTGTCAGGGAAGTCATAGAGGGACTGCATCCGGCCAGCAAAGCAGCAGTTAGAATAAACAGGGATATTTTTTGTATCATCTTATTTCCCTTCAGTATGATATTTCTTCTCTATTATATCAGGTTTCTGTGTGTTATGGATTTGGTACAGGGTCTGTATGAAGTGAAGCAGTAGGGTTAAAGTGTGAAAACCTGTATATTGGAATTGCGAAGTGTGCATGAGACAACGGTCTGTGAGAAGTCGGTGATCCCTAAAGTATATTCAGGGTTAAAGTATTGCTGCCTGCAATGCGTTGAGCATTTGATATACCGGAACAGAACCGGTATACCCTGGATCTTATCAATAGTTTCTTCTACACTCTCTGAAACCCGTATTCCAGCCATTTCTGTAACTCCTGTTGTTTCTGTAGAGGTTTTGGTTCTTTCTTGTAGTGGGATGGCGTTTTGACCAGCATCCGTCGCTGTATCCTTTTTGGTAGTAGTTGATTACAGGGGCTTGTTTACACTTTCTGAAACCTGCATTCCAGCCATTTCTGTAACTTCTGTTGTTCCTGTAGAGGTTTTGGTTCTTTCTTGTACCTGGATGGCGTTTTGACCAGCATCCGTCACTGTATCCTTTTTTATAGTAGTTTATGACAGCATTTTGTCTACACTCTCTGAAGCCTCTGTTCCAGCCATTTCTGTAACTTCTGCTGTTCCTGTAGAGATTTTGTTTCTTTCTTGTACCTGGATGGCGTTTTGACCAGCATCCGTCATTGTATCCCTGCTGGTAGTAGTTATGGGTAGCCGCTCTTCGGCATTCCCTGTATCCGGCCTTCCATCCGTTTCTATAGCTGTAGCTGTTACGGTAAAGATAGGTATCTTTTCTCCATCTTCCCTGCCTGGAGCTGCATCCGTCACGTACACCGCGTCTGTATTCTGCATTTCGGTTAATGCCATAGTTATAATCTTCATAGTAAAACGGCTCACCGTAAGTGACTGTATTGACCGCAACACCTTCTGCATATGGGGCACATCCTGTAAAGTTCAATGCAGCAATAAATGCAGCCAGCACGATCATTAATTTAGAGATTCTCATATTTTCTCCTTTTGAGTACTAAACATTTTTCCATTATAGCACTCTTTTTACAGAAGTGTCAATACAAGAAACAGCTAGGTAATATTTTTTAATACAAACCGCCCTTTTTGGCGCTCTTTTATGATTTTTTCATAGGGGCCGACAAGGCCGTTCATCGCAATATATATACCCTCTTTCTGTAAGCATTCAAGATAACCGCAGGCTGAAGCAAAATTGGCGGTGGCCTCTACAGGGTCGATACTGTAGGGCACCATTGCACCGGTAAGAACGATCTGTTTCTCCAGGTCTGAATCGGCAAGATACTCTGCTGTCAGGTGCATCGTATCGGTCCCATGTACAATGATGATCTTCTCATTATTCGACTGATGGATCGTTGCAAGCAGTTCAAGCCGGTCGTGGTTTGTCATTTCAAGAGAGTCTTTGCCGATAATATTGATAATATTGAATTTGCAAAGCCATTTGGAAGCCAGAGAGTCCAGTGCTTCAGCTTCCTGATCTACTTCCAGATCACCGGAGATCGGATTATATTTTTTATTGAAAGTTCCTCCGGTATTGATGATGAGTATTTTATGCATAGGTTTTCTTTTCTTTCTTTTTGTTATATATGTTCTACATTTTACCTCAATGATGATAAAATATCGGAATTAATTTTTGGAGAATAAAAGCATGATAATGAAAGGTAAAAAAGGTGTTATTCTGGGCATCGCAAACAAAAAATCCATTGCATACGGTATTGCAAAAGCATGCAGGGAGCAGGGTGCGGAAATGGCCATTACATTCCTGAATGAGCGTTTTGAACACAAGCTTGCTCCTATTGCAGATGATCTTGGCTGCGGAGCCAGACTCTATCCGTGTGATGTGAGCAAGCCTGAAGAGATCAAAGCACTCAAAGAGTCTCTTGAAAAAGACTTTGGTCAGATCGACTTTATCGTGCACTCTATTGCATTTGCACCCAAAGAGGGACTGAGCGGACGTTTTTCGGACATATCCAAAGAGGCATTTGATGTAGCGATGGATATTTCTGTCTATTCACTCATCGAGGTCACCAGAGAGCTTAAACCGATCCTCTCTGACAACGCCTCTGTCCTGACACTCTCTTATTACGGTGGAGTCAAGTACATTCCTAACTACAATCTCATGGGTGTTGCCAAAGCAGCACTGGAGATGACTGTCAAATATCTTGCAGAAGATCTTGGACGTGACGGTATCAGGGTCAATGCTATCTCTGCAGGCCCTATCAAAACACTTGCGGCATCGGGGATTGGTGATTTCTCTTTCATGCTCAAGTGGAATGCGGCACACTCGCCACTGAAAAAGAATGTTACCATCGAGGAGGTAGGGAACTCAGGTATGTATCTGCTCTCTGACCTCAGTTCTGCGGTGACAGGTGAGATTCACTATGTTGACGGCGGATTCAATGTTATGGGAATGCCGGCGGTAGAGTTTGACGAGAACGGAAAACCGCATATTGCGTGGAATGGAGAGTCAAAATAGGCAAAGCCTATTTTGAAGAGTTAAGCGCTTAGCGTTGAGTGTTTAGAAGGGAGTTCTATTTGCGTTGTGAGAGATTAGATGTATGGAAACGCAGTTGCCGTTTGAGTGTAGAAGTATATAGGATTTTTGCTAAGTGTAAAGATTTTGGTTTTAAAGACCAAATTACCCGAAGTTCTCTTTCTATTGCAAGTAACATTGCTGAAGGTTTGGAAAAAGAATCAGATAAAGAGAAAGTACGTTTTATTGAAATTGCCCGTGGTTCAAATGCAGAATTGATCACTCAAACCTATATTGGTATAGAAATCGGCTATATTGAAAAGGAAATAGGATTAGGTTGGATAAAAGAGCTTAATGATATTTCCCGTATGCTGGTAGGATTAAAGAAGAACTATGTCTAATTCCTCAACGCTCAACGCTCAGCGCTCGAAGCAGGACTCTGCTGAGTACCTTGCAAAGAAAGCTTTTTTCGAAAAGGTTTTGACTATTTATGGGCG
Source organism: Sulfurovum indicum (assembly GCF_014931715.1). Lineage (NCBI taxonomy): Bacteria > Pseudomonadati > Campylobacterota > Epsilonproteobacteria > Campylobacterales > Sulfurovaceae > Sulfurovum > Sulfurovum indicum. The sequence continues at coordinate 1,245,945 of NZ_CP063164.1, read as the reverse complement.
CAATGCGGTGCTTGAAGCATTGGAAGACCCTGCGGTAACCATCTATAAACTTCACTTCTCAAAGTCTAACAAGCCGGCTCCTGCACTGGATAAAATGGCAGCCATTGCAAAGGAACGCGGCATTGAGGTTGCCTATCATGACAAACAGGCACTCTCTCGTATCTCCAAGAATGCAAAGCAGGATCAGGGGGTGGCACTGGATATTGTGCTGGAGCAGTTTGGTTCCGCCGATGATTTTATATCAAAAAATATTAAATATCGCATGATCGCACTTGACGGAGTGACGAACCCACAGAACCTCGGTATGATCATCCGCTCCTGTGCGGCAGGGAACATCGATGCCGTTCTGCTTCCTGCCAAAGGTGCCGCACAGATCAGCCCGCTGGTCATCAAAGCCAGTGTAGGTACGCTTTTTAAAATGCCCATTATCAAAACCTCAAATCTTAAAGAGACGCTTTCTGTACTGAAGAGAGAGGGTGCTGAACTCTATACACTCTCTTCCCATGCAGAGAAGAGCTACAAAGAACAAAACTACGGTGAGAAGTGCATTTTTATTTTGGGTAATGAGAGTGAGGGTGTCTCTCCCCAGATAGAGAGACTTTGTGATGAGCGTATATCCATCCCTATGAACAGAGGGGTTGAGTCGCTCAATGTGGCGGTGACAGCCTCTTTGCTGGCATTTTTAGACTAACTTTTCATAATGGGCACCCTTTTGTGTAAGGGTGCTTTTGTAAAGGTGTATCTGCGGCAGCACTTTTCCCAACATTTTTTCTCTGTAGCTTTTCATCATCTCTTTATAGGCTTTGTAGTCATGGATGACTTTGATGCGGCAAAGTGTAATGTGCGGTTTAAAGCGGTAAAGCTTGAAGTCGGCCTCTTTAAACTCCCGTGCTTTGCTGTTGAGTACCTGAGACTCCGCTTTTGCATAAAAGACCCTTGGCGGCCTGCCAAAGTACCCGAGTTCGGATATCTGTACTTCACTTTCAAGCGGTGTGAGCGTTTTTAGTTTGTTAAGAACAGGGGTTGCGTCTTCTGTCTCTCCCAGAAATACCCATGTCAGATGCAGGTTCTCCTCTTCGGTCCACTTGCCCTCAAAGATGCCTTCAAAATCTTTTTTAACGGTTTCATAGTCATCCAGAGCAACAGGTGAGGCGATGAAGAGGCGCATGGATCTCCTTTTTTAAAAATTATATGACAAAATGACATATAGTTACAAGACTTTGATAATTTACGATAAAATTTAACCAATAAAGTTCAAAGGATCAACTTATGCCTTCTGCCAATACGATTCAGTGCCCAAACTGTGGTACACAAATAGACATTGATGAGATATTCTATCACCAAATTGAGGAGAAGTTCAAGGCACAGCAGTTAGCAGAGAAAAAGAAACTGCAAGCAGAGATCGACGAGGCACGCAAACAGTACAAGAGCCATCTGGATGCACTTAAAGCCAAAGAGGAAGCCCTTTTGGAAGAAAAAGAGAAGTTCGATGAAGAACTACGTAAAGCGACAAGAGAGCAGCTGAAGGTTGAGCGTGCCAAACTTGCCGATGAGCTCAAGCGGCAGATCGTCGAGGATCAGAGCGAGGCGATGGCGATGATGCAGAAGGAGCTTGAAGAGAAGTCCAAGGAGATCCAGGAGCTCAGTGCCGCCAAGGTTGAGATAGCACAGCTCAAACGTGAAAAGGAAGAGCTGGCACTCAAGGCAAAGGCGGAAGCCGAAGCGGAGCTCAACAGACGGCTGGGGGACGAAAAAGTCAAGATGCAGAAGATGCTCGATGAAATGGCGGTACAGAAGCTCAAGGAGGTTGAGGAGGCGCAGGCACTCAAACTCAAGGAGAAAGATGAACAGCTCGAGCAGCTTAAGCGCAGCCTTGAAGATGCCAAGCGCAAAGCAGAGCAGGGGAGCATGCAGGTACAGGGTGAGGCACTGGAGCTTGCCATCGAGAGTTGGTTGGCAAGCCAGTTTCCGTTTGATACCATCGAAGAGGTCAAAAAGGGGGCGTTTGGAGCCGACTGCATCCAGACAGTCCACACCCGCGATGCCCAAAACTGCGGCATTATCTGCTACGAGTCGAAGAATACCAAGGCGTGGAGTGACAACTGGATCGTTAAACTCAAGCAAGATATGTTGGGAGCTAGTGCAGACATCGGTGTGCTGGTAACATCGGTCTATCCTAACGGCATGGAGCGTATGGGCTGGGTGGATGGCATCTGGGTTTGTTCTCTTGAGGAGTTCAAAGGCTCGGTTTCTCTGCTGCGTGAAAGCCTCATCCGCATCCATGCGACGGTACAAAAGGAGGAGAACAAGTCTGACAAGATGACACTGCTCTACAACTACCTTACAGGCAACGAGTTTCAGATGCAGCTCAAAGCCATTGTCGACGGCTTCATGCAGATGCAGACCGAGCTCGACAAAGAGAGACGCTCCCTCATGGCAGCCTGGAAACGCCGCCAAAAGCTCATAGACTCTGTACTGGCCAATACTACCGAGATGTACGGTTCACTTCAGGGGATTGCCGGAGGGAATGCATTACCGAAGATCGATGTTCTGGAGCTTCCTGAGGAATTGGAGGATGAGTGAGGTTGTATTTTTGCATTTCTAAGTTGTACGAGAGAATGCATACATCAGCTAAAATATGACAAATCTACCATATTCCCAAATAAATATAGTTACGTGGTAGAGATAGGAATGATAACTCAATAAAATTTACACTATCGGGAGTTTCGTCAACAAGGCAGAACCTTAAAGCACATTATATATTCAGCATTTATTCCCACTCAGGAGAGTAGGAACGATAGAAAATACTAATCATCCTCCCTTAATCTGAGCGAGAACCCTTTAAAATTCTGTTTCTTCTCACCCTCTTTCATCATTTTATCAACCTTTTCTTTTAAGCCAAATAATATTGCGTTATCCTCAGCTTCTGCTTTAAAGTTTCCAAATGTGTCTATAGTGCCAAACTTAATGTCAGAGACAATATTTTTATTATTTATCATATATACGTACTGCATGTTTGTCCTTTTTTGTTTCAATCATATAGAGTATAGCAAACAAGTTAATTAAATAAGGGAGAGGTGAACGTAATCGACAACTTTTCGTTTCCACATTGTACGTGGGAATGCATAATGGTTTCAAAGGGTAACCACAAGGGTTACCCCTACGGTTTTGGATTGAAATTTTGTTTGCATTTGTAGGGGCAATCCCTTGTGGTTGCCCTTGAATGGGGAGGGCATTTTGGTACCAGAGGGTAATCACGAGGCTTACCCCTACGGGTTGATTTTGAATATTGAAAATGTATTGATATTGTGAAAAAATGTAGGGGCATTCCTTTATGGTTGCCCTAGAACGGAAAAGGTATTTTTGTACCAAAGGGTTACCCCTACAGTTTGGATTAAATAATTGTTATATGTAAAATATATCTTCTTTCCATGATAGGGGATTATTTTGAATGTATTGTGATAGGAAAAAAGGAGACAGGTGATGCTAATGCTATATAATATCTTTCCTTCTCTTATCCACCTTGTATATTTATGGATGGGGAAAGAAAAAAGAGAGAATTATGCTAATATTCTGCTTTTAAAGTAGAGGATAACACAAATGGGAATTTTTGCTTTACAATCACTTGCCGGCGGCTTCTTGGATGAAGACCTTAAGCACTTCAATAAAGTCTTTGATGACTGGTGTGTGCAGTTTGAGAGTATAGAAGATGCACAGCTGGTGCTCGATACGCTTGAACGAAATGATCAAATCAAGATTGTTGAGATCACACCGCTGAGTTATCCGAAATACTTTTTTCCAGGACTGCAGGGCATTATCCATGCCACACGGGAATATGAAGGAAAGATCATCTGTGTTGTTGAACCGCAGATGGGTATGAGCTTCCGAATCGCTATATGTGACCTCCAGACCAAAAAAGTAAGGGTACTCGCTACACGCTACAAAAGTGCTGCAAGTGTCGAAGGGGCATTTGCCAATCTCTCTTTTGACTTATGAAACTAGGGGTGTCACGTGCAACGTGGGAACCAGAGAGATGGCTTATAAACTTCTCTTTATCCCCAACTGCGCTTTCATCCTCTCCACTGCCTCTGTTAAAAAATAGACCAAAGGAATGATATTGCCATCTATCTGAGCCTTTTCGAGTGTGGCGTAGTAGAGGGCTTTGTTGTGTCCGTCTATCATGGGTGGCAAGAGACCGAGCTTTAAAAACTGATGTGCCATGATCAGTCTGCCTACTCTGCCGTTGCCATCACCAAAAGGGTGAATAAGCTCAAAATGTTCATGGGCATGGGCAATGTCGTAAATGCTTTTGACTTCAGCGTATTTGCCTACCCAGTACTCCACCTCTTCAGGGATGTCTTCAGGTCGGGTCAAAGTGATTTTGGTATCGGGTATAATACGCATTTTGGTAGAGTACCTCCCCGCATCGTCACGGATGCCGGCCATTAAACCAAAATGCCATTTTTTGATAAGATCACTCTCTATGGAGGTGATTCTTCCCTCTTTGGTATCTACAAGTATTTGCTTGGTCAAAAAGGCAAGATTGTTCATCTCCAAAAATTTGCGCTTGTCGATATCTTTCTCGATGTAGCTGCCTTCCACCACTTTGTAAAATACGCTTTCGCTTACATCAGCCACTTCCACTTCAAGTGAACCAAAGGCATTTTTTCTGCTTACCTCGGTAACGATGTCAATGTTATCCAAATATGCAGTGTGGTCTTCTCTTTCAAGTTCGCGTACTTTCGCATCTACATCCGCTTTTTTCAAAGAGGGGATGACACAGTGTGTTGCATAGAGTACATCGATACGCAAACGGTTCTCCTTGCTGATCTCAACCTTGCCTTCACGCCAGTTTGGTATAGACATACGGTGCACATGCAAAGCTTCTGCAAGTTTGGTTGAAAATTTGTAGTATTCAAGAAGTGCTTCGATCTTCTCTTTGTAGCCTACATTGTTCATAGTAAAATCCTTATTTGGCATTCATGTTATCCATATAATAGCATAAATGCATAATAAATATGCATATTTATTACTATATTATGCATATTTTTACTGTTTTAGAGATAAATTTATCAATTTTGTAGGGACTTTTAAGTAGATATAGATAAACTCTAAGAAGAAAGCACCAAAAAGAGAAAATATGCCATCCCTGAAAATATCTAACACCGTCACCCTCGATGAAAACGAAGTGGAGATCTCTGCCATACGGGCGCAGGGGTCTGGCGGGCAGAAGGTCAACAAGGTGGCGGCGGCGGTGCATCTGCGCTTTGACATCGCGGCATCTTCTCTGCCTGAACACTATAAAACAAAACTCCTTGCACGCAAAGACAAGCGCATCACCAAGGAGGGCATTGTCGTCATCAAGTCGCAGCATCACCGAAGTCAGGAACTCAACAGAGCAGAGGCACTGGAGCGGCTGGTGGAGTTGATCAAGAGTGTCAATGTGACGCACAAAAAGCGCATCCCCACCAAACCGACCAAAGGTGCCGTCAAACGTCGCTTGGCATCGAAGAAGAAACATGCAGGCAAAAAGCAGCTGCGCAGGAGAGTGCGAAGTGATGACATGTAGGTTGGGGTATCCTTGGCCCGACAAGAGACATCGCCAATAGGGGTACAATAGGGCACAGGTGAACGTAATCGATATCTTTTCGTTTCCACATTGTACGTGGGAATGCATAATGGTTTCAAAGGGTAACCACAAGGGTTACCCCTACGATTTGGTTTTGAATATTGAAAATGTATTGATATTGTGAAAAAATGTAGGGGCAATCCTTTATGGTTGCCCTTTGGATGGGGGTGATGTTATGGATTGGTGGGTAACCACGAGGGTTACCCCTACGGATTACAATAAAATTTTATATGTAAAATATATCTTCTTTCCATGATAGGGGATTATTTTGAATGTATTGTGATAGAGTTTGGTAGGATTTTTCACTGCGTATGATATGTTCATAATAGTTTCGTTGCCACAACCTTTTTTCAAAGGGTTTCCAGTTTTTATGACGTATACCGTTTATATATTGGTTGGTTGTGATAGATTTAAATGCACCAACAATGTCACCTAATCTTATGGATGTAGTATGGTCTGTTTCTATGATCGCATGAAAATGGTTAGGCATGATGATGAAGTCATGTATGGAAACAAACGGAAATCTATTTGGTATATCTAACCATGTTTCTTTTAGTATTTTACCAGCATCATTAAGAATGAGTCGCTGATCTGTGATATTGCCAAAGAAAGGTTCTCTGTGTCGTGTGCAGATCGTAATGAAATATATCCCTTCAGAAGCATAATTATAATAGGGCAGGCGAATATTTTTTCGTGGGTGTGTGATGTAGCTCATGATATAAGTATAGAAAAAGATCGTATTTGTGTATGAAAAATATGTCAGATTGTCATATTTTTATACCTGTAGGGGCAATCCCTTGTGGTTGCCCTTGAACGGAAAAGGTATTTTGGTACCAAAGGGTAACCACAAGGGTTACCCCTACGGGTTGGTTTTGAATACAAAGAATGTATTGATTCTGTGGTGAAATGTAGGGGCAATCCTTTATGGTTGCCCTTGAACGGGGATGATGTTATGATATACAAAGGGTAACAACAAGGGTTACCCCCCCACAATTTTGAATTGAAATATGTTTTGATTTGTAGGGGCAATCCTTTATGGTTGCCTTTGAATATAGTAGTATTGGAAGAATGATTTTGATATTATAAGAGAGAGGAAGGCGGCTGATGAAAAAAAAGATATTGCTTGTTGAAGATGACATAGACCTAAACCAAACAATTGTCAAGTACCTTACTATGAAAGGGTTGGAAGTAAAAAGTCTTTTTGACGGCAAAGAGGCGATAGATGCTGTTTACGAAGAGCCTTTCGAACTGATTATCCTGGATGTCAAGCTTCCATCGTGCAATGGTTTTGAAGTTGCCAAAAAAATTAGAGAGTTTAGTAATATACCGATCATATTTCTGACTTCTCTGGATAGCGAAAAAGATATAGAGGAGGGCTTTTTAAGCGGAGCTGACGACTATATGACAAAACCTTTTTCTCTCAATGAACTCTACCTGCGGATCGATGCTGTCTACAGACGTCTATATAAGAATCAGACACGTATTTCTATAGACGAGTCACTGGTTTTTGATGTAAACAACCTGACACTCTATAAAAACAATAAAGAGATACACTTGAAAAACAAGGAAGCCAAACTTTTGGCTCTCTTTTTGCAAAGAAACAATGAGATCCTGACGAAAAATGAGATCTTTGACCATCTTTATACATATAATGAAGTGCCAAATGAAACATCGCTCAGAACATTCATCTGCAGGCTGAGAAGTATTTTGCCAAAAGGGAAGATAGAGACACTCAAAGAGATAGGGTACCGATATGTTGGCTGAGAAGGAGTCTCTTAGAAGATTTTTGATTGTATACATCTTCTCTACACTTTTTTTACTGGGTGCAGGAGGCTATTTTTACTATCAGCTTACCTACAATAACATTATCAACAACAATATACTGAAAATAAAAAACAATATTTACCGTTTTATCGAACTAAATCACGAAAAACATTTTCTTAAAACAGGAATCGCTCCGGAATATAATGATATACCTGTGGCCATCTATATTAATAAAGTCTATGTGACAGGTAACTTCAAACCTGAGCATATCTATTTTTCCAAAGAGTACTGGATAGAGAAAGATCGGCTTTACTATATGCATCAAACACACAAAAAGTGGGGAAACATGAATTTCGTTTCCTATATGGATATCTCTTCTGAAATCCAAAACCTGAAAGAGAAACTCTTTTACTTCTTCCTCTTTGCCGTATTCTTTGTTGTTTTGTTCTCGATCGTTCTGGGTAGGATATTTTTAAAGCCTATGAAAGAAAGCATTCTCCTTCTGGAAGACTTTATTACAGATGCAACACATGAGATCAATACGCCTATCAGTAATATTGTTATCAATATTGAGATGCTGCAGGCGCTGCACCCGGAACTGAAAGAGAATGAAGAGTTAAAAAAAATCATAGCTTCCTCATTCCGGGTCTCAAAGATATTCAAAGATTTAAGTTTTATCAAACTTAACCATACCTCCAAAAAGGAAAAGAGAGAGATATCGGTCGATGAAGTACTGAAAGAGAGGATCAGCTTTTTTGAGACGAACATACACAATAAAAAACTGCAGATACATACTGACCTTTCACCCAAAAAGGTTTTTATGGATGAAGAGGATCTGATAAGGATCATAGACAACCTGCTCTTTAATGCGATCAAATATACACCCCCGCAAGGAACGATAGAGATAAAACTCTCTCACAGCCTGGAGATCATTAATGACGGAAGAATTGAGAAACCTGAAAAGATGATACAGAAATTCATCAGGGGTGAGAAGGATGATGGAGGATTCGGTCTGGGACTGCATATTGTAAAAAAAATAACGGATCTGTACGGTTTTGAATTTTCGCTTCAATCTTCCGGACAAAAAGTCTTTTCGAAGATCAGCTTTTAACCCGAAATATACAACAGAAATTACAGCATCAAACATTCGTGTTATTTAATGGGAGAGTAATAATTTATATAGAGTTTATACTGCCTGTTTATACTGTTAATAAGCATTCAGAGTAAAGGATGCAATACATAACAAAGGATCAACCATGAACAGAATAGTTATATCAATGCTCCTTGCAACAGCAGCTGTAATGGCAATGGATTTCAGTCAGATGAGTACACAGGAACTGATTAATTTGAGAGGAACTCTCTCTCCTGCCGACAGACCTGCATTCAGAGCCGAAATGCAAAAAAGAATGCAGACGATGACACCGGAAGAGAGACAACTCTTTATGCAGAACAGACCCGGGGCAAAAGGAATGGGGAAAGGTATGATGGGACAGAGAGGCGGTATGGGCAAAGGGCGAAAAGGTATGCAGAACAGACCAACATTTGCCAGCTATGACCTCAATAAAGACGGCAGAATAACACAAAAAGAGTTTTACGAGGCACAGGCTGCACGTATGTCGCAAAAAGCCAGTGAAGGCAAAATGATGAAAAATGCAGGTAAAGCTCCGACATTTGAAAGTATCGACACGAACAAAGACGGTGTTATCAGCCAGGATGAGTTTACAAAACATCAGATCAACCGTATGAATCAGAACAGACAGGGAGGTGGTATGGGACAGGGTCTTAAATAAAATCACGCTTATTGTCTTCCTCCCCAGGCAAGCATCGGTGATCCGGCTTGCCGACACTTCATAAACTGCTAAATGGAGTCATCTATGAGAAAAATTACATCATTGACATTGGCACTTTCGTTTCTGCTTATGACCTATACAGGCATAATGCTTTTTCTGTGTCCACACGGAAGAGTGGCATACTGGTGGGACTGGCACTTTTTAGGATTGACAAAGAGTCAGTATGGCGACCTGCATACAACCTCTATGATTGTCTTTATACTGTTTGGTATATTACATATCTACTACAATTGGAAACCGATCGTTAGTTATCTGAAAGATCGCCGAAAAAAGCTCTCTTTTACAAAAAAAGAGTTTCTGATTGCATTGGGTATCAACATGGTATTTGTCATCGGAACATTGGTATTGGTGCAGCCGTTTAAATCTTTTCTGGATTTTGAAGAAGCAATTAAAGAGAGTTGGACAAAGAGCTATGGAGAGCCTCCTTACGGACACGCAGAAGAGACAAAACTGAATATCTTTTGTAGAAAAATGAATATAGATATTGATCAGGCAAAAGAGATTTTACACAAACATAAGATTGATTTTAAAGAGAGTGAATCTCTTAAGACTATTGCACGAAGAAACAGTATGGCACCAAGTATGATATATGAACTTATCAGACCCAGTGCTATGGGGTCAGTCGATAATGTTCCTGCAAGATTAGGAAGAAAGACGCTTCAGGAGTTAGGCAATATGAACAAGATAGATCTCAAGGAGGCTATTGAACGTTTGGAAGAGAAAGGTGTAGAAGATGTTTCTGAAAAAAGCAGGATCAAAAATCTTGCGGATGAGTTGGATATGACTCCACTGGAGCTGTATCAGTTCTTAAGAGAAGAGAAATGAGGTCATCTTTATCCTGGAGTGTATCCGCAGGATATGAAATTAAGGGTCGGTGACAACAACAATTTTTTTCTCATTACACCTTTCCAAGGTGTAATGCCTACTTCAATTCAAACTCAAAATAAAATCCGATTCACCGTTAAGAGGGCATTTGGGTTTCAAAGGGTAACCACAAAAGTGTTACCCCTGCGGTTTGTATAGGTTCCTCTGCAAAGAAGGGAAAGCAGAGAGCTTTTCAGCTTCTTTTACGAATCCCAGTCAAGCAGACGCTGTTCTCCTTCCAGTTCACGCACATGGGTCACATCCTGACTCATCTCAATGACTCCGCGGTAAGTTCCGTCGTTGTCTCTGACTGCAAAGTACTGAATATGAATGAATTTTCCTTTGAACTGGATCCAGAACTCTGCAAGGTCTTGTCTCCCTGCCTTGAACTCTTCAAGGATCCTCAGGACCTGGTCTACACTTTTGGGCGGATGACAGAACTTTACTTCACGTCCAATAATACCTGCACTTCTGGGGAAAACCCTGTCCTCTCCGCGATTGTAAAATACCACCTGGTCATGTTCATTGACATAAGTAATGTCCACAGGAAGGATCCTGAAGATGGAGTTTACCTGTTCGGGTGTGAGATACCCCTCGTCATAATGTGTCTTGTCTTCTATACCGAAAGGAAGTTTTTTACGTTTTGTATCCTCTCCCGGATGGACATACGCATCTTCAGGGTAAGGGGTTGGCGGAGTATCGAACATCCAGCCTATCTCTCTGTCTCCCTCTTTAAATTCCTTCCACTCCTCTTCGCTGAGCAAACGCATGGCATTGGGAAGAAGTCGTCCTTCTTCTACCTGCATAATATGCTCCAAAGAGTGAAATACCTGCTGGGAGTTCATCATAAGAGTTACAATGTCATTTGATTCTATAGCTCTTCTTGTCTCTTTGATCTCTTCTCTTATCTGGTCATGAAATGCCCACATATTCTGGGAAGGACTTGTCCACCCATGTTTTTCAAGGTAGGGGAAGAGCTGATTCTCTTTACGTGCAAAGTGAAGCTCCACCTTTCCAAGTCTGTTGAATAGCTCTTTGAACAATTCAAGATCTTCCGGTATATTGAGAGATCGAAGTTCATTGATAAGCGTTCTGATAAGAAGATTCTCTTCCAGGTAGGTACGGACTGGATGTCCGTCCGGATACTGCCCTTCAAAAGGAGAGCGGTTGTTGTTTAAAAATTCACTCATGTTATGATAGCCTTACGGGTGCCTCTAAAAGTTTCCCTTGTATAATTTCGTGAAGTATAGTCGAATGAAAGAGAAAATATGTTGAGCTGCATCAAGGAGCGGTGCTTATCTGTTTAATATTTATATATATGGGAATGTAATCCTGGGTTACAAAGCCTCTTTCAATAACTTCTCCATTTTATCAGAGGGCATTGGTCTGGCATAGAGGTACCCCTGAATACTATGGCATCCGTTGTTCATTAAAAATGTTTTTTGCTCCTCTGTTTCAACCCCTTCGGCAATCACATCCAGGTTCAAGGTCTTTGCAAGTGCGATCACTGCCTGAATAATAGCTGCATTTTCCATATTGTCAGGAATACCATTTATGAAAGACTGGTCTATTTTAAGTGTATCAATAGGAAAACGATTGAGGTAAGAGAGTGAAGAGTATCCGGTGCCAAAATCATCAACAGATATCCCGATACCCAATTTGCTGATCATTTGAAGCGTCAGTATCGTTTGTTCCGGTTTTTGCATGATCTGACTTTCTGTTACCTCTATTTCAAGCCAGTTGGGTTGACATTTCGTCTCTTTCAGCATACTCTTTAACATGGAAACAAAATCATGTTTTTGAAGTTGCAGCATGGAGAGGTTGATCGCCAGTTTCCCGGGATTCAATCCCTTGGCGTACCACTGTACCATCTGCTGCATACCGGTTCTGAGTATCCACTCCCCCAGAGGAACGATCAATCGTGTCTCTTCTGCAATAGGTATGAATTTATCCGGGGGGATAAACTCCCCGTTTTTATCTTTCCAGCGGATCAAAGCTTCCATACCGATGATCCTGTCACGCTCTCCATCGATCTGAGGCTGAAAGTAAAGCATAAAACTTTCATCTTGTATCGCCTGGCGAAGATTGGATTCCAAAGCTAAGCGTTCGAAAGCTTTTTCTGTCATATCTTCTGTATAGAACTTGTAGGTGTTCCGTCCGTCATATTTGGCTTTGTACATTGCTGCATCGGCATTTTTCAGAAGATCGGCAGCTGTATCCGTATCATCAGGGTAGATACTGATACCTATGCTTAATGAGACATAGATACGGTGCCCATTGATAATAATGGGCTCATCCATACTCTGCATTATTTTTTGTACGATCTCTACCACCATGAGCGGGTCGTTTATATCATTAAAGATCATGATGAACTCGTCTCCGCCAAAACGGGCTATAGTGTCTGTACTGCGTATCCGACTCTTCAGTCTTTTTGAGACTTCCCTGATGGTTTCATCACCAAACTCATGACCAAAGGAGTCGTTGATCTCTTTAAATCTGTCCATATCGACAAACAGGACGGCAACTTTACTTTTATGGCGATGTGCTTTATGAATATATTGATCAAGTCTATCCAGAAAGAGCAAGCGGTTTGGCAGTCCCGTCAAGGCATCATGATAGGCCTGGTGTTCTAACGCATCACGCTGCAGTTCCAGTTGTCTTTCGTTCTCTTTTTTGGCAGTGATATCCATATAGGTTCCCAAAATACCGAAGATCTTTCCGGATTCGTCAATCAAGGGTACTTTGGATGTAGAGATCCACCGTGTTTGACCGTTTTTGTAGGTTACCGGTTCTTCAATATTCAGTTTTACAGTGCCCTCACGTATAACTTGCTTATCCATGGCACGATACATATCAGCCTCGCTTCTCCATGGCATTTCATAATCATCTTTTCCGAGAATATGACTTTCATCCTGAAGGTTCGCGTCCTGGGCAAAAAGGTTGTTGCAGCCCAGATATCGTGACTCCAGGTCTTTCCAGAATATCCTTATGGGGATAGTGTTGATGATCGTTTTAAGCAGATTACTCTCTTTTCGGATCTCCTGCTCCAGTTGTTTCTGCTTGGTTATGTCGAAAGTAGTTCCTGCTACATAGGTGATCCTGCTTCTTGTATCACACAGAATTTTACTCTGGATCTGCACATATCCGACCGATCCATCTCTCTTTATGATCTTAAATACACCATCGTAATAAGCTTTTTTCATATGTGTAATCAAATAGAGTGCTTTACGCATTTTTTTCTGCGACTTTTTGGTCAGATGGCGTCTAAGATACCTGTATGTAGGTGTGAAACTCTGAGGCTCCTCCCCGAATATACGAAATATTTCATCATCCCAGTGAATGTGCATGGAGGGAAATATAGTTGTCCAGCTTCCAAGATGTGCGATTCTCTGTGCCGTAGCCAATTGGGCTTTACTCTCATAAAGCTGTGCATTGTCTATACATGCCTTTATGGCATAAGTGAGTTTCAGGTTCAGCTTCGTCAGAGACTTGAGCACAATATTATCAAGTGGTTCATCTGATTTGGTTAAGACAAGGAAACCGAAATCCTTCAACTCAAAAAGATAGTAATATATCTGGTTGACTTTATATTCGAGAAAATGGCGGTTATCCTCATAGAACTTCTTTTCAAGCTTCTGTACAACAGAGAGGTGTTCCTCTTTTTTTCTCAGGACTTTTGGTTTGGTATAAAGCAGTTTTGACTTGTCATTGTCCTGCTTTTGATATACTGATGCGGAAGAACAGTTCAGCCGGCTCAACATCACAGTTGCTGTTTCACCGAGCATTTTTTTCAGCTCCAGTGTATTCCCTATGTGCATAGAGATTTCATAAAGTGCCCAGAGCAGAGGATTCTTATCCATGGCCGATATGTCCTACTACGGATGTTTTATTGAAAAATTCCAGATGATTTTTACCATTATTGGCGATCTCACCAAAAGTCAGTGCTCCTACAAGAGGCATATTGTTCCTGCATACTGCTTTAATTTCATCAGAAAAATCTTCTTCCAGGAACAGTACACGTGAGATACAGTCTATAAAGAGGGTAAAATCATTTTCAAAATCCATATTTTCGTTACTGATATCTGCAGCATTTTTTGCAGCTTTTATCAGGGCATCTTTTTTACCTTGCAGAATATCAACGTAATTACCCTCTTCTACATTTCCGACACAGACCATTTCTGTACCGTTGAGGATGATCGGATCGCGTACTATTTTTTCATTTGAGAGTGTATTGATACCAAAGGGAAATGATTTGGCAATTTGAAAAAAATTATCTGTATTGATGGGTTCAGAGGCGTATTGGTCTACGATACTTTTATAAACCTCAAATGCCGGTTTGAAGTCAAGCTCTTTTAGTACGGTCGTGTCCGATTTGGTCACCTGGTAAGGTCCGCTGATGCTTTTCCACCCATGACTGACACCAATTGAGCTTTTAGCCCGGGAATGGGCATAGACCAAAGCATCCTGTAACAGCCCTTGGCTGGTAAAGAGCGAAGGTTTCTGCTCAAAGCTCAATGAGCCGGTACCTCCTCCGATATAGTTGATATCCAGTCCGTAATTGTCAAACAGGACATTGATACATTTACCGATATGTTTTGTCAAACCGTCTATATAAACGAATATGGTTTTAGCGGACTTATCAATATTACCTATCTGTTTTTCCATATCAGCATCCAACTTGTCATAATTTTTTTGGCTGATATCTTTAATGATATTGATCTGGATGTTCTCTTTAAGGCCGATAAAAATAGTGCCTCTATCATACTTCGTGTCATTGTAGATAACAGAAGGGAAAATACCGCCTGTGACAGAGAGTGTGTTTTCGCGAAGAATGGGATCGATCAACTTCTTTGTAAATCCGTTGGCATCACATGCCAAAATAATAACAGATCTGTTTTTGGCACTGAGTATATTCATATTGTCAGCAAAACTTTCTATTGAAGCTGTAGGGTCAAAAATAATGTCAGCCATTTTTACTGCCTTCTGGGTATTCTGTTGATACAACTATATGATATCATCTTTTTTGGAATGTGTGCAGAAATACTCCTGTACAGCATTAACTATTTGGTGTTATTTTCGGATACTCTGTTCATAATTATCTGAGTGTCGACACCTCCGGAATATTTATAAACGATAGATCCACCTTTGTTTCCCTGATAAAGTGAGACGGAGATAGAAAGGATGATCAGAGAAAGAGAGAGTTTCTCAAGGGTCAGAGAGTTTTTGGAAAGAGCCAGCCATTTTGTCAAAGTGGTGATCAAAAGTATAAATACGACAACAAAACCGAATACTTTATGATGATCCAGAAGCGGTAGACCACTTTTCAGAATATTTTGGTTCTGGATGATCTTTCCTGCATCGATCAAGCCACTGAAAATTGCAAAAAATGATACAAGAGAGGCCAGAACCATGATCCGTATAGCAGCTTTTGAATAGGTTCTGTCAGCGGTTTTCAGATAAGTTAATTGAGAAAAGAGTGCTGCAAGCGGCAAAGCGATGACAAAGTGTACAAATGGGGGGTGTAAAACATTCATTGATATTCCTAATAGTTTTATATACTTACTATATCTATTATATTGGTAGATAAATTAATTTAATATTAAAAAATTCACACTAAGTTAACATTAAATCATTATAATACTTTATATTTTTTGATCAAGGAAGTTGAAATGAAAAAATCATTACTTTTTTTAAGTGCTGCAACCGCTGTTCTGTTTGCGGGTAATGCAGAAGGATTGGTAAAAAAACACTGTGCAAGCTGTCATATGCTTGAGAAACCTATGCCTGAGCAGATGCCGACACTGACTGCACCGGCATTTGATGCAGTGATCTTTCATCTCAAAGATTCGGTCAAGGGTCAAGAGGCACAGAAGATGTTTATCGTTGATTATGTACTGAACCCTTCCGCTTCCAAATCGGTTTGCGAGTCGAACAAGGTGGCAAAATTCGGTGTAATGCCTTCTATGAAAGGTAAGGTGAGAGAAGATGAGCTTGAAGAGATTGCCGAGTACCTTTTGAAGAACTACCCGCATCCAGCTTTTGTCAGAATGATCAAAGAGATCCTGAAAAATGATGCAATGGCGGCACTGAAAAGTTCTCCGTTTCTCATTAACTCGGACAACCTGCCTCATTTTACCAAACTGCTTATACAGAACTGGGATAAAGCAAAACTCGGACTTACCGATGAGCAGAAACAGAAGCTCCTGAAAGTACGTAAGAAGACAATAAGCGGTATATCCGGGATCAAGCAGCAGCTTGAGCCTCTTGAAGCGGATGTGATTGATGCTATGATAGAGAGAGAAGACCCTAAAAGTGTAGAGAAACAGCTTGAACAGATAGCGAAGCTGAAGCTTGAAGCAACCAAGATACACCTGAAGTGCATTGCTGATACGACAGCGATACTCAGTGAGGAACAGGTGGCCGTACTGCTTCCATTCTGGGAGTAACGGCAGGGGTGTACCAAGAGATCCCGGCTGCTTTTTAGCTTCGGATCTCCAAAAAGTTCTTTGTACTGATGTCATCCCAGGGCTTGTTCAGCTTTACAAAAGCTTCGTAACTTTCCAAAACCCGTTTAAAATCCTCACTTTGGCTACTCTGCTCAGCCAAGACCTCTTTAAGTGCTGCTTTTGCCGCATCCATCATATCTTTTGGGAATGTTCTTATCTGTACATTTCCAGGAAGTTCCTGCAGGGCTTTGGCATTTTTATAACGGAACTCCTGCAGCATATTTCCTGTCATCTCTTCACTGGCAGCTGTGATGATGGCTCTATGTTCATCACTGAGTTTTTCCCAGCGTACTTTATTGAAAGTGATCTCCAGAATGGAACCGGGTTCATGCCATCCGGTATAGTAGAAGGGGGCTGCTTTTGCAAAGCCCATCATGCTGTCAAGGGCAGGTCCCACCCATTCTGTTGCATCGATGGTTCCCCGTTCCAGTGCAGTGTATATTTCTCCGGCAGGAAGCAGGACAGGGTTGACTCCCAGCTTTTTCATAACCTCCCCGCCAAGACCTGGAATACGCATCTTGAGACCCTTGAGATCATCAAGCGAGTTGATCTCCTTTTTGAACCAACCGCCCATCTGAGGGCCAGTGGTTCCCCCTATAAGAGGGTAGAGGTTGAACTTGCCGTAGAGTTCACGCCAGAGTTCATACCCGCCTCCGAACTTCAGCCATGTGATCATCTCTTCACTGGTCAGACCAAGCGGCATACCGCCAAAGATGGAGAATGAAAGGTTCTTACCCTTCCAGTAGTAAACACCTGAGTGAAATGCATCGATCTGGGCTGCCGAGGTGGCATCGAAAACCTGCATGGCAGGTACGAGGATATTTTTGGCAAAAACCTTTATCTCCAGTGTACCGCCGCTAAGTTCATTGCAGCGCCTGGCAAAGGTATCAACACCAGTTCCCATGATGGGAAAATGGGCCGGCCAGGAGGTAGCCAGTTTGAGAGTGACTTTTTTTGCCCGGTTGATGTTGGCACTACCTGCTGCCTGTTTCTCTTCAGCTCTGTGGCACCCGCTGACAGCCAGTGCGGTAGCACCGATTGCTGTAGCGGACAGAAAATCTCTTCGTTTCATAATAATGCTGATCCTTGTGAATTTATCCACAGGTTGGACCTAGTCAAACCTACGATTAATAGAGTAAATAGTAACATAACATACGTTTTAAAGGGGTAAAATGGAGTGTCATATCTGTGATGGAGCAGTAGAGTCTTTTGTAGACGGGAAAACTGATATCAGCTACTATCATTGTCATACATGCGAATATCTCTTCAAGTCTCCGGAGTGTTATCAGGGAATAGAGGAGCAGAAGGCACGTTATGATCTACATGAGAATGATGAGAATGACGAAGGCTACAGAGCGTATTTTCAGCGCTTTCTTGATTTTGTACTTCCACTGGTCGGAGAACCGGAGAATGGATTTGATTTTGGATGTGGAAAGAGTACGCTACTTGCTGACATATTAAATAATATTGGAGTGGTTTGTGATTACTACGATCCGATCTATCACCCTGATTTACCGGATAATAGTAAAAAATATGAGCTTATTGTCTCTACGGAGGTTTTTGAACATCTTCATGATCCAAGATCAGTTTTTTCCTCACTGGCAGCACGCTTGAAAGAGGGTGGATACCTGGCGATACAGACACAGTTCCACCCCAATGACAGAGTAGCGTTCAGAGAGTGGTATTACCATAAAGATCCTACACACATTGTTTTTTTCAGACCGAAAACATTTCAAGTGTTGGCAGAGAGGTTTGGCTGTAAAGTGCTTGCAGATAACGGAAAGAATATGATAGTATTAAAAAAACAAACATCTGATCGATCGGGAGTTTAAAGGGTTTTAAAATGCAGGGGACTATTTACATAGGTATTGGTGCCAGTGCCGGAGGTCTTCATGCCTTGGAGCAACTGGTTGGCAAACTTCCTACTGATATGGGTTATGTCTATATTATAGCACAACATCTGGATGCAAGCAAAAAAAGTTCTTTGGCAGAAATTCTTGCCCGTTTTACAGATATTCCTGTCTTTCAGGCAACGAAAGAGTGTAAATTTGCAGCCAATCATATTTATATTATTCCACCAGAGTACAATCTTGAGTATAAAAACCATCATCTCTATTTGGAAAACATCTCTAAAACACCTGGTACTTCAACGCCTTCAATCGATACGATGTTCGAGTCTTTGGCTCGCTACAAAAAAGATCACTGTATTGGTATCATTCTGACAGGTACAGGAGATGACGGAACAGTTGGAGTTCAAAAGATCAAAGAACACGGTGGTGTAACAATCGCCCAGTCTCCGCAAGAAGCATACTATAAAAGTATGCCTCAAAGTGCGATCGATTCAGAACAGATCGATCATGTGCTGGATATTGAACAGATAGCGGAATTTCTTGATTCTTTTGTTTTGAACAGGCAATGTAACCAAAACTCCATTAGGATAAATGCACTCAGGTCAATTAGAAAAATTTTACAAGAAAAGAAAAACTTGGATATAGACAAATATAAAAATGACACTATAATGCGTCGTATAAACAAAAGGATGCTGCTGGTCAACGCTAAAACACCGGAAGAGTATCTTGAGTATATCAATATGTATCCTGAAGAAGTTACTCTGCTGTATCAAGATATTCTCATTGGGGTTACCGCTTTTTTTAGAGACAAAGAGTCATTTGATGCACTGGAAAACGAACTGTTTTCATACCTGAAAGAGAAACCTGAAAACTATGAACTGAGAATTTGGTCAATTGCCTGCTCGAGTGGTGAGGAGGCCTATTCATTAGGCATTTTAATCTCAAAAATCTCTAAAAGACTAAAAAGAAACTTCAATGTACGAATATTTGCTACAGATATTGATGATGAGGCGTTAGAGATCGCCCGGAAAGCTCTTTATCCCAAAAACGCTTTAAAAAACATAAACAAAGATCTGCTTGATGAGTATTTTGTAGAAACACATGATGGCTATAAAGTTGTACAATTTATCAGGGAACAGATTGTGTTTACACATCACAACCTCTTAAGTGATCCGCCATTTATCAATCAGGATATCATCAGCTGTAGAAATCTTTTGATATATATTTTGCCTGAAACCCAACAGGAGCTATTTACACTCTTTCACTATTCTTTGAAAGAGCATGGCGTTCTCTTCTTAGGCTCATCTGAATCAACCTTGCTTAGTATAAAATACTTTTTGGTAGTAGATGCCGAACGTAAGATCTATAAAAAAGAGAAGCTGAAAAATCCGCCTAAAATCCCTAGTCACTATTTTTCAAAGCATCTTGAACAAAACGATAAGGTCAAACCGCTTCAGGTTAATAAAACGCAAACTTTGAGTATTGAAGAGCAGATCTCCAAAAAGATCTTTGATTTTTTTGCACCAGAGTGTATATTGGTCGATAAAGACTACTCCATTGTTTACAAAAAAGGGGAACTTCCGTTTGTACATCTTTCAGACGGATTTGTAACGCTTAATATCTTGGAAAATCTTGATGAAGCACTTCGTTATGATGTCACGCTTCTGCTTTCCCGTGCATTTGATTCCAACAGAACAGAGAGAACAAAGTTTATAGAAGTAACACTCAACTCATCTGATAACATATTTGTAAGAGTGATCGCTCATCCTTTTGATGATACAAGCGACAACTCCCTGTTGTTACTATACTTCCAGACATTAAGTGCTGCAGAGTTGGAATTTAATTCAGATAAGACAATATTGTCAGATGAATCATTAATGATCCATAGTTTAACGACACAGCTTAAAGAGGTAAAAAAAGAAAATTATTTACTTTTAGACAAGGAAAAAATAAATAAAGAAAATATGCAACTCCTATATGAGGAGCTTCAAAGTTCAAATGAGGAGTTGCAAAGCTCAAACGAGGAGCTTGAGACTTCCAATGAGGAGCTTCAAAGTTCCAATGAGGAGCTTCAGGCATCTATAGTGAATATCAAAAAACTAAAACAGCAACTCTCTCTTATACTAAACTCTACACTAGATGGAATGATGGGGCTGGACTTGGACGGAAACCATACTTTTGTCAATGATGTCGCTGTTAAAATGCTTGGTTTTTCCCAAGATGAACTCATAGGCAGGAATGGACATAAGCTTTGGCATCATACGAGAGCTGATGGGAGCCACTTTCCTTTTGAAGAGTGCCTTTTGCATCATGCACTTAAAAATGGCAAATCAGTGAGAATCCAAGATCTGTTCTGGAAAAAAGACGGAACATCAATTGAAGTTGAAGTAGCACAAAATCCTATTGTTGAAAATGGGAGAGTTACTGGTGCTGTTTTGTCTTTTCACGATATTACAGAGCAAAACAGTGTTAAAAGAATAGCAGATCGTGAGCATCAACTCTCTGATATTTTCATGAAAACACTCGGGACAATAGTGATGACATTGGATTTAGACGGAAACATCACTATGATCAATGAACAGGGAGCCAAACTACTGGGGGTGAAACATGATCTTATCATAGGTAAAAACTGGTTTGACAACTTTATTCCGGAGAATATTAAAGATGAGATAAAAAATGTGTTTCACAAGATTGTTAACAGGAAAGTGGCACCTGTTTCTCACTATAAGAATATTATCATAGACAACTTCAACAACGAACACCTTATATCCTGGACAAACAGTCTCATCAAAGATATAGATGGAAATATAACAGGGGTGGTAGCATCAGGCATAGATATAAGCAATGAAGAGGTGTTGTCGAAAAAGCTTTTTGAACAGGAGAACCTATATAGATTAACATTTGAAGAAGCAAATATTGGGATTGCCCATGTCTCACTTGAAGGGATGTGGATAGATACAAATGAATATCTCTCAAATCTATTGGGGTACACAAAAGAAGAGTTTCAAAAACTAAATATTGCCGATGTAACATATAAGGATGATATAAATAACGAAAAAAAGATGTTGAGACTTCTTTTAAATGGTGAGTTGAACAGTTATCATACAGAAAAAAGATATGTACATAAAAATGGCTCAATAGTATGGGTCAATGTCGGAGTTGTTTTACTTAAAGATGACCTTGGAAAACCTCTGTATATTCTAAAAGTGATTCGGGATATTTCTGAAATAAAACTTTTGATGTACCAAATAGAGCTTGAACGATCTGAACTCAAAGATATTATAGAGTTCACTCCTATTCCTATTATGCTGTATGATGAAGACTGTAAAATAATTATGGTAAACAAAGTTCTTAGTGAAACCATAGGCTATGATAAAGAGGAGATTTTAGATATAAACTTTTTAATAAAGCATCTTTATGCCCCTCAAGACAAGAAAAAAGCAAAAGCGTTTTTTGAAAAGCCTTTTAAAAGCAGACAAATAGAAAAAATGGAACATACTATTGTTACCAGATTCGGGGAAAAAAGAGTTGGTATTTTAAATTCGGTTATGCTGAACAAAAGGAATGAAAAGAACAAAAAAGTTGTTTTGACCGCAATAGTTGATATAACAGAACTGCAACATAAAGAGGAGCTTATGATAGCACAGTCCCGTCAGGCCGCTATGGGAGATATGCTTGCGATGATAGCACATCAGTGGAGACAACCTCTCAGTGTTATATCTATGACAGCAAACAATATGCATGCACAGCTGGAGCTGGACGGAGAGGTGAAGCCCGAAGATATTGAAGAGTATATAAAAACACTTGACAAACAGACAAGTTATCTATCCCAAACGATAGATGACTTCAGGAACTTTTTTAAACCGGACAAAACAAAAGAGAAGATCTCTTTTGATGCCATATTTAATCAAATACTGACACTGATGCAAAAATCACTCCAAAACAACAATATTACTCTACAGCTACCGCATAATAGAGAGATAGAGATTTTCATTTATCCAAACCAGCTTATTCAAGTACTTATAAATATAATCAATAATGCAAAAGATGCCATAAAAGAACACAACCCTGAACATGGTGTCATAACTGTAAATTTAAATGAGAAAAAAAATAAAATTATCCTCGAAATCTGTGATAACGGCGGAGGAATAGACCCATCAGTAAAAGATAAACTGGGGCAACCCTATGTCAGTACTAAATCTCAAAACGGAACGGGACTGGGGTTATATATGTCAAGTATTATCGTTTCAAAGTATCTGGAGGGAAAACTCTACTGGAACAGCGATGAGGAAAACACCTGTTTTTATATTGAACTTCCAAAGATAAAAGAGAATAGATAATGTCAATACTTAAACAATTAAAAACAATTAGTTCAAATATTTCTATTTTATATGTAGAGGATGATCAAACGCTTCTTGAGAGTTTGTCTACCTATTTGAAGCTTATATTTGACCATGTGGATACAGCAGAAGACGGGAAAAGTGGTTTAGAAAAATTTAATCAAAACAAGTATGATATAGTGATAACCGATATTCAAATGCCAAATATGAACGGCTTGGAGATGATAGAAGCGATAAGGGAGAAAGATGCAGATCAGGAGATCCTGATAACAACAGCATTTTCAGAAGTTCCCTATCTCATAAAAGCTATCGAATTGGACGTAAACGGCTATATTATAAAACCAATAAACTTCGATAAGATAAACACCACTCTCTACAAAGTGGTAAGTCGCATTAATATGCTGCATGAAAATGAACGGTATAAAACAAAACTTGAGGAGATGGTTAAGCAAAGAACTGCCGAAAATCTTATACTTCAGAAAGAAAAAATAGATAATTATGAAAAAACGCTCCTCTCATTAGTAGAGTTAGTTGAAAAGAGAGATACATATACGGGTGGTCACTCTCTAAGGGTAGCAAAGTATTCCCGGCTCATAGCAGAGCATATGAACTACTCAAAAGAGGAGTGTGATCTTATCTACAGTGCAGGTATCTTGCACGATATTGGCAAAATAGAAACTCCGGATGCTGTATTGTTAAATCCAGGGAAACTGGATGAGCTTCAATTTTCTATTATCAAAGAGCATGTGACCACCGGAACAAAAATGCTTAGCAAGATCCCTATGTACAAAGAACATTCAAAGATCATAGCACAACATCATGAACGATATGACGGGAAAGGTTATCCAAATGGTCTAAAAGGGGATGAAATTATACCGTTGGCTCGTATTATGATCATAGCTGATGCCTTTGATGCCATGACGACCAATCGTATCTATAAACCAAAAATGAGCCTTTCAAGTGCGCTTGAAGAGTTAGATAGGTTTTCCGGTATTCAGTTTCATCCCGAAGTTGTAAAAGTCGCTATTGAAGTCTTCAAAGACTTGACGTTAGAAGAAAATATTATTCAACTTCCTGCAACAGAAATGGAGAAGAAAAAATTTGCTTTCTATTTTGAAGACCAGCTCACTTGTACTTACAATAAAACCTATCTGGATCTATTTTTAATTCAAAATAAAAACACTAAAAAAGCAAAATTCATCAATGTGCTTTTTATTCATAATTATGGAATTTATAATGATAAATACGGATGGGACAAGGGAGATCTACTTTTAAAATCAGTGGCTAACTTGCTCCGTAAACATTATAAAGAGAGTTTTATTTTCAGATTACACGGAGATGACTTTGCTATCGTGACAAACAAGAAGGTATCGATAGATCTTTCCATCTTTAAAGATTTAGTATCAAAGTCAAATAACCTGATAAGACTGGAATATAAAGAGCTGAATATTAAAAAAGAGCAGATCGGCTCATTATTGGACTTGGAAAAGCTATTATTGGTAGATAAGATAAATATTTAAGTTTCTTGTCCGATCTCAGGTCTTATCTTCGTGTCAAGACCAGAAATCCTCATCTGTCATGCCGCCGCTTTTCTTTTTTGCTACCATAGCAGCCTTCATGGTTTTATATCCCATATGATCGGTACTCCAGTATTCGCTGATATGCAGCAGCTCACACTTGTCGTCAAATGCGGCTTCAAGTTCACCCTCATTAAGTCTGAAGGCCGGGTTTGAGGGTTCACGTTCATTATCGGTATGATGGAGGAAAGTCTCCAGGATGATGATACCTCCAGGGGTAAGTGCATCGATCATTTGGGAGAAGAGTCTGCGCTGCAGAAAATATGCCTTGATAATGAGATCGTATTTCTCTTTGGGAAGTTGATATGTGTCAAAATCCACCTCTTTGGCATGAATACCCGCCAACCCCTGCAGTCTTTCAATGGCAACAGAAGAGATGTCAAGTGCATCGACCTCAAAGCCCAGGGAGACAAGATATCTGCTGTGCCGTCCGTTACCGCAGGCTATATCCAGTGCCTGTCTGCCCGGTGCAAGAGATGCATAGTTGGTTACGAGCTCTATAGGGGTACAGGGCATTTCATCCCTGCTGTGTTTTGCATCCCAGCGCTCTTTGTCTTTTTGTGCCATTTTCTAAGCCTTGTGTCAATCTATTTGGTTATTATTCTACCAAAAAACAGAGGGTATAGGCATGAAAAAACTCACTTTTATCTCATGGAATGTGAATGGGATCAGAGCTGTTGCCAAAAAAGAGGCACTGAAATGGATCGATGAAACAGAAGTTGATTTTCTTGGTCTGCAGGAGATAAAAGCAGAAGCAGACCAGATACCTGAAACGATCTTTGATCGTCAATTTAAATTTCAGAGTATCAATGCTTCCTCAAAAAAAGGGCAGTCAGGTGTAGCACTCTTTACCGATATTAAAGGTGAAGCTTATGCCTGTGATCATGTTGATATTCTTGATGAAGGGCGCATCAATGAGTATCACTTCGGGAATATCGCTTTTTTCAATGTCTATTTTCCAAATGGCCAGAGCAGTGAAGAGCGTCTTGCTTACAAGCTCTCTTTTTATGAGAGATTTCTCGAACACATCAATACCCTCAGAGATGAAGGAAAATCTATTATTGTCTGTGGAGATGTCAATACAGCCCACAAGCCTATAGACCTTGCCAGACCCAAAGCCAATGAGGGTACTTCCGGATTTCTTCCCATAGAGCGTGCATGGATGGACAAACTGATAGCCAACGGCTATGTCGATACCTTCCGCCATCTGCATGGTGACATACCGGATAGATACAGCTGGTGGAGCTACAGGGCAGGGGCGCGAGGACGGAACGTTGGCTGGAGGATAGATTATTTCTTTGTCTCAGAAGATCTAAAAGAGAGGATCGTTGAAGCTGAGATACTGGATGATATCATGGGAAGTGACCATTGCCCGGTGAAACTGGTACTGGAAATATAGGTTTATCTGTAATACTTTGCCAAAAAAGCATTGAACTGATTGGCAAAGGCATGGGCATCTTTCTGTCCGAACGGTTTGGGACCGCCTGTCATTTCACCGCTTTCGCGTATGCTTTCCATTAAATTACGCATTGCAAGATACTGTTTGATGTTCTCTTTGCTGTAGAGTTCCCCTCTATGGTCAATGGCATGGGCATCTTTGCTGATGATACGGTCTGCCAGAGGAATATCGGCAGTAATAACAAGGTCTCCTCTCTGACAGAGCGCTACTATATGATGGTCAGCTTCATCGGCTCCATGGTCGACAGTGATATATTCAATATATACTGATCTCCCAATGTTGATCTTTTTATTGGCAATCACGATCGTAGAGAGGGAAAGACGTTCAATACTTCTCAGCAAAATCGGTTTAAGCAGGTTTGGGAAAGCGTCACCATCTATGAAGAGCGTCACAGTATCTCTTTTACACGTCCGACCTCTCCGGTATTCAAACGTACTTTGATACCATGCGGGTGGGCAGGAGAGCTGGTGAGGATCTTTTGTACTTTGCCGTAAGTGATGTACCCCGTGGGCTGATCTTCTTTTAAAACGACACCCACATTCAACCCGTAGCGGATATTGGTACGTTTTCTGCCATCTTTATCTGGGTTCATAGTTCAATACTTTTTTGACTGTATCGATAGAGCAGAAGAAAAGTGCATCAAAAAGAGGACTGAGTCTGGTGGTTTTTGGGTCTATTACTTCAAAAGGCTGAAAAAAGAAGCCGGGGCCATCTTCCTGGCTGGTCGGCTTGACATGAAAGACAATGGGTCTGAGTGTTCGTACAAGGTTGAGTACTTTTTTATAGTTTGGTGCTTCTTCATCAGGAAGAAGATTCTGTTGTCTGCTCTCATGTACTCTGGCTTTGAGAAGCAGCTGTAGTTTGTCATTGAATATGACCTTGTTCCATTTGACTTCACCAAGCTCCATCGTAAAGGTACGGTTGGCTGTAGTTAAAGGATGCGGGTTGGCTTCACGTACCGCTTCAAGTAGATGCAGAAAAAAGTTTTTTCCGCCAAATTTTTGTGCAGCATCCAGAAGTATCTCATGGTAGTGACGTTTCTCTTCATCACTTAAGTTGTTAAAATCACACATGGTTCTCTTTTTTGTTTGAATTGCCGTATTATATCTGAATTTATTGGTTTCCTCACTTTTTCAGTTCCACAGCATGGGATACAAAACGAGTTTGCGTAAGTGGTTTTGCTTCTGCATGTGAAACATTCTGTTATACTTTCACTATGTTATATGAAGCACGTATCAGACGGATCGATATGGTCCTTTGTAAAAAACAGCCCGATCTGCAGCTATTCTGTGATGATGTCCACAGTTCACAAAACCTCTCTGCCATTACACGAAGCTGTGACGGGGCGGGAGTATTGTATCTGTACTATGCGACCAAAGACAACAAAGCTGTCAGGGTACACAAGAGTATCACACAGGGAGCACACCGATGGGTGGAGCGTGAACGTATTGATACAGAGAAGAAGTTTTCGTTCTTAAAACAAAAAAAGGATGAAGGGTATCAGATATTTGTAACCCATCTGGACGAGAATGCTGTTTCGTTTAGAGAGGTAGACTATACCAGGCCCACACTCATTATCGTGGGGAATGAGAAAGAGGGGGTAAGCCCACAGGTTGCTGCTATGGCAGACAGGAGCATAGTCATTCCCATGCAGGGAATGGTACAGAGTCTCAATGTATCCGTAGCAACGGCACTGGTGTTGTACGAAGCACAGCGGCAGAGGGAAGAAGCCGGGCTCTATGATACGCCGCAGCTTCTACTTGAACAGAGAGAAAGGCTAAAGGCCTCATGGCTCTATCGGGATACGATCGTACGCAGAAGCAAGGGAACGATAGTTCAACCCGGATGAAGCAATTTTATTGCATATTCCGTGTTCAATAAGCTATGTGTTGTCTCAAAAAGGGTATAGTGCTCCCACATTAGATGTGGGAAGAAGTGAAGTATGGAACTTGGCAGGAAAGCCCTTTATTGCTCTTTTCCGTTCCCGTAGTGTTCAAAGAGATAGTCTGTCACGATCTTGGCATCTTTGTCTGAGATGGGTGCTTTGAAATGGACGATCATCTTGTCTACTTTCCCTCTCCAGAATTTTCTGGATTGTTTTCCCTGGTTGATGATGTATCCAAATGAGTGACACATCAGACAGTTTGCCTGAACGGCATTAAAACCTTCTCCCATCTTGATAGGAAAGGCAACATAGGGAACCTCGACTTTCTCCTTGACCTGTGCCATTAACGGTATCATGGCTGTAAAAGTAGTTAAAATAATTTTCTTCATTCTGTTTCCTTATATGACTTCAACGGTAACTTTGTCAATACCGTTGAATTTGTATCCGCCGTGGTTCCATTTGACATCTTCGGCAAATGGCTGCTCTTGTCCGATCTTATTGACTGCTTTTGCCATGATGGTGAGTTTTCCGTATCCCATTGGTTTGAACGGATATCTGAAAGCTCTGTAAGCATAACGTCCCAGTTTCCCGCTATCGAGGATCGCTTTGTCCCAGGTTTTACCGCCATCAATGGAGATAAATACATCCTGGATACCGTGCCCGTCATCCCAAGCAACACCGCGTACGACCACATGTGACTTATGGTTGATGATAGAGTCTGGTGTAGGGTAGCCTATGACTGATTTGACATTCATTTTATTGATAGGCTTGGTTTTTGGGAATCTCTTTTGTGGTGTTTCACACTCACATTCATTATCAGGTACACGGTAGGCAACATCCATGAAGAATAGTTTTTTGTACTTGTCTGTTACTGTGATGTTGGAGAGCATTTTTACCCATGAGTCCGAGTATGAGCCGGGAATTACCAGTCTGAGCGGATAACCGTTCAGGTAAGGCAGGTCTTCTCCGTTCATCTCATAGGCAAGGATCACGTGGTCATCAAGTTCATCAAGACGCAGCTCACGGATAAACTCCGGTGTTTCATAGTATGCAGCTTTCTCGCTGCCGTTAAACCCGATCCATTCTGCACCTTTTTTCAGACCGGCTTTGTCGAGGATATCACTGAGACGTACCCCTTTCCATGTGGCACATCCCATTGCACCGTTACCCCATTGTATCCCTCCTGCTGTCGGAGTGAATGCGGAACGGCTGTTACCGCCACACTGCAGTACGGCTGTTACCTCTACCTGTTCATACTGTGTTTTAAGTTCATTCAGGGAGATCTTTAGCTCATGTTCAACAAGACCGTTTACATTGACTGTGAACTTCTCAGGATCGATATGTGTCGGGATATCCGGCATGTGCCAACGAACGAAGAATTGATCATTGGGGGTTAATGCAGAGGTAAAAACATCTCTTGGTGTCTCCAGCAGCGGTGGTCTGTCCGAGAAAGTGATCAGTGGACGTTTTTCGGGGAAAGCGAACTTTGATATCTCTCTGTTGTCTATAGGTTGGTGTGTTAGCCCTGCCTCAAGTGTTGAAGTGCCTAAAGCTGCTGCACCGGCGGTTACTGCAGCTTTCTTGAAAAAATCTCTTCTTTCCATATGTTACCTTTTGTTAGGGTATATTTTTTATGTGAAGCGATTATCGTGAGACACTGCTTAAGCAAGCCTGAAAAAAAGAGAAAAATTGTCTTATTTAATGTAGTTTTTCTAAAAGTGAGTTAATAAGTGATATTGAATTTTTTTTAATATCACTTAAGTTCATCTGATAGATAAGTGTTTTAGTTCTTTTGAACAACAATAGACTGTTTACGCATCTTGTAAAGTTCATGAGTTTCATTCCAGAGTTCTTCGTATGCAAGAACGGTAAAGTCGTTACTAAAAAGTTTCAAAAGTTCTTTTTCCTGCAGCAGAAAATCCGGATTTGAGTCTTTTTTCTCATTTTCCGGATGCTCCATGTAGGTTTCCAGAACAAAAAGTGCATGCGGTTTGAGTATTTTTGCAGTACGGCCAATAAGTTCTCTGTCAAGATAGTTTGTCATGACGGCAAGATCATATTTGTCTTTTTCAGGAGTAAAGTTTTCAAGATCGACCTCATGAAGTGTGACGTTAAGATCTTTTGTTCTCTGTTTCAATCTCTCCAGTGCAACGGAAGAGATATCGACAGCATCAACATGAAAACCGTTCTGTGCCAAAAAGAGGGTATGCCTTCCGCTACCACAGGCAAGGTCGATCGCCTGATGGCCCGGTGCATGGCTGAAAAACTTCTCCAGTAGAGGACTGGGAGGACGTGTTTCCAGCAGAGTTGGCTGCTCCTGATATTTTCTGTTCCATTTTATGCGGTCTTGTTCAGCCATTATAATTTCCTCTCAATATAGGATATCTTCTTAACTACTTGTCTGCAGAATGCTTCAAATGAAGGAAGGTCAAGGTTTGCATCACGCTGTTTTCTTCCCCACATCGGTTCAGGAAAGAAACTGTCTTCTTTAAAACGTGCCATGATGTGCCAGTGTACATGCGGCAGATAGTTTCCAAAGGAGGCTATGTTGATCTTTTCAGGAGCATAGCAGGAGATCATCTCTCTTTCAATAATGTCCAAAAGATCGTATATCTCAAGTTTGATCTCGGCAGGAACATCACTCATTTCTCTGTAAGGATACCGGGTAAAGATCTTAAGCCATGGTACTTCACTCTCTTCAGTCTCAATGCGGATGTTTTCATTTTCATAGAGAAGCGACATCAGCGTATCCTTTTTATTTGGTTTTTCCCCAGTTTAAAAATAGAGGAGGGGGTATTTGCCTTTTTGAGCGGTTCAATAATGACATCAGCCGCCTCTTTTGCAAAGGTCTCGTCATAAGAGTGACCGCTAAGGTTTGCCGAGGTCGTATAGGCCCATTTAAGACGATTCAGAAGTAAAAGATGGTGTTTCTCTTTTACTACACGGTAAGAGTCTCTGTTTGGCATAACATAGGTTGTTTTATTTGCTCTTCTGACTCTTTTTTTATGGCAGGATGGGACACGGGTAAATGTTTTAAGTGTATGAAGACTGTTGACAGCTTTGATGTAATATTTGTGAGAGGGGCGCTGTTTGACAGCAGTCAGTCTATCCGGATCTTGAGAGACAAAGCCGATGGTAGTATCGGTCTGCGTGAGAAAGACAAGCTCTTTCAGTACTTCTCTTCCCACTTTGTTGCTCATTACGAAAGGTAGTCTTGCAAAGCTTTGGGATCGAGACATCCATCATGTGCTTTTAACTCTTTGATAGCCAGTGCAGTAGCACGTGCTGCTGCAATAGTGGTAAAATAGGCAACATTGTTTGCAAGTACCGACTGACGGATCATTTTTGCATCGGCCTTACTTGCTTTGTTGTCACTGGTATTAATGGCCAAAGCGATCTCTTCATTTTTGATCATATCGTCAATATTTGGACGACCTTCAGAGATCTTGAGCACTTTGGTCGATGCTACTTCTGCTGCTTCAAGTGCTGCATGTGTTCCGGATGTTGCTACGATCTCAAATCCGAGATCTGTAAACATTTTTCCAATCTCTCCGGCCTGCGGTTTATCGACCTCTGTGAGTGAGAGGAAGAGTTTTCCCTCTAACGGAATATTGTTCTTGGAAGCGAACTGGGACTTGGCAAAACTCATACCAAAGTTCTCTGATATTCCCATTACCTCTCCGGTTGATTTCATCTCTGGACCAAGAATCAGGTCTGATCCCGGAAGCTTGTTGAACGGGAATACAGCCTCTTTTACAGCAACATGGCCTTTGAGATTCGGCTCCATGATTTTCTTGTCGAAGTTTACTACATTGAAGGTATCGTAGTATTTGAGTGCCTCTTTAAGGTCTCCGCGTATCATGACACGCGTGGCTACTTTTGCCAGAGGTACACCGGTTGCTTTGGAGACGAACGGTACGGTTCTTGATGCTCTCGGGTTCACCTCGATCAGGTATATCTCACCTTTGTGGATGGCATACTGGATGTTCAGCAGTCCAACCACACCAAGACCAAGTGCGATCTTCGCAGTCTGTTCTTTAACCTCCTCGACCAATGCTTCGGAAATGGAAACCGGCGGCAATGAACATGCAGAGTCACCGGAGTGGATCCCCGCCTCTTCAATATGCTGCATGACTGAACCGATATAGACATCTGTACCGTCTGAGATAGCATCTACATCAAGCTCGATGGCATTGTCAAGGAATTTGTCAATCAGTACCGGTGCTTCATTGGAAACACTGACCGCTTCATCCAGGTATTCACGCAGTTCAGCATCGTTATAGACGGTTCTCATGCCGCGTCCGCCAAGAACAAAGCTTGGACGTATCAGTACAGGGTATCCGATCCGGTTGGCAATGGCCATCGCTTCATCTTTGGCAAAAGCTGTACCGTTTGCAGGCTGTTTAAGCCCAAGATCACTAATGAAGTTCGAGAACAGTTCCCTGTCTTCCGCAAGGTCAATGACTTTGGCTGAAGTACCGGAGATCTTTGCCCCGATAGCTGTAAGGTTCTTTGCCAGTTTGAGCGGTGTCTGCCCTCCAAAGTGAACAATGACACCATCAGGCTTTTCAACTTCGATCACATTTCTGACATGCTCAAAATCGATCGGTTCGAAGTAGAGTATATCGGATGTATCATAGTCTGTTGAGACAGTCTCAGGGTTACAGTTGTACATGATAGATTTGATACCCATATCTTCCAGTGCGAATGCCGCATGGACACAACAGTAGTCAAACTCGATACCTTGACCGATACGGTTTGGTCCACCACCGATAACAAGGACTTTTTTCTCATCAGACTCTGTCTTTGCAGGCTGCGGAAGCTTGGTGATGTTTGTTGTAGAGTAGAGGTACGGTGTAAGTGCCTTGAACTCTGCTGCACAGGTATCCACTTCATTGTATTCCAATGCAATACCCAGTTTTTCTCTGGCATTGTAAATATCGTTTTCAGTAAGGTTCAGCCCCTCTTTCTTATTGATCACTTCTGCTATATAGGCATCTGAGAAGCCATCTGCTTTTGCCTCTCTAAGACGTGTTGCATCAGAGAGAAGGGCGATGTCCATTGCTTTTTCCTGTGTAACAAGCTCTTCAAACTGATAGAGGAACCAACGGTCGATCTTACAAAGATCAAAGATCGCATCGACGCTCATACCGCGTCTGAGACCTTCATAGACATAAAGCATACGCTGCGCATTAGGACGGCGTATCTCTCTTATGAGTGTTTCACTGTCACATTTGATCTCATTGAATCCGGTGAGTCCGGTCTCAAGGGAACAGAGTGCTTTCTGGAAAGACTCTTTGAACGTTCTTCCCATACTCATTGCTTCACCGACTGACTTCATAGCCGTAGTCAGAGTGGAGTCTGCCATTGGGAATTTTTCGAAAGTAAAGCGTGGAAGTTTTGTCACGATGTAGTCGATGACCGGTTCAAATGATGCCGGCGTTCCTGTAATATCGTTTGTGATCTCGTCAAGTGTGTATCCTACAGCCAGGAGAGTTGCTACTTTGGCAATAGGGTATCCTGTCGCTTTGGATGCCAATGCAGAAGAGCGGCTGACTCTCGGGTTCATCTCAATAACGATCATACGTCCAGTTTCCGGATTGATGGAGAACTGTACATTCGATCCGCCGGTATCGACACCGACTTCTCTGAGGATGGCAAAAGAGGCATCACGCATACGCTGATACTCTTTGTCGGTCAGGGTAAGGGCAGGTGCAATGGTAATAGAGTCGCCGGTATGTACGCCCATGGGGTCAAAGTTCTCGATGGAACAGACAATGATACAGTTGTCCTCGCGGTCACGGATGACCTCCATCTCATACTCTTTCCATCCAAGCAGCGACTCTTCAATAAGGATCTCAGAGATAGGAGAAGCTTCAAGTCCGCCTTTTACGATCTCTTTGAATTCATCCATGTTATAGGCTACACCTGAACCTCCGCCGGCCAGTGTGTAGGATGCACGGATGATCAGCGGGAAACCGATCTTTTTGGCTGCATCAAGCGCTTCATCCATATTGTAGGCGTATTGGGAGATGGGAAGGTCCATACCGATCTTGATCATCGCCTCTTTGAACTCCTGTCTGTCCTCACCCTTTTTGATGGCAGCAGGGTTCGCACCAAGGAATTCTACACCATCAAGCATTCCTTTCTCATACATACTCATAGCAACATTGAGCGCTGTCTGTCCACCCATTGTCGGCAAGATGGCATCGACATTCTCTTTCTCGATGATTTTCTTTATCACATCTTCTGTGATAGGCTCAATGTAGGTTCTGTGGGCAAACTCGGGATCGGTCATGATCGTAGCTGGGTTTGAATTGATAAGTACAACACGGTAGCCAAGCTCTTTGAGCGTTTTGGCTGCTTGTGTTCCGGAGTAGTCGAATTCACAGGCTTGTCCGATAACGATCGGTCCTGATCCAATAAGTAAAATGGTTTTGATATCTTCGCGTTTTGGCATGGAGAGGTACCCTTGATTTTTAGTTTAAGATTATACAGTAAAAGGGTAAAAACTGCCCTTAATAAAGGGCGTTTTTTGAAGTATCAGAAGAGATCAAGACTTTCATGGAAAGTTTTTTTCTTTTTTTGTTTTTTAACTTTCGCTTTTGGTTTTTCGGCCTCGGGATGTTCCGTCGGTACTTCCGGTTCAATGATCTCCTCCTGAGTCTGGTCAATACGGCTTGGAATACTTGAGATCTGAGGTACTGTATCGTTTTGTTCAGGCTGCATGATGATCTTTGTTATATTCTGCTCATCGAGTATGGATAGATCGGAACATGGGTCCCGGAGACGTGTAGCAGATCTGTCAAACCCTTTTGTCAGAGTTGCAGCCGAGTCCTGAATAAGGAAAAAGACCTTGGGGTGGAAAATATCGGCATAGGTTTTGATATAGGCTACTTTATAGGCGCTCTGTACGTCCACCTGGGTGACGACACCTACGGGAAGACCGGCAAAAAAGATATAGTCGAGTCCTGAGGTATACACCTTGTCTCCACGCTTGATCTTGTGCCATTTTGGAATGAACTTCACGATCATCATATTTTTCTCCAGGCCAATGGCAATACCCGGAGCCTGTTCTTTGCCGACAAAGACTGAGAAGCGGCATTTGGGATCTGACGTAAGATATCCGTAGAGCTGGTTGTTATGCAGACGTGCAATACCCGCAACCACGCTGTCCTGCATCAGACCATAGATCTGTTTTTCATTCAAGCCTTTGGGTTTGGTTAAAATGATTTGTGAAAAGCTGTTTAGCTTGACATAAGAGATCGTACTTGTCAGAGCAATATTGTGTACCGGCAGTTTGCTTAAGCGGGGAAGCACCTCATAGATATCTTTGACCTGTTTGATATAGTGGGTCTGTTCAAGCAGTCTTTTGCGAAGGATACGGTTCTCTTTGCTCAGTTTCTCTATAGATTCCTGTTGGAAAAGATAACTTTGTCCTTTGTCTTCGATCTCTTGTGTAAAGGCTTTGTAGTTTTGTTTGATAGGGTTGATAACATTTAGAAGCGTATCGGTGATACGCTTGTCATTTCGTGTCAGGAGTACTCCCAATATCAGGAGAAGCAGTATGATGATGGTGATTCTAGTCTTCATACGCCATTTGCTGTAGCAGGTCTATCTCATCAAGTGCTTTTCCTGTACCTTTGGCCACAGCAAGAAGAGGGTCTTCCGCAATATAGACCGGAAGCTTAACGATGTCGGAAAGATATTTGTCAAGACCGCGGATGAGTGCCCCGCCGCCGGTCAGTACGATCCCGTTCTCTACGATGTCACCTGCCAGTTCGGGCGGTGTATGTTCAAGTACATCTTTCAATGCCTCTGCAATCTCTTCAATAGAGTCTTTCATTGCTGCTCTGATATGTTCGGAAGTGATCTCTACGGAGGTAAGGCTTCCCTCTACCTGATCCCTTCCTCGTACCGTTGTGACAAGCTCTTCTGCAAGTGGTATAGCGGTACCGATCTTGATTTTAAGCTCTTCTGCCACACGTTCACCGATAAGCAGGTTGAAGTTTTTTTTCACATAATCGACGATCGCCTGATCGATGTGGTCTCCGGCAATCCTGATCGATTTACTCTGAACAAGACCTCCAAGAGAGGTTACTCCGATCTCTGTGGTCCCCCCGCCGATATCCACTACGAGGTTTCCGTTTGGATCTTTGACCGGGATCCCGGCTCCGATCGCAGCTGCCATAGGCTCTTCAATGAGATAGACATAGCGTGCACCGGCATTTTCTGCTGAATCCTTGACAGCCCGTCTTTCAACCTGTGTCAGGCCATAAGGTACACAGATGATGATACGGGGAGAGAAGAATCCTTTTCTTTTGTGTGCTTTTTCGATGAAGTAGCGGATCATCATCTCGGTGACTTCAAAATCGGCGATAACCCCATCTTTCATCGGGCGGATAGCACGGATGTTGCCCGGTGTTTTACCTACCATGTCTTTTGCTTCCTGACCTACGGCCAGAATACGCTGTTGTCCATGTTTGTCATACTGGATAGCTACAACGGAGGGTTCATTGATACTGATCCCCTGTCCCTTGACAAGAACCAGTGTGTTCGCTGTTCCCAGGTCGATGGCAAGGTCGTTGGAGAACATTCCCAATATTTTTTTGAACATATCGATTATCCTTTATAGCCTATGCTGTTTTTTTATCTTTGATATAGAGTGGTTTGGCACCGGTTGCAACTACTTCTTCAGTAATGACTACTTCATATCCGTCAAGTTCCGGAAGTTCATACATGATATCAAGCAGTATCTCTTCCATGATAGATCTCAGTCCTCGTGCACCGGTCTTTCGGTCCAGTGCTTTTTGTGCGATGAGTGCAAGTGCATCCTCCTCGAAAGACAAGCTCACATTATCGATCTCAAAGAGTTTTTGGTACTGTTTTACCAGTGAGTTCTTCGGTTCAACCAGGATACGTACCATATCTTCTTTGCTGATCTCACCCAGGGTTGTCAGTACATGCAGACGTCCTATCAGTTCAGGGATGAGTCCGTAAGTGACGAGGTCGTCCGCTTCTACCATAGGGAGCAGGTTCTCTTCTTCCTTTTTGGAACGTTTTGCCTGTCCAAATCCCAGTACATTCGAACCGAGTCTTCTCTTGAGAATATCGTTAAGTCCGTCAAATGCACCGCCACAAATGAAAAGGATGTTGGAAGTATCGATCTGGATAAAGTCCTGGTTCGGATGTTTACGTCCGCCTTTTGGCGGGATATTCACTACAGAACCCTCTATGAGTTTCAGCAGGGCCTGCTGTACACCTTCTCCGGAGACATCACGGGTAATAGATCGGTTCTCTCCCATACGTGCGATCTTGTCAACCTCATCGATAAAGACGATGCCCTGTTCTGCACGCTTGACATCTCCGTCTGCTGCCATAAGGAGTTTAGTAAGGATATTTTCCACATCCTCACCTACATAGCCTGCTTCTGTGAGATTTGTTGCATCAGCAATGGCAATGGGTACGTTTAAAAATCTTGCAATGGTCTGTGCCAACAGTGTTTTACCTGAACCGGTAGGTCCAATGAGAAGAACATTGGATTTTGCGATCTGGGTATCATCTTCGGCAGTATCTCTGAAAATACGTTTGTAGTGATTGTAGACAGCCACTGAAAGTGTTTTTTTCGCATTGTCCTGTCCGATCACATACTCGTTGAGTATGGCATTGATCTCTTTTGGGGTATAAAGAACATGGGTCTCTGCATCATAGTCGGATTCCTGTTCTTCCTCTTCTCCAAAAAGGATCTTATAGGCAGAGATCACACAGTTGGAGCAGATATAGGCATTCTCTCCGGCTATCAGTGGATTCTCTTCACTTTCAACAGCAGTACAGAAGCTACACGCTTTAATTGACATATTTTATCCTCATATTTTCTTTCTAAATTATACTATTTTCTGGTAAACGGAATACCGCGTTTGGATGTTTTTATGAACATACATAATGCTTTGACATAGGGGGATTCATCTGTTTCGAAGAGTGTCTGTGCCACTTCCTGCAGCGGTTTCCCCTGTTCGAAGAGCTCTCTGTAGGCACTTTTAAGGCTGTTGATCTCTTCACGGTCTATTTTGCGTCTGAGTCCGGTAAGATTCAGTCCCCGGAGTACGGCACGATTGCCTTCTGCAAGACAGTAGGGGGGAATATCCTGCGCCACTGCACTGGCACCGCCGACCATGGCATAATCTCCAATATGTACGAACTGGTGAACAGGAGTAAGCCCGCCTATGACCACATGGTTGCCAAGCTCGACATGACCCGCAAGGGTAGCACCGTTTGCCAGGATACAGTGGTCTCCCAGGATCACATCATGACCGAGGTGGACATAGCCCATAAGAAGGTTGTGGTTACCTATCTTGGTGACCATACCGCCACCTTTGGTACCTGGATTAAGCAGTGTGAATTCTCTAATGGTATTGTTGTCACCAATGATCAGTTCACTCTCCTCACCGTCATACTTGAGGTCCTGTGGAATAGTTCCTACGGCCGCATGGGAAAAAATACGGTTGTTTTTCCCGATCGTTGTAATACCTTCAATGACAGCATGGGCAGCTACAGTTGTCCCTTCGCCGATCTTGACTCTTGGTCCAATATAGGCAAAAGGTCCTATGGTAACATTCTCTCCGAGGACCGCTCCTTTTTCAATAATCGCTGTTTGATGTATATTGGGCATAAGGAACCTACTTGTCTACGATCATGGCTTTAAGTTCAGCCTGTGCCACAACCTTGTCATCGACATAGGCTTTTGCATCGAGCTGCCAGACTGCCCCTTTGTTCTTGATAACATTGATTTTGTAGACCAGCTGATCACCCGGAGTCACAGGAGATCGGAATTTTGCCTTGTCGATGCTCATGAAATAAACTACTTTATTTTCGATCTCTTCCTGGGAAGCATTGTTCATGCTCTTGAATGCAAGTACACCGCCGGCCTGTGCCATTCCTTCAATAATCATGACACCGGGATAGATAGGATGATCAGGGAAATGTCCCTGAAAGACCGGCTCGGAAATGGAGACATTTTTATAGCCTTCGATATACTCCCCCTCTTGGAGACCGGTAATACGGTCGACCAGAAGGAATGGATATCTGTGTGGCAGAATTTTTTGAATTTCAACAACATTTAATAGCACTTGAAAACCTTTTTTAGTATAAAATTTGCTTATTTTATCTAAAAATTGGTAAAAAATGGTTTAGCCTCTCTTTTCAGATTCTTTGTATCATGAATTTACTGTGCCAGTTGTATAAGCCTCTCCTCTACATCACTATAGGTCTCACTCTGTATAAGAAGTTCGATCTTCTTTGAAGGGATCTCTTCTGTGACAACAACGGCCGAAAGGTCATAGGCATCGAGGCCGAGCCGGGATCTTAGAGCAACTTCATCTTTAAACTCCGGCGGGTTGAAGAGCAGTTCTGTAAGCGAGGTGTACGTGGTAGCAAGCAGTTGGTTGTAGGTTGCAAGAGTAATGAACTTTACCTCATCTCTGCTCATATGGTGTACATCATTGATTTGATACTCTATCTTTCCTCTGGTATATTCACCTTTCAGTGTAGAGTAGGGAAGAATATGTGCCGCTACAACCTCTTTACGCACTTTGAGCATGGCAAATTTCAATCGCCAGTTCAGAAAACGCTGTTTGACTATCTTGTACGGGATATTTTGTTCTTCAAGTTCCCAGCGTTTTTCATAGAGTCTGATGCGTGCCTCGATGGATTCAGGCTGTATCTGTCCGGAGAGAGGAACAAAGAGTTCATCTGCCAGTTTCTGCTGCTGCTCTCTTTGCATGGTCAGTCCGAAAAGACATCCGCAATAGTCCTGACGGTAAAGCGCATCCTCTTTGGCCAGGATATTTTGCTCCTGGGTACCTGATGCCTTACGGTAATCAGGGGCGATAAACGAGATACCTTCCCGTTCAGCCAAAGCATCACCGGCTGCCTTAAGCTGCTTGAGTGACTTTTTGGGAGAAGTAAGCAGTGTCGAGGTAAATGTTTTTTCGCCAAGCTGTGCCGCTTTTTGTGCCGAGACTTCAAACCGTCTGTCAAAACAGACTGCACAGCGTGCCCCTTTCTCAGGTTCGTGTTCCAAACCTCTTACCGCATCAAGCCAGTTCTCTGTATCATACTCACCTTCTATGAGTTCAATACCAAGCATCCTGCAGCTGCGTTTGACATCGAGCAGGCGCAGATAGTACTCTGAATAGGGGTGAATGTTGGGGTCGTAAAAGAAACCCACAAGTTTCTCTTTCGGATACTCTTTTTGGAGTTTCTGTAGAAAGTAGTGGCTGTCGACGGAGCAGCAGATATGAACTAACATGGAGTACTCCGTGTTAGTTCAGTTGATAGTTGATAGTTGATAGTCGATAGCGTTGGAATGGATTGCTTTGCAATGCTTTTATTTCGATTACCCATTACTCATTCCTTGTTAAAATTTTTGTAGGCTGGATTTATCCACCTTTACTATTTTGGTGGGTCAACCCACTCTATGTTTGCATAATGATCCTCGCGACATTTTCCGAACTGCCATGATCAAGGTATTCTTTCAATTCTTTGGCTTTGTCGGTGAACTTTTTCCGGTCGGTATTGTAGTACTCTTTGACCAGATTGTCAACGGTTACCTTATCCTGGAGCAGTTCATTGTGCAAGGTTGTACCGTTGTGGTGTGTGAGAATAATATTGGCCAGTCCTACCTGTTTGATACCGAGTATTTTTGTACCCACAAAAAAATCGAACTTTTTTGCAATATAAGCCAGGGTAAAAGGGGTACCTATGAGGGCTGCTTCCAGGGTAGCAGTACCTGAACAGATGAAAGCGAACTCTGCACGTGAGAGTGCCTCCTGTGTGTTGCGTACGATCTCAAAGTTCCGGTTACCGATATAGAGTTTTGCGATCTGGTCTCTGCTGAAATGGGGAGGGATGACAAGCAGAGGACGGATATCGGGGAATTGTTTGCGTACTTCAAGAAAAATGGGCATAAGACGCTCTATCTCTCCTTTACGGCTTCCGGGAAGAAAAGCAATACACCCCCTGTTCTCTTCGTGATGGCATACAGCATTGATTTCATCGAGCAGAGGAT
Organism: Sulfurovum indicum; assembly: GCF_014931715.1. Classification (NCBI taxonomy): domain Bacteria; kingdom Pseudomonadati; phylum Campylobacterota; class Epsilonproteobacteria; order Campylobacterales; family Sulfurovaceae; genus Sulfurovum; species Sulfurovum indicum. The sequence continues at coordinate 1,205,155 of NZ_CP063164.1, read as the reverse complement.
GCCCGACATATTGCGCTTTACCGCTTGGATAATAACTGGTCTCAAAAGGGAGGATGCCAAGTAGATGGTCGCAGTATTTTTCAAGTTTCTCGACACGTTTGGGACGGCTTGCCCAGACCTGAGGCAGGATGTAGTAGACGATCTCCTTCTCTGGGTACTTCTCTTTGAGTTTTTTGGCCAGCGGCAGGTTGAAGCCTGACGAGTCCATCAAAAGCACTTTGTCCGCCTCTTTTGCAAGATCAACCATCTTATCGGCTGTTTTGAAGAACCAGCGCAGCTTTTTGACGGCATCGACCACCCCCATGATCGCCATTTGGGTAATGTCATACAGTGGTGTACCTGCGTCGATGCGTTTGTCAAAAATACCTATAAGCTCAATCTCCTTTGTATGTTTGAGTACTTCACGCAGATGCAGATTGGCAGAGGGTTCGATAGCTGATACAAGCAGTTTCATTTGTCAGTTTCCTTGGGCTTGGGGTATATTCATTTGTGGAGTATACAAAAAGAATCTAAAATAACAATGTATCGTTTGACATTTGATACCTTTAGTGATATAATGAAGTAAACTTTAGTCCATTAGTATAAAGGTTAAGCCGATGACTTATCATGAAACATTTAAATACTATACCCCTGAAGAGAATAGGAAGATTGTTTGCAACCTTTGCAGGCACAGGTGTCAACTGAAAGAAGGGGAAGTAGGTATCTGCGGAGTGAACCAGAATGTAGAAGGAGAGCTGAAAACGCTGGTGTATGGCCATCCTGTAGCGGTACATGTGGATCCGGTTGAGAAGAAGCCGCTCTATCATCTCATTCCCGGTTCGAAGGTACTTTCTTTTGGGACAGTTGGGTGTAACTTCAAATGCCCATTCTGTCAGAACTGGGATATTTCACAAAGTAAAATGGTCAATGAAGATATCGAAGTGAGCCCTGACCTGATGGTAGAACTTGCCATCGAACATGGTGCCAAGTCAATAGCCTATACCTATAATGAACCGACTATTTTTTACCCGTATGCAAAAGATATCGGGCTTATTGCAAAAGAGAAAGGGATTAAGAATATTTTTGTCAGTAACGGCTTTGAGTCCCCTGAGATGGTCGATGATATGGCAAGCTGGGTAGATGCGGCCAATATTGATCTTAAAAGCTGGGATGACAAATATTACAAAAAGGTCCTCAAAGGCGGATTGGAAGAGGTCAGGGATACACTGAGACGACTGGTAAAGAACGGTGTGTGGGTGGAAGTGACGACACTGCTTATAGAAGGTGAAAATGACAGTGACAAGGAGCTGAGCGAGATGGCTGCGTTCATTGCAAACGATCTGGGGGTCCATGTCCCATGGCATTTGAGTGCATTCTATCCCAACTACAAGATGCAGGACCATGATGCGACAAAAACGGCAACACTGAAAAGGGCCCGCAAGATCGGAAAAGAGGCTGGACTGAAATATATTTATCTCGGGAATGTTGATGCGGACTCTGATACGTACTGTCCACACTGCGAAACACTGCTGATCGAAAGAAAAAGATATGGAGAGATCACAACACATCTGGAAGGTGACCGTTGCCCTGTGTGTAAAAACACTATAGAAGGAGTGTGGGAATGAGAAGTGCGGAACGAACGGAAACTGCTTCACGCTTGCAGCCTCGGAACCGTGAAGCCCTTAGGTGAACAGGAACAGTTTTATGTTCATCAGCCTGAAACCGGAGGTGATCTCTTCGTAAGTCTACTGAAGGTAAAGTGGAATAAAGAGCCTGTAGAGGCATATATGAATAGGAGGGTACAGCTATGACAACAGGTAAATCTGTCAGAAGTACAGCTGTAGCCGGACAGTTCTATCCGGCAGGAAAAGATGAAATATTAAAGATGATTGATCATTATAATACGATACTTGATGAGCATGCCGATATGAAGAAGCTGTTCTCGTTAAGATCCAGAGCAGTTATTGTCCCGCATGCTGGATATATCTATTCCGGATTCACAGCAAACGTTGTACTGCGTATGCTGGCAGCCCAGAATCTAAAGCGTATTGCAGTGATCGGGCCCAGCCACCGGGTTTACCTTGATGGCATATCGGTAGCTGACTATGAGAGTTATGAGACGCCGCTTGGTGTTTTGAATATAGACAAAGAGACAGTAAAGGTCCTTGAGAGACGGTTTGGAATCCACTTTTATCCGGATGCTCATCAGGAACACAGTACGGAGGTACAGATGCCGTTCATTAAGCATTATATGCCTGATGTTTCAGTAGTGGAACTGGTCTATGGTGATGTTGCACCACAGGAACTTGCCGATGTCATTGACTATTTGCTTGAAGATCCTCAGACAGCAGTGGTGATCAGCACGGATCTGAGTCACTACTATGACATTGAGAAAGCTAAACGGCTGGACAGTATTTGTCTTGATGCCATTATGAATCTGAAGCCGTCTGAACTGCATCAGGGATGTGAAGCGTGTGGGAAGAGAGGAGTGGAGGCTATGCTGGTATCAGCCAGACACAAAGGCTTGAGACCGCATATACTCGACTATCGAACAAGTGCGGATGCCAGCGGGGACAGATCACAGGTGGTAGGCTATGTCAGTGTTGCTTTTACACAGGAGGATCAAGATGGGTAAAAAAGAGGTATTGCTGAAACTGGCACGTGCAGCGATCGCACAGAAATTCGGCATCGACTATGGTGTCGATATGGAGACACTGCGCAGAGAAAATCCGTGGCTCAGTAAAAAAGGGGCGGCATTTGTGACACTGAACAAAAAGGCAGACGGGACACTTAGAGGCTGTATCGGCTCCATCATAGCTCACCGCGCACTCTATGAGGATATCATTCAAAATGCCCAGAGTGCTGCGTTTGGTGATCCGAGATTTGATGCCTTGAGTCCTGAAGAGTTCGACAAGATCACCATAGAGGTCTCTTTACTCACCGAGCCAAAACTGCTTCCTTACACTTCAGCAGCAGATCTGAAGTCGAAACTCAGACCCGGCATTGACGGGGTAATCCTGAAAAAGGGACCTTACCAGGCAACTTTTCTACCGCAGGTATGGGAGCAGCTGCCTACCTTCGAGAGCTTTATGACGCACCTGTGCCAAAAGGCAGGTATGGTGTCAAACTGTCTGGAAGAGCACCCTGAAATCTTTGTCTACCAGGCAGAAGAGTATTATGAGAACCGTTAAGCAAACGACAACTGCTTGTCGTTTGTAGGTTCGGAACCAGAGCGGTCGTAGCAAAGCGGAGCCGCAGCGGCAAAACCGTTAAGCAAACGACAACTGCTTGTCGTTTGTAGGTTCGGAACCAGAGCGGTCGTAGTAAAGCGGAGCCGCAGCGGAAAAACCGTTAAGCAAACGACAACTGCTTGTCGTTTGTAGGTTCGGAACAAGTTTACTTTTTTAATACTTTTTTAAGTTCTTTCAGACCTCTTGTATTGACAACATTCTCTTTTCCAAGCCATCCGCGTCGTGCCTGTCCGATACCGTAATGCATGAGATCGAGATCATTGACGGAGTGGGCATCGGTAGAGATAGCAATGGGTACCCCAGCCTCTTTTGCCATTTTACAGTGTATATCATTGAGATCGAGACGATCAGGCTGCGCATTGAGTTCAAGTATACATCCGCATTGGGCTGCTGCATGTATGATGGCCTCCATATCGATATCATAAGGATCACGCAGACCGATAAGCCGTCCTGTAGGATGGCCCAGAATGGTGAAGAAGGGATGTTCCATCGCTTTGAGAATACGTTTGGTCTGTGCCTGCTGTGAAAGATCAAACTTGAAATGGACAGCGCAGACAGTAAGGTCAAGTTCTTTGAGAATACTCTCCGGAAGATCAAGACTGCCGTCTTCAAGAATGTCGACTTCTGCGGACTTCAGGATAGTAATACCCTGGAGTTCCTCATTAAGCCGGTCAATCTCCTCGAGTTGTTTTTTGGCTTTCTTCTCATCCAGTCCGTGTGCGACGGCAAGGTGTCTGGTATGGTCGGTAACAGCAATGTATTCATACCCTTTCTCTTTTGCTCTGAGTGCCATTTCCCGGATCGTATTGGTGCCGTCACTGTAGGTCGTATGTATATGCAGATCACCCTGTATCTCTTCTTCTGAGACCAAAGAGGGAAGTCTGTGTTGTTGGGCCACCACTATTTCTCCTCTGTTTTCACGAAGTTCAGGCGCAATGTAGTCCATATCAAGTTTTTTGTAAATATCCTCTTCTTTCTCCCCGCCGATTCTTTTTCCCTTTTTGTAAATACCGTATTCATTGATCTTCATCTCTTTGGTAATGGCCAGTTTTCGCAAGGCTATATTGTGGGCTTTCGATCCGGTAAAGTGGTGTAGGGCCGCACCAAAGTTTTCAGCCGGAACTACCCTGAGGTCGACAGTGATACCGTTGATCAGAATGACGGAAGAGCGTGTCGGTCCCTTCATGAGCACTCTTTCTGCCTCCGGCAGTGTAGTGAAATGCTCCATAATGTCATTTTCTGTTTCAGCAGCGGCAACGATATCAATATCATGCACTGTTTCAGATCTTCTTCTGATACTTCCTGCAACTTCAATTTCGATCAGGCCTTTTGCTGAACAGAGTGTTTCCAGAAGCCACCGGGAAACAGAATCTGCTTCTGAAAGAGGGTAGCGCTTCTCCTCGTAGCGTCTCTTTTTCAGTTCTTTTTCGATCATCTCTATAAGTTTGGGACCAAAGCTGGGTACACTTTGCAGTTTGTCCTGTCTGAGTGCGTTTTCAAGGTCATGCAGGGAATTGATATGGAGAAATTCATGCAGGAGGCGTACCCGTCTTGGACCCAGTCCCGGTATCTTCAGCAGTTTTTCTATTCCCGGAGGATGGATACGTTTGAGTTTTTCAAGATAAGAGAGCTTTCCTGTTTGGACGATCTCCGTGATCTTTTTGGCAAGCTCCCTGCCTATACCTTTTAAAGAGGTAAGATCAAATTGCTCCTCCACAAGGTCTGCCATATTTCTGGGATGGGAGAGAATGGTTCTGGCAGCATTTCTGTAAGCCCGTACCCTGAAAGGATTTTCACCGTCAATGTCGATCAGATCGGCTGTTTCATTGAAGATGTCAGCGATCTGACGGTTGGTGACTCGCATACTTGTCCTTTCATCTTTGATGAATATATTCTATCATGTGAATAGAAAAATGAAAAGAGTA